>NZ_JBEZDE010000048.1:0-39342 GCF_040648115.1 Nocardia sp. NPDC049190
TTGATCGACCAGCGCACGCAGCTGCGAGTCACTGAAACCATCACCGGCCGAACCGGTCTCGCGATCAACCACATCAGTCATCGTGGTGCATCTCCATTCAGAGTTACACCGTTGTTCTTACAGTCCCCGGCGAATCACTCCGTTGGTGGCCAGGGTGAGACACCATGCCTGTTCGGTTTGGGTTTCCAGGTGCCGGGCGCGGATCATGCTTTCGTGGGCGTAGAGCAGGTCGCGGCGCAGGGCGTGCAGGGATTGTCGGGTAGCGGCGACGTATTGCTGCGCCGTCGCCCCCTCAGAGCCGGGCGAGCGAGTTACCCCGGACCTCGACTCGAGTAAGCCGCGACGGTCGGCGTGGCGGAAATCGAGCAGGTGCGACCTGCGGCGCGCGAGTTCAGCTCCTGGGATCACACCTATGGCGGTGGCCTGGTTCGTGAAGCGGTCTCGGCTCAGTTGCGCTATGCCGTGGTCGGCGGTGAACCACGCAAACGGAACTGCCGCGGCCAACACCCGTTCCAGCATGGCGATCACCTGCCGCGGTTTGGTGGCGAACCCCACGTCGTCGGGGATACCCGCAGCTCGGCAGCGGTCCCGATCATCGGTCCACGACTCGGGAATATAGAGTTCCCGGCCGATCAGAGCGTGCCCAAGTCGGGAGGCGTACGCCAGAAACACGCCGATCTGGCAGTTCTCCGTCCGACCGGCGGTACCCGCATACTGACGTTGCACCCCGGCCGATTTCACACCTTTGTTCAGGAAACCAGTCTCATCGGCGGCCACCACCGCCTCAGGGTCGCCCAGGTGGGCGACCACATAGGCGCGCATGTCGTCGCGGACCCGTCGAGGTCCCAGTCCGCTTTACGCTAAGCCGCTACATCCCCTCCGGGTCCGCGTCGACGGCACGCTCCGCGCAGTGTCGACCCGTTCTTGCGTTCCAGACCTGCCAACAGCCCCTACACATAGGCCCGCGCCCGAGCCCCGCGGCTCCGACCGCGCGAACCGACCCCCGATCCGCGACATCAACGAATCCAAATCGGCCACAACATGATCCAACGCCACACAACAGATGATCTACCAGCTCCAACCCGTACACGTGTCGGTGCAGTACTAGCGCGAGTGACCGTCGGAACAGCCGACTACCGCCGGCCCGCAGGGTCTTCAGTACGCTCCGTCACCCCGGGCCACCACACCGACCGTACGCGCGATCAGCCGCAGGTCCATCCGCATCGACACGTTCTCCACGTAGGACAGATCGAGCCGCACCGCGTCTTCGAGCGGAAGGTCCGACCGGCCACTGACCTGCCACAAGCCGGTCAGCCCTGGCTTCACGAGCAAGCGTCGACGCATCATGTGGTCGTAGGTGTCGACTTCCCGCCGCACCTGCGGTCGAGGCCCGACCACGCTCATCTCGCCACGCAGCACATTGAGGAACTGCGGCAGCTCGTCGAGACTGTACTTGCGCAGGAATCGCCCGACCGGCGTGACCCGGGGGTCGACCTTCATCTTGAAGAAGACCGGATTTCCACCCTGCTGTGCGATCAAAGCTTCGGCATATCGGTCGGCATCGTTGAACATACTTCGAAACTTGATCATGGGGAAGGGCAAGCCGTATCGGCCGATGCGTTCGGACAGGTAGAAGACCGGGCCGCGGCTGGTGGTCTTCACCGCGATCGCGATCGCCAGGAACGCCGGCAGCAGCAGCAGCAGGCACATCGTCGCGAAGACGATGTCGAAGGCCTTTTTGCTGACCGACCGAGCCCGCTCGTACTGCGGTTCGGCGATGTGCATCATCGGCATTCCCGCGACCTGCCGATTGGTGAGCCGGGATATGGCGATGTCGATCGCCCCTGGGGCCAGCATGAATTCGACGCCGAGCGCATCCAGTTCCCAAGCGAGTCTGCGCAACTCGGTCGGGCCGAGATGCCGGGTGGGACCGATGGCGACGGTGTCGGCGTGGGTGTGCACGACCGCCCGCAGCACGGCGCTGTCGTCACTGACGACAGCGACCGTGCCGCCGGCGAACGCCAGCGGCGCATCGCCTGATTGCCCACCCGGCACACAAACGCCCACGACGTTGTACCCGGCACCCGGGTCTGCAGCGAACGCCGCGGACATCGCCGCGGCCGCTTCGGCCGTGCCTACCACAAGGACGGCCGAACGATGGCGTCCCCGCCTGCGTTCCTTGGCAAGCTGGTGGCGCCACCATAATCGTCCACCGACCACCGCGAGTACGCCGGCCGGAAAGGCGATCGCGAGATATCCTCGGGCAAATTTGATTTCGAGCGCCAGTGACATGAGTGCCAGGACGCCGAACAGGTGCATCGTCGCCGACATCAGCCGCCGGAATTCCTCGATACCGCTTCCGACCAGCTGCGGCGCACGGCTGCCCGCGCTACCGAGGATCGCGAACCAGCCGATGACCAGCGCGCCCGATACCATCGTGTAACCGACCCGGTGGGGCTGCTCCCAGGCCAGAGGCGGAGCGCCGCCCCCATTGAAACGGATCAGTTGCGCACTTCCCACAGCGATGGATAGGGCGGCGAAATCGGTGATGGCGAGACGGCGTACGTACTCCGATCGCCAGGCCTTTCGGGTCGAGACGGTAACCGGGGGAACCGCGAAAGATCGTGGGATTTCGGCGGTCCCATTCCATTCCGGGACAGCCTTGTATTTCATCAAGAGAACACCCCTCCTGGGGCAACGGTGGAATTGCTACCCGATCCGAAGATCGGCTGTCCCCCGGCAGCGTCCCGACCGCCATTACCGAGCGCCTCCTCGGCACTTGATCGGCAAACATCTGTCGCCGGTCAGGAGCAATGCGCGAGGTAGCGTGACCGGGATGCTAACTGACGCAAGTCGATTGAGCGACCCATCGTGATACGCATTGGGAATAACACCACGAACTCGGATATCAAATGTGCTCTATATCACAGCTAGTAACATTGGTGGAATCCCACCGATATTGCCGTCGGTACGCCGAGGGTCGCAACAGGTGCGGTCGGTACCGCGAATGACGTTCTCGTCGCGCGCATCTCGTGATACGCCGGGCAGCTTCTGCTTCCGTGTGCCGCGAAAGGCGTTCCGGCGGGCCGAGACGCTTCGAGCAAAGGATCCGATCTGTGCGCTGTCGACTCTGTGACTCCGAGAGGCTGTCCAGCATTCTGGACCTCGGCGCCACACCGCCGTGCGAATCGTTCCTTACCGCCGATCAGCTCGACCTACCCGAGCCGACCTATCCCTTGCACCTGAGAGTGTGCGCCGACTGTCTGCTACTGCAGATCCCGGCGCTGATCACGCCGGAGGACACCTTCACCGAATACGCCTACTTCTCCTCCTACTCCGACAGCTGGGTCCGGCACGCGGGCGAGTTCGTCGACACCGCGACCACACGGCTGGGGCTGGGCAGGAACTCCTTCGTGGTGGAGGTCGCCAGTAACGACGGCTACCTATTGCGCCACGTCGTCGACCGCGACATCCGATGCCTGGGCATCGAGCCCTCGGCCAACGTCGGAGCAGCGGCTCGCGAGTCGGGCGTGCCCACGGAAATCACCTTCCTCCACGAGGATTCCGCACGCCGCATCCGTGCCGAGCACGGCCCCGCAGATCTGGTGATCGCCAACAACGTCTACGCCCACATCCCGGATCTGCGCGGGTTCACTCGTGCGCTGCGCATCCTGCTGGCGGATGACGGCATGCTGACCATCGAGGTCCACCATGCGCTGAACTTGGTCGAGTTCGGTCAGTTCGACACCATCTACCATGAGCATTTCCAGTACTACACCGTGCTGTCGGCGCAGCGTGCGCTCGCTGTCGCCGGACTGACCGTGGTCGATGTCGATCGGCTGCCGACGCACGGCGGATCGATCCGGCTGTGGGTGCGCCCCGCTGCCGCCGCGGAGGCGGTGAGCGACCGGGTGCGGGTGGTGCTCGACCTCGAGCGGGCCGCGGGACTGCACTCGGTGGCCGGCTACACATCGCTGCGGCGGCGTGCCGAATCGGTGCGACACGAGTTGCTTCGATTCCTGCTCGACTGCAGACACCAGCGCAAACGCGTCGCCGGATACGGTGCACCGGGCAAGGGCAACACACTGCTCAACTATTGCGGGATCCGACCTGATCTGCTCGAGTACACCGTAGACCGTAACCCGTACAAACACGGCAGATTCACACCAGGAACGCGAATCCCGATCCACCCGCCCGCCCGGCTCGACGCTGATCGCCCGGACGTGATCGTGGTGCTGCCCTGGAATCTCGAGGCCGAAATCACCGCACAGTTACGGCAAGTCGCCGAGTGGGGCGGTCGGCTCGCCTACCCCTTGCCCGAGCTGCACGTGATCGATCCGGCGTCCCCGGCCCGCACCGTGCCGGCAGGAGCCGAGTCGAAAGGAAACCGGCGCTGATGAAAGTCGTTTTGTTCTGCGGTGGCTACGGCATGCGCATGCGTGGCGGCAGCGATGACATGGTGCCCAAGCCGATGCAACTCGTCGGCTCCCGCCCCTTGCTCTGGCACGTGATGCGGTACTACGCGCACTACGGTCACACCGAATTCATCTTGTGCCTCGGATACGGCGCCGAGCACATCAAGAATTTCTTCCTCACCTACCGGGAGTCGGCGTCCAACGACTTCGTGATCCGCAACGGCCGGGTCGAATTGCTCGGCAGCGATATCGACGACTGGACGATCACCTTGGTCGATACCGGCGTGGCGTCGGCCATCGGAGAGCGCCTGCGCCGGGTGCGCGAGCACCTCGGCGACGACGAGCACTTCCTGGCCAACTACGCCGACGTCCTCACCGACGCTCCCCTGGACGAGATGATCACCCAGTTCCACGCTTCGGGGGCGGCGGCATCTCTCATGGTGGTGCCACCGCAATCATCGTTCCACTGCGTGGACCTCAGCACTACCGGCGAAGTCAAGGACATCGTTCCCGTGGCGAATATGCCGCTGTGGGAGAACGGCGGCTATTTCGTGCTCGGCCGCGAGATCTTCGACCTGCTGCCACCCGGTGGAGATCTGGTGGAGGATGCCTGCGGAGCGCTCGCCGGCCAGGGCCGGTTGTTCGGCTACCGTCACGACGGATTCTGGAAGCCGGCGGATACATTCAAGGAGCGCGCCGAGCTCGACGCGGCCTACCGCAGCGGACACCGCCCATGGATGGTGTGGGAGCCGTGATCGCGCTGCTCTCTCCGCGGCCCGCCGAGATCGCCCTGCTCGGCGCGCATTGCGATGACATCCCGATCGGCATGGGCGCCACGCTGTTGTCGCTGACCCGCGCCCATCCGGGTGTGCGGGTGCGCGCGCTGGTCCTCTCCGGTGCCGGCACCGAGCGCGAAGAGGAGGAACGGGCGGCGCTCACCGCCTTCTGCGCGGGACGGACACCGGAGTTGACGGTGCTCGACGTCCCGGATGGACGAGCACCCGCGCACTGGGATCGGATCAAGACGGCCGTAGCGGAGTTTCGCCGGGCGGGTGAACCGGACCTGGTGTTCGCCCCGCAACCAGGCGACGCGCACCAAGATCACCGCACGCTCGCGGAGCTGGTGCCGACCGAGTTCCGCGACCACCTGATCCTCGGCTACGAGATCCTCAAGGCGGAGGTCGACACACCGGCGCCGACCGTTTTCCACCCGGTCGACGCGGAACTGCTCCAGCGGAAATCACAACTGCTGCACCGTTATTACCCGTCCCAGATCGGTCGCGACTGGTTCGACGAAAGCGCGTTCCTGGCCGCCGCGCGGATCCGCGGCGTGCAGTGCCGCACCGAGTACGCCGAAGCCTTCGTGGTGGACAAGGCCGTCATTCGATGGGAGAAGCAGTGACAACGATGCGAGTCCTGGTCACCGGGCATCAGGGATACCTGGGCACCGTCATGGTCCCGATACTGCGGGCCGCCGGGCACGAGGTCGTCGGGCTCGACACCGGCTGGTTCGCCGACTGTCTGCTCGGCGAGTTCTCCGGCGATCCGGTGGGTCTGCGCCTCGATCTGCGATCGGTGGAGATCGAGGACCTTCGCGGCCTCGACGCGGTCGTCCATCTCGCCGCGCTGTCCAATGATCCTTTGGGCGCGCTCGCGCCGGAAGTCACCCATGAGATCAACCATCGCGCCTCGGTGCGTCTGGCTCGGCTCGCGAAAGAAGCCGGTGTGTCACGGTTTTTGTACGCCTCCACCTGCTCGGTGTACGGCGCGGCCGGAGACGAGCTGGTGACCGAGTCGGCGCCGCTGCGGCCGATCACCCCGTACGCCGAGTCGAAGGTGCGGGTCGAAGACGACGTCGCGGCGCTGGCGGACGACCACTTCGTTCCGGTGTTCCTGCGCAACGCCACCGCGTTCGGATTCTCGCCTCGTCCCCGCGCTGACATCGTGCTCAACAATCTCGTCGGTCACGCCGTCCTCACCGGTGTGGTCAAGGTGCTTTCCGACGGCACGCCCTGGCGGCCGCTGGTCCACGCCCGCGACATCGCGGCAGCCTTCGAACGCTGCCTCACCGCACCGGCATCGGCCGTCGCCGGCCGTGCGTTCAACATCGGCACCGAGCGAAACAACCTCACCGTTGCCGAGATCGCCGAGTCGGTAGTGGCCACCGTGCCGGGGTCGCGGCTGCTGGTCACCGGTGAGACCGGGGCCGACCCACGCTCCTACCGGGTCGACTTCTCCTCCGCTCGTACGGAACTCGGGTTCGAGGCGCAGTGGTCGGTGCCCGACGGCGCCGCCGAACTCTACCGTGAGTACACCGAACGTGGCCTCACCCACGACGCCTTCTTCCAGCGATTCACGCGACTCACGTGGCTCGAGCGGCTGCGCGTCTCCGGCGCACTGGACCCGCGTCTGCGTGCGGTCACCGCACCGGCGACAGGGTAGCGCGCAGATGGTCCCATCGTCCGGCGTTCGCGTCGCGATCCGACACCACCGTCACCGGCAGCGGCCAGGCGATCACCAAGTCCGGATCGTCGAAGGCGACGCTGAGATCCTCGGCAGGATCGTGCGGCCGATCGATGCGGTAGCACACGTCCGCGGTGTCGGTGAGTGCTTGGAATCCGTGCAGAAATCCCGGCGGCACATACAGGTGCCAAAATTCCTCGTCGTCGAGCCGGAACGCCTGCGTCCGGCCGAACGTCGGCGACGACGGCCGGATATCGACCAGTACGTCGTGCACCGCGCCGTGTGCGCAGCGGATCAACTTGGCCTCCCCGCGCCCGGATCGGCCGTGCATGCCGCGTACCACCCCCCGGCGCGACCGGGACTGCGAGTCCTGCACGAAAGTGGCCGAAATTCCAGGAATCCCCAGGTGGGAGTCGAATTCGGCGGCATCGAAGGTCCGGGTGAAAAGGCCCCGGTCGTCTCGGACGGGTGCTGGGACCAGGACCACCACGTCGACCAGGTCGGTCTGCTCGATACGCACACCGACATCGTGTCATGACCGGCCGCTGCCGCGCCTGCTCCGGCGCCGTTCTGCACACCGTTCTGGATCTCGGGACGGTGCCCGCGGCCGATGATTTCCCGCCCTCGGCACAGCCGACTCCGGCGGATACCACGCATCCCCTGCGGATGGTGCGGTGTGCGCAATGCGAGCTGGCACAGCTCGCCGAAGACGACACCGTGGGGTCCGAACCCCGTGGAGTGGAGCCGCAGGCCCTCCGTGATCAGGCCGCCGACGCGATCGCGCGGGTCGACGCGGCCGGCCTGCTGCGTGGCAACACGGTTATCGAATTCGGCAGTCCGCACGGTGGTTCGTGGCTGCCGTTGCTGGCCGAGCGTGGTTGCACAGAAGCCGATGCGGCACAGGCGGACCTGGTCCTGGACTGTTTCGGCATCATGCACGAACCCGACCAGCGGGCCGCCTTCGCCGCCCGCGCCGCGGCCGTCGCTCCAGACGGGGTGTTGCTGCTGCAGTACCACACGCTCGCCGCCATCGTGGCACATCGGCAGTGGAACGCGGTGCGCCACGGGCATTTCGCGTACTACTCCCTGCATGCGCTGAGCTCGGCGCTCACCGACGCGGGCATGGGCGTGACCACCGCGTGGGAGTTCGACCTCTACGGCGGGACGGTGCTGGTGGCAGCTCGGCGCGGCCCCGTCGCGCCCGACCACACCGTGCGCGCGATCCTGTCCCGCGAACGAGAACTCATCACCTGGGAATCGCTGCGCCGGCTACAGCGGTTCGTGGACGATCACGTGCGCGCGCTGCGGAACTGGTTGATCGACGCGGCCGCGGCCGGGGAGCGGGTCTACGCCTACGGCGCCGCGTCCCGGGCGGTCGCCCTGCTGTCGCTGGCCGGTGCGCACCAGGGGCTTGTCGCCGGAGTAGCCGATGTCGCGCCCGCCAAGCAGGGACGCCGAATGCCCGGCACCGACATCCCGATCATCAGCCCACAGGAGCTGATCGCGGCAGCACCCGACCGGGTGCTGTTGACGCTGCCCGACCTGCTGGGTGAAGTGTCGTCCGGACTTCCGGAACTCGACGGTCGCTGGTTCCTCGACGATCCCCGCGGACCCAGAAAAGGAGGTGTGGACGACGGAACCCCCATCCTGGGACTCCATCCCAACAGTCACACCTCCCGGGCCGCACGCGGCCAGCAGCTCACGAGCGAAGGACAGCCGTACCGATGAACACCACCCCTCGGATGCGCCGACACCGGCTGCACTCGACGGCATACTCGGTCGAACCGGCCACGGCACTGATAGTCGTGGCTGTCTTGCCGGTGTGCGGCGGCACCGCCGATGTCGACGGCACGAGCTCGACGGTGGACGCTACCGGACAGAAGCAACCGCGATCGTGCTCAGCGGCCGACCATAGCCCGCGCGCGCACTCGCAGCCGCGTCCCCAACGCCCGGACCAGACGCAGATCACCGGCCAGCACGTCGGCCGGACGCACGAGATCCGGGTGATCGGCGCCCAGGCGATGATGGAATCGCAGCTGCTCGGTGAGCTTGCTACGGGTCGAGGTGCGACTGCACAGGTTGAACGAGGAGTTCCGCCACGCGGCCACGATGTCGCCGAGCCCGACGAAAGCGCCGCGGCTGCCCACGCGGGCGAACACATCCACATCCATCGGAAACACCAGGTCGCCGCGCAGTCCGCCGACCGCGTCGTAGTCGGTGCGCCGGAACATGGCGGCCGCCGTGGGGCCGAACTCGGCCGGCCCGCGCCGCACGATCACCCGGGCCAGCTGGCGGCTGCCGTGCCTGCCGACCAGCTGCGGCAGCCCCAGCCCCGTCTCGAGAATGTCGCCGGACTCGTCGATCACGTCGAACCTGCCCGCGCACAACGCGATCGCGTCGTCGTCGAACTCCGCCGACTGCGCGGCGAGGGCGCCGGGACGCAGGATGTCGTCAGCGCAGACCACCTTCACGAGATCCCCGGTGGATTCCCGGATCACCCGGTCCCAATTGGCGCCGATCGGCAGTACCCGATCGTTGCGCAGCACACGCACGCGCGGATCGCGCCGCGCTCGCGCGATGTCACCGGTGCGGTCGGTGCTCGCGTTGTCGAGGATCACGACTTCGAAATCGAGATCTTGCGCCAGCACCGAGTCCAGGGTTTCGGACAGAGTTCGTTCCGCGTTGTAGGCCGGCACGCACACCGACAGTTTCCGCATTCCAAGCTGCTCCTTTGTCAGAATCACGAGAAGACATTGCCTCGTAATCGCCGAAACTATGCCACATTTCACCGCGAGTTGGCATCTGCATTTGGAATTCCCAGTGCCGGATATCGGTTACCGCACATCTGCGCGACCAGGATGAATCCGGTGTGCAGCCTTATACTTTCCGGCCCTGAACGAGTTCGGCGGACGACTTCACGCTGCCGCAGACGGGACGAGGGGACCGGGTCATGACGAGTGCGTCCGGCGCGGTGAAGGTGCACATGACCGGATCGGAATGGTTCGGCGCCGCGCCCGGCGGCCTGGGCCGATATTTCACGGACTTGCACGGTGCTTTACTGGATATCCCTGGGATTTCGATATCGGCCGCCGCATTCGGCCTGCCCGACCGAACGCATGCCGGGGCCCGATCCTGGGGGCCGGTCGGCGGGGCGACCCTGCGCCGCGTCCGCACCGCGTTCTGCGCTCGCGATGTATTGGACCCCGGCACGGTCGTGGATCGCCACTTCTGCCTCTACGGCCCGGCCGCCCGGGACCGGCGCGGTCGCCGGCTACCACTCGTCGTGCATTTCCACGGCCCGTGGGCGGCGGAAAGTCGAATGCACGGAGAGCATCCCGTCGCAGCCTTCGCCAAATACCTCATCGAACGTATGCGATACGTTTGCGCGGATCGTTTCGTGGTGCTCTCGGAACACTTCCGCAACGTGCTGTGCGCCGATTACCGCATCGCGCCCGATCGCGTCGAGGTGATCGCGCCCGGGGTCGATCTCACCCGGTTCCGCCCCGCCCCGGTCCCCGCGTCTACGCCGGTCGTGCTCTGTGTGCGGCGGCTGGAGCGCCGGATGGGGATCGATGTGTTGCTGCGCGCCTGGCCCGGGGTGCTCGCCGACCACCCGGAGGCTCGTCTTGTCATCGTCGGAACCGGCAGCGCCGAGGCGAATCTCCGGCGCGGAGCCACCGAGGGTGGGTTCGACGGCAGCGTCGAGTTCACCGGCCGGATTCCCGACCATGAGCTGGCCGCCCGCTACACCTCCGCCACACTCACGGTGGTGCCGACCGTAGCCCTGGAGGGATTCGGCCTGATCGCCCTCGAGTCGCTCGCCGCGGGCCGGGCGCCGGTGGTCACCCGGTGCGGCGGTTTGCCCGACGCCGTGCAGGGCCTGGATCCGTCGCTGATCGTGCCGCCCAGCGACCCCACCGCGCTCGCGGCTCGGATCAGCGCGGCGATCGCGGGCTGTCGGCCCACACCGGCGCAATGCCGCGCCCACGCGGAGACTTTCAGCTGGCATGTCGCCGCCCGGCGGCATGCGGCGCTGTACCGGGAGCTCGCATGAGTGGACCCGCGGTCTTCCTCGGCCACACCGCCGCGCCCTCCGGGGCCGAATTGGCCACCCTGCGGCTACTGCGCACGCTGCGGACGCAGGGCACCGAAGTGGCGCTGGTGTGCACCGAGGACGGCCCGGTGATGGCCCGTGCGCGATACGAGGGGATCGAGACTCGTGTCGTGACAGGCCGATTCGACAGCCGGGCGATGACCACCGGATCCGGTCCGTTGCGGCTGATCACCGGGTTTCTCGCGCTGCTGCGGCTGGGATGGACAGTCGGAGGCGCGGTCCGCGAGCTGCGCGCTCGGGTTGTGGTCGCGGCGAGCAGCAAAGCGCTCGTGCTGGGGGCGGTCGCGGCCCGACGCGCGCGGGTGCCGCTCGTCTGGCAGGTCCACGACCGAGTGTCCCGGGACTACTTCGGCTTGCTTCCGGCCACCACGATCCGGCTGCTGGCCGCCCTGGTCTGCCGGGGAATGCTCGCCAACAGTCACGGCACCCGGGACACGCTGCCCGGGCGTGTCCCGGCGGCCGTCGCCTATCCCGGCGTCGCCCTGCCGGCCGCACCGCCGTCGCCGCGCGGCCGCGCGGCCGGCGACGCGGTCGTGGTCGTCGTGGGACGGCTGAGCCCCTGGAAGGGCCAGGACGTGTTCCTGCGAGCCCTGGCGGCGGTGCCGACCCGGCCGGCTGCGGTGTACCTCGTCGGCGGGACGTTCTTCGATGAGCAGCCGTTCCGGCAGTACCTGGAACGACTCGCCGACGAACTCGGTCTGGCCGTGACCTTCACCGGCCACGTCGACGACCCCGACCGGTACCTCGCCGAGGCCGACGTGCTCGTGCACTGCTCAGTACTGCCCGAGCCGTTCGGGCAGGTGGTCGTGGAGGGTATGGCCGCAGGCTGCGCGGTGATCGCGACGGTGCCCGGCGGCCCCGCCGAGATCATCGACGACGGGCGTACCGGCCGATTGGTGCCTGCCGGTGACGAAGCCGCCCTCACTACGGCTCTCACCGAACTGCTCGGTGATCCGGCCGCACGCGCCCGGATCGCCGCCGCGGGCGCCGACCGCGCGCGCGACTTCGACATCCGCACCACGGCACTTGTGGTCACCCGCTTCCTCGACGAGGTGGCGCCGCGTTGACCGAACCCGATTACCTGGCCACACTGACCACGGACATCTTCCCCAGGGTCGATCTGCCCCAACGCCCCAGCGGGGTGCACCGGCGCACCGACGGGGCGCGCGGGGCAGGAGGTGGTGGCGCGCACAGCAAGCCGAGCCGGTTCGAGGTGCTCGGCGACATCGCCATGGTGAGTTTCGGCAGATACGGTCAGTACATCGTCACGGTCGTGACCGTGCCGCTGATCGCCCGGGTGCTCGGTGCCCACGGCCTCGGACTGCTCGCCATCGGCATGTCGGCCTACTTCATCGGCTCGCTCGTCGTGGATCTGGGAGTCACGCAGTTCCTGTCCGCCCGCGTGCCGGAGATCAACGCGCGCAAGGACACCCGCTTGCGGGAGATCAACCAGCTGCGTGGCGACTATCTGGCCATCCGGCTCACCACGGCGACGCTGTTCGGTGTCGCGCTCGCCGCAGCCTCGGCCGTGCGCGTGCCGGAAACCGCGCAGATGGTGCTGCTCGGGCTGTTCGTCGGTGGCTTCTGGTCGCTGTCGGAGGACTGGCTGCTGATCGGTGAGGGGCGATTCGGCACCTCCACCGCGTATCAGACCGTCGGCCGGCTGTGCTATCTCGGACTGCTGGTCGGCTTGCTCCCTCAGCTGCCGAACTCGCACATCGCCCTGCTGTGCCTACTGCTGTCTTCGGTGCCGACGGTGGCGTTGACCTGGTGGGACGCTTGGCGCCGATACGGGTCGCCGGCCCGTCCTCGCTACTACGGCGTCGTGCTGCGCCGCAGCGTGCCGGTGTTCGTCTCCCGGTTCCTGGTCACCGGCTACGGTCAGAGCGCGGCGACGCTGTACTCGACCGTGCTCGACGCCGTCTCGCTGGGGCTGTACTCGGCAGGCGACCGCCTGGTGCGGGCGGTCCAATCACTGCTCGACGCCATCGGCTTCGCGCTGCTGCCACGGATGGCCCGGCGCGGCGACGACCGCGGGTTCTGGCGGCACAGTCTGCAGGCGCTGGCCGTGACCGTCGCCGTCGCCGCACTCGCTTCGGTCGGCATCTGGCTGGCCGCGCCACTGCTGATCCGGCTGGTCTTCGGTACCGAATTCGCCGCGTCCACCGGCCTGCTGCGGATCGAGGTGCTGATTCTGCCCGCCACGACGGTCACCTCCTTCATCACCACGGCCATCCTGCCGGTGCGCCAGGACACCACCGGCGTCCTGATCGGCGCGCTGTTGGGGACTCTCGTCGCCGCCGGCGCACTGGTGCTGACCATACGGACCCGCTCGGTGCACACCCTGGTCTACGGCCTGCTGATGGCCGAAATCACCGTCGCCACTTGGCATCTGCTGCGGGTGCGCTTCCTGACGCGCCGCGACCGGGCCGAAGCCGACACCGTGCCCCTGCCGATCGTGCCCCGGAAGGAAATCCGACCATGAGAATTCTGTTCGTCGGCGACGACTGGCTCGGCAGCAACGCGCGTTCGCTGGCCGACGGCTTTCGTCAGGCCGGCCACGACGTGCTCGTGATCGACTCCACACCGGTGACCCTCCCGGCCAGGCTGTCGCCGCCGTGGGTGTACGCGAAGGCGACCGGTCGACGCGACCGGCGCACGGTCGAACGGGTACACGCCCAGATCGAACGAAACGCTGCCACATTCCGGCCCGACATGCTGTTCGTGTTCAAAGGGATCCATCTGGACCAGCAGCGACTGCTCGACGTGCCCGCCGAATTGCATGTGCACTACAGCCCGGACGACGTGTTTAATCCCGAGAACCTGACCGATGCCTACCTGGCCGCCGAACCCGGCTGGGACCTCATCGTCACCACCAAACAGCACAACGTGCCGGAGTTGCTGGCGCGTGGCGCCCGTGCCGCGGGCTTCGTGCTCAGCGCTTACGACCCGGCCTGGCATCATCCGGCGGCGCGCCGAGGCACAGGTGATTATCTGGTCGGTTTCATCGGAGTGTGCCGACCCGACCGACGCGCCGAACTGGTGTCGTTGGCACGCCGCTACGGACCGCGCCTGCTGGTCCGCGGCCCCGGCTGGCGCCGAGTCGCGGAGTTGCGCGCCACGCGCGCCGTTGTCGGCGGCGCGGTGTACGGCTCGGGGTACTCCGCGACGATCGCCGAGGTGACAGCCAATCTGGTGCTGCTCAACTCCGGCAACCGCGACACCCACACCTGCCGTACCTTCGAGGTGCCCGCGGCCGGTGGATTGTTCGTTGGTGAACGCACCGGCGAACACGCCGAGCTGTTGCGCGACACCGTCGAGTGTTTCCTGTTCGACGGCGCAGACGAACTGGTCTCGATTCTCGATTGGGTGGCCGCCCACCCGGTGCGGGCGGCCGAGGTCGCGGCGGCCGGGCACCGGCGGATCACCGCCGCGGGGCATCGTTATGTGGATCGCGCCCGACAGATCGTCGGCCTCGCCGCGGAGGTCGGGAACTGAACGCCTACACCGAAATAGCCGCCGTCGCGGCTGCACTGGTCACGATCGCGGCGGCCGCGCTGTGGGTTCCCGGTATCGCCCGCGTGTTCTTCATCGCGCAGTCCCTGTTCTGGTCGTTGTCCTACGTGGCGCGGCCGCTGGTGCTGCTCGTAGTGCGACCCGACCCGCACTACGGCGACAACATCTCCGACCCCCGGCTGGCTGGACTGGGGTACGACCGCGGGATCGGTCTGGTACTCGACCACGTGGTGTTCGGCTTGTGGTGTTACGCGCTCCTGGTGATCGGTTACGCGCTCTGGCGGCGGCGGCACCCCCCGAGCCCTGTCCCGGCCGCGGTCGCAGACCCCGACATGATGCCGACGCTGATCGTGCTCTACGCACTCGGGCTGTTGGGGCGGGCGGCATCCGTGGCCACCGGATCGCTGGACGCGGCCGGTGAGGTCAGCAGCGGCAACCCCCTGCTCAGTTTCGTCGCCACGTTCGCCGGGATCGCGGCGCTCGGGATGATCGTCTTCCTCCGGCCGGCGCGGCCGCAGACCACGGCGCTGGTGCTCGGCGCGCTGTTCGCGGGCGAACTGTACTGGTCGTCGGCCGTGCAGTCCAAGACACCGATTCTCGCCGCCGCACTCGGGCTGGCCGTGCGGTTTTCGATGCTCGGCTGGAACCGGCGCACCACGATCGGCGTGGCGCTGATCGGCGTGCTCGGCGTCGTAGGGTTCGGCTGGCTGCAGTCGTTCAAGAACTCCGGCACGGCCGCGCTCGACGCCACCGTCGTCGACTCCCGCTACCCGGAGAACGTCCGGCCGTTCCTGAGTATCCTGCGGCGCTTCGACCTGCTCGAAGCCGCCACCGACGCCTACTTCGTCGGTCCCGGGGGCTGGCTGTCGCCGGGCGAGGTTCTCCACCACGCGAGCCTGAGCCTGATCCCGGCTCAGGTACTCGGTATCGAGAAGCTCCAATCCGGTACAGCCTGGGCCAACGACGTGCGTGGCGCGTCGGTGGACATGAGCACCGTGTCGGTGTCCCTCGCCGAGGGCAACGTCAACGAAGGCTATCTGCTCGGCGGCGAGGCCGGCGTGTTCGTCGCCGTCGTGTTCACCTTCGGGCTGCTGCTCGCGTGGGAGCGCGCACTGTATTCGCGGTTCTTCCCGGTCCTGGTGCTGGGGCTCGCGATCACCGGCGCCTCCACCCTGTTCGAACGGGGCATTCTGGGCAGCTTCGAGAATCTCGGCAAGTTCGCCCAGTCGGCCGTTCTCGCCTGGTTCGTCCATCTGATCGTCACGGAATTCCGCCGCCGCCCGACGCCGTTCCCGTCACCGGCGCACGCTTCAGCAGTTACGAAGATATGAGGTCGCAGTTCATGGGTTTGATCGATATCTGGCACATCGTCCGGCGGCGGTGGGTGCTGATCGCCGCCATCGCGCTGGCCGGCACGGTGGCCGGCGTCTGGTACGGCTCGTCCCGCGTCATGACGTACGTGGCCAGCAGCACCATGTACGTCTCGATGGCCACCGGCACCTCGGTCAACGACTCCTACCAGGGTGGCCTGGCGGCCCAGCAGCGCGTGCGGTCCTATCTCGAACTGGCCACCAGCGCCGCGGTCGCGGAGCGGGTCGTCCACGACCAAGGGCTGACGGAATCGCCGGATGAGTTCCGCAGCCGGATCACCGCCTCGTCGCCGCCCGCCTCCACGATCCTGGAGATCGCGGTCTCCGCGCCCACCGCGCAGCAGGCGCGTGATTTCACCGACGTCACGGTCGCCCAGTTCCGGGCTCTGGTCGACAGTCTCGAGTCGATCGAAACAGGCGCTGCTCCCGCCGCCCGCGTCTCGGTCGTCGACCGTGCCCGACTACCGGCCGCTCCGGCAGGCCCCGGCACGAGCCGATTCGTCGCCATGGGCCTGTTCGGTGGACTGCTGTTAGGTTTCGCAGCCGCATTTCTGCGTGAACGCACCGACCGGCGTGTTCGCACCAGTAGCACCCTCGCCGATATCGCGCCGGTCCCGGTGGTCGCCGCCTTCGACCACGGAGAATCCCCCTCCGGGGCGGCCCGGCGACTGCGTAATCACCTGCGGGGTGCCCAGACCATCGAATGCACCAGCGTCACCGACCGATCACAATCGAAGGTGGCGCACACCTTGGCGCTGGCCTTCGCCGATGCCGGCCATCCGGTGATCCTCGTCGACGCTGACACCTCCGGCGGGGGAAGCTCCGGCACGATGCCCGGTTCAGGCCTCACGACGCTGTTGCGCGGCGGCGTACCGCTGGACCGGGCGATCATCGAGGACTGGGGCGGGACCGGGGTCGCGGTGCTGCCGATCGGGCAAATCGAGCCGGACACCTCCGACCTGATCGCCTCGGAACACTTCGCCCATCTCATCGCCGATCTGCGCAAGCGCTATCACCGGGTGGTCATCGAGACCGCACCGGTCAGTTGCGCCCCCGACGCGGTCGCCGTGGCGCCGTTGTCCGATGCCATCCTCGCCATCGCCGATCTCGGCAAACTCACCGAACCGCAGCTGCGTACCGCTCTGACCGGGTTCGGCGCGTCCGGGCCGACCGGCATGGTCGGCTACCACGTGCCCGGATCGGCGGCGGACCGACTGGTGGGATGGTTGAGGGTATGAGCGACGACATTCTCCGGCGGCGCCGCTTGCTCGCCGCGACTTTGGGTGTGGCAGCTGTACTTCCGATCACCGCCGCCTGCACCACAGCCGAGCCGGACGACCCGGAGTTCCGGTCCGCCACTACCGATGCGCCAGCGGCACGTAACGTCCGGGACTTCGGAGCCGTCGGAGACGGTATCGCCGACGACACCAAGGCTTTGGCCGCAGCCGTGGCCAAGGACCCGGACCGGCCGCTGGTGCTCTACCTGCCCGCCGGGCACTACCGGGTCGAGTCGATGCCCGATCTGCCGGACTACGCCACGATTCTCGGTGACGGCGCCGACATCACCACGATCGTCTACCCGGGCGACGGCACTCTGGTGCGGCTACGCAAGCGCAGCCGGGTCCGTTTCGCCCGGCTGGGGATCTACACCACAGGTCCCGGCTCGACGGCGGTCGACCTGTCGGATTGCTTCCGTTGCTCCTTCGACGCGGTGGTACTGCGCGGCAACCACCTCAGCGACAACCATCCGCGGTACCTGACCCAGCGCGGCGTCGTGTTGCGCGACAACACCGGCGGCACCGCCTTCATCAACTGCGACATCAACAATTTCGGGATCGGACTGACCACATCCTGTATCCAGAACTACGTCACCTCCTCGAAGTTCACCAGTAATCACACCGGAGTCCTCGGCACCGGAAACGACCACAACGCCGGGCTCGCACTCACCAACGTCGAATTCGTCTCCGACCAGAACCCGCTCACCACCGACCGGCACCTGCGGGTCGACGGCGCCGCCAACGACTGGTGGCTGACCAACGTGTGGTTCGAAGGAGCCGACGTCGCCGTGTCGGTCGGCGAAAACGGGCGCGGCGGTCCCGCGCAGTTCGGCATGGTCAACGCGAAGGTCGCGGCCCGTTCGGTCGGGCTCGAACTGAACCATTGCCGTCAGCCGTATCTGGCGAACGTGATCTTCGACGCGGAGTCGCGGCCGCCGGGCATCCCGGTGCGGGTGGATCCGGCCGGCTGTCCGGAAGGCACTGCGGTCGGATTGATCTCGGGAATCACCGACGACATTCCCGTCGAGACGTTTCCGGCCGGCTGGAACGTCATCGGCCGCAAGGGCATGCGCACTCCGCGGCTCACCGGCACCGTGGTGTCCCAAGCGGGGCCGCAGGGCGCGGACGTGTTCCAGGCGCAGAGCAGCGACGGCGCCGTCCGCGCCGCGGTGACCGCCGATGGAACCTGGGTCTGCGAGCACGCCGACAACGGCACAGTGCTCAAGGCGCCCGACGGCGGCTACTGGCGGCTCACCGTCTCCGACGACGGGAAGCTGGGCACGGTAGCGCTCGGCAGGAAGCGTCCCGGCGGATGACCCGGCGACAGCACCGCCGCATCGAAGCGCAGCCGACCCTCACCGGTCCCCTCGGGACGGCGGTGCGATTGCGCCCGCCGCGCTTCGACGACTTCGCCGAGTGGCGGCGGATCCGGCTCCGCGACCGCGCGATCATGGAGCCCTACTGGGTCAGCTCGGAGCAGGACTGGCCCGACCGCCACACCGCCCGCCACTGGGTGCGGGAATGCCTCGACACTCGGGCCGAGGCACGCGCCGGGCGGCGGATGAGTATGGTCATCGAGGTGGCCGGTCGGTTCGCCGGACAGATCGAACTGGCCTCGATCGACGCGGCGGCAGGCAGCGCCGAACTCGGCATCTGGATCGGCTCCGCCGTCGCGCGCGGCGGTATCGGCGCCCTTGCCCTGACCATGATGACGGACTTCGGGTTCGACAGTCTCGGCCTCACGCGAATCACCGCACCGATAGCACCCGGCAACATCGCCGCGGCCAAGACCGCGACCACGGCGGGCCTGCGGTACGAGGCCCGGATGAGCACCTATTTCGATGCCGGTGGCGTACGTCGCGACCACGAACTGTGGGCGGTGACCCGCGCCGATCGGCCCGACCGCGGGTTCACCGCCGTCTACCTGGCCCGGCAACGCCTCCACCCGGTGACGGTGCAACTGCCCGCCGCGCCCGCCGTCCCGAACGGGCCGCCCCGCGTGTGTATCGCAGCCGTGCGTCTGCGATACCAGCTATCCCGATTGCGCCGGGTGTTCAGGTGGTTGCAGGGCAGCGCCGCCGTCGCCCTCGCCGACTCCGATGACCGCGGCGGGGTGCTGGTGCGGTCACGCCGTGTCTCCGACTTCCGGCAGCGCCGCGCGGCCCGTCTCCGCAACCGTGCGACGCTGGCATGTGATCCGACCATGTCACCCGCCGCGTGGCTGCGCCGACATTCCCTACGCCACTGGCTGGCCGAACTCGCCGAGGCCAGGGCAGGCCTGCGTTCTGGACCAGGGCTGACGCTGACGATCCTCGACGACGGCCGCGTCGTTGGGGAAGCCCGGCTGCACGGGCTGGACATGTTCGATCGCAACATCCGGCTCAGCGTCTGGACTGACGCGTCGGCTCGCCCGGAAACCCGCGCAAGCGTGCTCCGCCTGCTGGTGCGCCATGCGACCGAACGCCTCGGAATTCTTCGCATTGCCATCGCGATCCCCGTATCCGACGTCGTCGCCGCGGCTGCGGTCGCCGCGGCCGGGTTCACCGAGGAGGGGCGGATGCGCGGGCACCTCGATGTCTTCGGACCCCGTGGCGATCACGACCTCTGGGCGTACAGTCATCCGGCCGGCACGGCTGCCCCTGGATGACGCGCCGGTCCGTGGGGAGCCGGTCCTGTGAGTTTCGGCGACCGAGTGCGCCCCGACGCACGATCACAAAGCTTCCGGCCGGTCCCGCGACCTCTTCGACGCCGCAGCGTATCCCTCGTCCGACACTCCGCCGGCACCGCTCTGCTGTACCGGCTTCCCGCCGGCATCCTGCCCTCATCGCATACGGAGCACCAGATGGCACTGCATCCCGACCTCCCACCGCACCACGGGTTTGCCCGCAGCAATGCGCTGCAACGTCGGCTGCACGAGCTGGTGCCAGGCGGCGCTCACACCTACGCCCGCGGAGCCGATCAGTACCCCGAGCAGATGGCGCCGATATTGGTGCGCGGCAACGGATGCCGAGTCTGGGATGCCGACGGCAACCAGTACGTCGAATACGGGATGGGCCTGCGTTCGGTCACCCTCGGCCATGCCTGTGCACCGGTTCTCGACGCCGTGACCACCGCGATCGCCGACGGAGTGAACTTCAGCAGGCCGACCGAGCTGGAACTGCTTGCGGCCGAGGACTTCCTGGACCTGGTTCCCGGTGCGGACATGGTCAAGTTCGCCAAGAACGGCTCTGATGCCACCACCGCCGCCGTCCGGCTGGCCCGGGCCGTGTCCGGTCGCCAGCGGATCGCCGTCTGCGAGCAGCCGTTTTTCTCGGTCGACGACTGGTTCATCGCGACGACACCGATGTCGGCAGGCATTCCCGCTCATGTCGGCGCCGAAACCGTCCGGTTCCCCTACAACGACGTCGACGCCCTCACCGCGGTCCTGGCGGGCGACACCGTGGCCGCGGTGGTCATGGAGGCGGCCACCGCGACCGCGGAACCCGAGCCCGGCTTCCTCCAAGCCGTGCGCGCCCTGTGCGATCGGCACGGCACCCTGCTGGTGTTCGACGAGATGATCACCGGATTTCGCTGGGCCGCCGGCGGCGCACAGTCCGTCTACGGCGTGACTCCCGACCTGTCCTGCTGGGGCAAGGCCATGGGCAACGGATTCCCCATATCGGCGCTCGCCGGACGACGCGAGTACCTGGAACGGGGCGGCCTGCGCACCGCCGCCGACCGCGTGTTTCTGCTGTCTACCACGCACGGGCCGGAAACCAGCGGGTTGGCGGCGTTCCGCGCGGTCGCCGCGGCCTACCGGACCGGCGATCCGATCGCCCGAATGGAAGCGGCCGGCGCCGCGCTAGCGACCGGGTTCACCGCGCTGGCAACCGAACTCGGCATCGGTGACCACCTCCGGGTCCGCGGTCGCTCCTCCTGCCTGATCTTCGAAACCCTCGATTCCCACGGAAACCCATGCCAGGCATTCCGCACATTGTTTCTGCAAGAACTGCTCCAACGCGGAGTACTCGGGCAATCCTTCGTCACCTCGGCGGCACACGACCACGACGCGATCGCCGCCACCCTGTCGGCTTGCGCGGCCGCGGCCCAGGTGTACCGGACCGCCCTGGAACGCGGCACCGTCGACGGACTGCTGCGCGGACGATCGGTCGCTCCCGCAATTCGCCGCACCGCCGCACCGCGGCAGATCGAAACGAGTACATCTCGATGACCGCACCTCGCATCGCCATCGTCCACGAACGGTTCACCGAATTCGGCGGATCCGAAGCCGTCGTGGGCGAGTTCGCCCGTACCTGGCCAGGCGCGGACATCTATGCCCCGATCGTCACGCCGGACGGAATCGTCCCGCCCGTCCGGCATGTCCACGACACTTGGCTCTCGCGCGCCCACACAGTGACCCGCGGTCGGCACGCCCCTCTGCTGCCGTTCGTCCCCCGTTCCCTGCGTCGTATGCCGTTGCGGGGCTATGACGCCGTGGTCGTCAGCCACCACTCGTTCGCCACTCAGGCCGCATTGGCCACCGACGCGCCCGTAATCGCCTATGTCCACAGCCCCGCGCGATGGGCCTGGGATCGAGAGTTTCGCATCCGCGAAGCCGGCGGACGGGCCGGCCAGTTCGCCCTCGGCGCCCTGGGCGCACTGGCCCGTCACACCGAACTGCGAGCCGCGCCCCGCCTGACTCGGGTGATCGCCAACTCGACCGCCGTCGCCGACCGGATCCGCGACTGGTGGGGCCTGACCGCCACCGTGATCAATCCTCCCGTGGATGTCGGCTGTTTCACCCCCGATCCCACACGTGCCCGGGAGGACTTCTTTCTCTGCGCCGGTCGCCTCGTTCCCTACAAACGCGCCGATCTCGCCATACGAGCCGCGCAACTCGCCGGCGTTCGGCTGGTCGTGCTGGGCGGCGGGCGCTTCCGGCCTCAGCTCGAAGCGCTCGCCGGACCCGAGACAACTTTTCTGGGCGCCACCTCTACCGACATGCTGCGCGAGATGTACCAACGCTGCCGAGCCCTACTCATGCCCGGCGTGGAAGACTTCGGCATCGTCCCGGTCGAAGCCATGGCTTGCGGTACCCCGGTGATCGCCATCGGCGCCGGCGGCGCGCTCGACACGGTACGACCGGGCGCGACCGGCGAACACATCGCTCCTGGCGCCGATCCGGACGTCGTCACCCGCCTGGCAGCGGCAATGGCCTACTTCGACGCTGCCGACTACGACCCGCACATCATCCGCGCCCATGCGGAAACGTTCGCACCGCCCGCATTTCGGGCACGGATGGCCGCATGCGTCGATCAGTAATCGGCCGCACATCGAATTGCCGAACGCTGTTTGCTCGGCGAAGGGTGACATGCCTGGCCGCATGGTCGAGCGCGTCTGCGCCATGACCTCGTCGACCCGGTCGTACAACGGCTGCCGTTATGCATCGCAAGTTCCCCGAGCTGGGAACGGATGCAGCGGCGTGGCAACCACGATGGACTTCCTCGACCCCGACGGCGGGGTCCGTGTGCTGGTCAGGTTGGCGACCGGCAGGTTGTGCGAGATGACGCGGGACGCGCGGTATCGGTGGCGGCCTACTATCGCTGCGCGCAAGACCGATCCATCACCGTCCGGGCGGGTGCCGCGGGGGCGGCGAGTGCCGGTGACGTTCTGAACGGTGCTCACAGAGATCCACGCCTCCTCGCCGAGTTGACGGTCGCAATGACCGGGCGGTTCTGCCGATCAATCCGATTCCGTCCGATTGCCGGGGTTGCCGAGTCGTGGTTTCTCTCGTTGTCGGTAGGACTCGCCCTCGACGACGAGTTCGTAGGCGGCAGATTGCAGCCGGTCTATCGCTGACTGTGCCAGGAGCGGGTCGGCCATCATGGTTGGCCTGTTGGCTTCACCCCGGGCTTGCTGGGCCTGATTCTGTGCCCGATCGGCTTCACTTTGATCCTGCTGAGCCTGATTCTGCGCCTGCGTTGCCTGCCGACGTCCTGCTGGGCCCTGCTGGTTGGCTTGGTTGGCCTCGTTCTGCGCAGTCTGGGCATACGCGCGAGCGCTCTGGACTTCTTGCCGCATCTCCTCCAACCCAATCGCAACGTCTCCAGGCTCTGGATGTCCTGCCGGGTCGGTTCCGGGTCATGGTGGAGGTGGCGCATTCCAGGGGGTCCTGTTGACGTCGGCTGCCCAAAGGTCAGTGTATTGGGCGGCGCTGATCGCGGCTTGGGCCGCCTTCAACCGGGCGGAATCGGTCGGCGCCTGCATCAGGTGTTCAACGGCCTCGACGGATCTTCTGGCATGCTCGGTCCCGATGTATGCCATCATGCGGCCGCCGCTTGCGAGTTGATCGCCCGTACCTTCGGTCGCCAATTTTCTTATATCTTGTATCTTTTTCATCGTGGGATCGTTGAGATAAGTGTGAACGCGGGCCCGCTCCCCAGCCGTGAGGCCGTGAATAACTTGTTCTCCGTTGGCTTCTCGAAATTTCAGCGCAAACTCGTGGAGTGTTGCGCGACTGGCCGGCGAGAATCTCTCGGTTTCAGCCAGTCTCAACGCCGTGACAAGTCTGCCGACGGGCTTGGACAGGAGGGTTTCGTCTTCGGCGTCGCGCAGAACTCTCGAATGGAGCCTGATGGCTGTGTAGATCTGATCTCTGTCAGTGAACTTGGCAGCCCGGAGTGCGCCACTGGCGCTGCCGAGGCTGCCGCCCATATCGAGCACGCCTTGAACCGCGGCGGCGGCACCTCGGACAGTGCCGAGGCCCCCTCGTTGTCTCGCCGCGTCGGCCGCACCCACCCTGATCTGCTCCCGCTCCCTGAGCATCGCCAGTTCTGATCGGTACCTCAGCCGCGAGTCGGGGTCGAACGGCGATTTGCGTCTCAGCACCTGGGCCACGATCGGGCTCGAATTCAGGGTGCTCACTGTGGCGAGGTTGGCGAGTAGTGCAGCGGGCAGGGAGTTTTTGGCCCCTCCCGAGCCGATTCCCGGACCCCCTCCCCCATCTCCGGACCCGGATCCGGATCCAGACGGACCCTGCAACGCCGAGGCGATTCGGTTGGCTGCCCAAGTGCTGCCGCTGTCCAGGCTGCCGGCCAGGCGTCGAAGCTGGATGATAGCGCCGAGCATCACTATCCCGACGAGGACGAATACTGTCATGACCTGATTTTCAGCCTGCTCGAAGAGGTCGCCCAGGAATAGGCAGTACATACCGAGAAACACAATGTAGGCAGCCATCCGCCCGGCAGATACCAAAATATCGACAATATCGCGGACCAGGGCCGTCTGCGTGGGCCCATAGATGAACCCGCCCGCGGCGAATCCGAGAATCGCCCTAAAGGCGTGATAGATGGAGTTCAACGCGCTCCATACGATCATGCAACCCAGATAGGTCCCGAAGAGCAAGAAGATGGTCCCGAAAATCAACAGCAACAGGCCCGTGGCGACCTGGCCGAAACCGGGATCATTGGCTTTGGCGTAAGCGGCGAAATCCCCGCAGGCTTTCATTGCCTCCACGACCCGCGCATTCTCACCCGTTTGGACTGCCGCAGACCAGGCCGCGCGGCATCGTGGCGAGCCATCCACCACCTTACCGAAATTCAATACCTGCACGGGGCCCCGCACTAGTTTTTCGGCGAGGGTTCCCTGGATATCCGACACCACGGTGCGGGGATTCGGGTCGGAGTCGCCGTTGAGTCCCGCGGCGATCGAGACGCCGACGTCGCGGCCTTGGGCCAAAAGGCCATGCGAGGAAAGCACATCGGCCAGCGGATCCGCCAGATATGTCGGTCCGAGTACCGCCACGCCTACCATGGTTGCCACCTGTATCGCCGCTTTGGCGTGATGTCCACGCACCACGAACCAGGCGACAAAGAACGCGCCGACCGCTGCCGCTGCCGCCAACACCATGGGCGTGGCCACCTGATCGACCAGCCGGTTGACGATCCCGGTCAATGCTGGGCCGAATGCGTCGAGCCATAGAAAGGTCAGCGCATAGCTGATAACCCAGAGTGCAAGCACCGCGATCGCCATGTATCCCGCGAACTCGATACCGATCACCAATGCCACCACCGTTTTGTACGGGTCCAGCACATTGCCGTGGTTGGTCGCGACCATGTAGTCGGCCAAGGAGACTCCCGAGGTATCCCGGATATCCATCCAACTTAGCCCGTCGAGTGTGGCTGTTCCCGCCGCACCCGTGCCGTTCTGCGCGGTGGCGACTGCCCCGACGATGCCCGGGATCATCAGCAGGACAACGGCGACGATCAGAAACCACACGGTTCTGCGTCGTCGGGGTGTGGCGTCGATCCAATTATTACACCGTCGTACCACCGCCCGTGGTTGCCACCGGGCGGGATCCCAGAACATCGACGCCGCCGCGGACCGCGGTCGACGATCGCCGGATTCGATATTCGTCTTCATCGGAGATCGCCGATCCGGTCGGGAAGAAGGCACGGCGGCTGTGGGAACAGCAGCGCTGTCATGCGGCCAGGGCTGCAGACGACTGACCCGGAGCAAGTCTTGGGCGAATGTAATTCATTGTGCTGCACAGTGTGCGCACGGCTGCTGAGCCGGCTCCGTTGCGGGGCGCGAATGCGTTGCAGACCGTCCTCGAAGCGTCCGAGTGGAACCGGAGTGTCGTCATCCGGCAGTTCGCCGATCCACTGGCACGTGATGGTGTTGGTCTCGGTGGGCCCGTAGATGTCGGCGATCCGCGTTGCCGCACCGAGCGTTTCGCGCAGTCGCCGCAGCTGTGCGGTCGGGAACGGCTCGCCGGCGTACATGATCTGACGCAGCGGCGGCGCGACTTCCGCGAGCCCGCCGCGGTTCATCAGCGCGATGAACGTCGACGGCGTCGTATAGAGAACCGTGGCCCCCTCTCTCACCAACACCCACAGCAGCGGCGACACGGGCCGCTCCGATCTGCTGATCTCGTGTGGCGAGCGCAGGTGAACGGTAGAGACGCACCTGGTCAGGAGCTTCCACGAGCTCAGCGCGAGTGGGTCGACCACGATGTAGCGGCTGACCGCATTCGCGGGCACGGCCAAATGGGTGGAACCGGCTCCTCCCACGACAATCATGGAGTACTCGCCCGGAATAGCGAGGCCGGTGACGACGTCCACCACGACGGCGGTCTCCTCAGCCATGAACTCGCTTGCGCGGGCCAACGCTTCGATTTCGACCATCCGACGAAAGTCATCCTCGCCCACCACGGACGGTTCGCCGATTCGCTCCGCAACCGCGGAAGCGAACGTTCCATCCTGGACGGATGGTTTTTGAACAGAACCATACACTATGCGACCAAACAATTGTAGCCCATTCCGGTCAAATTACGTGAACCGGGATCCTTATATCCCCATGGAGAGCGATATGCAGGGCACCCCGTGGGAGGCTCCAAAAAGCTTGCACCGGCGGCAGCATTGAGGGACTGGATTACCGTTTCACACTCAGCTTCTGGAAGATCCATGTCTTTCTCTTGGGATGCAGCCCATAACTAAATATTTAGCGGTGGCTATAACAGTGAATCTCGACATCGCTTTATCGGCGAACCACAACATCGGTCAGACGGATCGGTATCAGCAATAGCGTGTCGGCCGAATCCTCTGATGCTTCGGGTTTCCATGGCGCATCACGCTCGTTCAACAGGTATCCATAGCTCGCAGGTCGCGGCGCTGGAGTCGTCCGGACGCTCGAGGACCGCAACGATCGCAGGACCTGGTCATCACACGTGAATCGGCTGTCCGGCGTCACTGAAGGCACCAGTCGATTCAGGCGGGTTGGAAGGGGATCTGGTTGTATACCTGCGAGAAGAACTCATCTGCCGCGTGCTGATCTGCGGCGAAGTTGACTGCTTCCGCGATCTTTCCCTCGTGAATGCGAAAGGCTAACGCCCACAGGATATCCAGTCCTTCCGGTTTCGTGCTCCAGCCTCTGTGCAGGTCCAGTACCCAGCCCCTGTCCGCAGCAAGGGAGATAGGTTCTGCCCGGAACCCCGCCTTGCCGAGCTCAGCAAAGAAGGCCAAGACTTCGTCTGCGCCGACCTTGACACCGGATAACGGGTGACGGCCCGGGATCATCCAGCGGATGTCCTCGGCGAAGTACTCGCGTAGCTTGGCTGGGTCGCCAGCGGCATAGGCGGTGTAGTAGTCCTGAATCAGGCGGACGTGCGGATGAACCGAGTTCGGTTCGACATTCGTCGTCGAACAGGCGAGCAGGGGCCCGGCAACACCGACCGCCGCGATCGCTCCGAAGCCGCGCAGTATCTCTGCGCGGGACGTACCTGACTGGTGTGTGGGGCTGCTCATACCCCGAACGTACGGTTGGTCAGCGGAAGTAGTCCAATACTTGCCACGATTACATTCGGTTATAGGACGAGGACGAAAACTGCCTGTACTCTCCCCGACATAGTTCGCCCGAAAGGTTTTCATCCGTGGACGTCGACACTCGCGTCCTGCGCTATTTCGTCGCAGTGGCCGAGCACCTCAGCTTTACCATCGCCGCCGAAACTCTCTTCATTTCCCAACCCGCCCTGAGCCGACAGATCCGCCGACTCGAGGCCGACCTGCGAACCCCGCTGTTCGAACGCAATAGTCGAGAAGTCCGGCTCAGTCCCGCCGGCGCCGCCATGTTGCCTGCTGCACGTCAACTTCTTGCGGACTGGCAGAACGCTGAACGCACCGCTCTTGGGATCGCCGCGGTTCGATCTCGTATTCTGCGAATTGGATTCGAAGCATCGGGTGCGGGCGTGTTGGGTACCAAGGCGTACGCGGCAATGGGAGTGCGCCATCCCGAGGTGACCATAGAACCGAAATGTTTCGCTTGGGGCGGGGAGGTTGCGGCCCTGCGCGACGGCTTGGTCGACGTCGCGTTCATCTGGTTGCCCGCCGACACCGCCGGCGTGAATACCGAAGTCGTGGCTGTCGAACCCCGCGTGGTGGGAATGGCGAGCACCCACGCGCTGGCCGAACTGCAGGCCGTGGGAATAGCCGACCTGAGTAACGAGCCTCTGATGTGGACCAGCAAGGCACCAAGGAACTGGGTGGACTGGTGGGCAGTGAACCCCCGTCCGGACGGGTCGGAGCCGGTTTGGGGACCGCAGAACGACAACGTCGAGGAGATGCTCGAGCAGGTCGCCGCCGGCGTGGCGACATGCATCAGTCCGCAGTCGATGGCGAGCTACTACGCCCGACCGGATCTGGTATGGCGCCCGATCACAGATATCACGCCGCTGCACATCGCCATCGGATGGATGGCGGACGAACGCAATCCAATGATCGCCGCGTTCGTAGAGATAGTGCGCGAACTGTCCGAACTGTATGATTAGGGGGCGAGGAGTGAATCCGCACGATCCGGCGCTGGCACGACCGTTGTCTTTCGTTATGTTGTAATCGGTTCGTTGGCGTCGGGTTCGCGGTTCGGTGTCGATGCCACCAGTAGGACCGGCGTGGGTGAGTTCATGAACCGCTTAAGCTATTACCTAGTGGGGCTTGGACCCGATGTGCAACAGTCCACGTCGGACTCCACTTTTCGTACCCTCCCTGCGTACTGAGCGCGAACTCGGGTGACTCACGGTAGGTATTTCCCCCCTACCGCTCAGGTCGAGGACTTGGCACGATCGCATCCGAACCAAGACTGGCCGATCGACAAAAGAGGGGGATGCCCCGAGGCGCGCTAGTTGCTATGCCGTACACCGACGCCGATTCTTGACGCGAGTCATGTGGCTGCGCCTGCATTCACGCCGTGAGGGCCTGCGTCGACTCCTACAGGCGTAAAGGGGGTAGCCGGTGACGAGGCTGGCACGAGAACTTCTCTTGAACATTGCCGGTAAGTTGCACGTCGGGTTGCCGAGAGGGGCCAGCTACCTCGCCGGCAGCTACAGAGGTCGGCCCATAGGAGCGGAGGCAATCAGGGGTGTGAGTCGCGACTACATCGAGGTCGATGCGTCGCGCGCTGAACTGCCGAAACGCACTCCCGACAGCAGGGCCTCCGAAATCACTGACGCTCCAACCGCACCGCGGTCCGGAATCCACCCCAACGGTCCGAGCTCGCTCGACGTACCGGGATCCGCTGCTGACAAGCCTGTCAGCGATCGCCAGGAACCGCTCTCCGCTCTTTCGCCATTCCTCCAGAAAATCTACCAAGATTGGAGTCGTGCACGACCCGCTGGCCGTGTCTTCGCAACAGATTTGGATTTGATTCTTGGCAGTATGCTGGTGCCGCCGATGCCAGGTTATTACACTGCCTTCGTACATGGTAGTAGAACTTCCGTACATATCGGTTCTATGATCCTGCCACCGGAGCTATGTGCCGAACTGATAAAAGCGGATCCGAAGTGGAATGGCAAGCCGATACGATTGGCATCTTGCCAAACGGGCAAGGACGCGCCGTCGGCCTTCTCGATTTTCCCGTTCGCGCAGGAACTTGCCGAAGAACTGCAGGTCAGGGTGAGGGCTCCGAGTGACAGCCTATGGATATTTTCGAAGGGTGAACTCGTTGTGTCGAGTAAAGAAGTCGACGCCAGTGGAAACGTGCTTCCGCGGCGCCCTCCGGACGGAGAATGGCACGAATTCACCCCACGATCATGAAAGGATTCGACATGCGCATGGCAGCACTGTTCGAGAGCGTCGATTCGTCGGGCGCACCGCAGATTCCGCTGAGTCGACCCATAATTACCGACCCCAGAGAGCGCCGTAGGATACTGATGTTCCTGGCGGGGGGTGAACTGGTCGTGACAACTGGATACACCGTGGACCAGTTGGATCCCGTGCGAGGAGAAGTTGTTCCAGGGTCGATTGTCACCGATGGTGAGTGGATCTGGTCCCGCGCTTGCGCGTACTACCTCGCCGAACACGGAGTGGCGCCGGAAGTAGAATTTTTGAACTACATCAGAAGCAGACGCTACGTCCCGTCCACGCCCGACCGGAAAAGCCTGGCGCTAGCAGAGCAGCTATTAATCGGCGTAACCCAGCTGCCAACTCTCTTAACAACGGATCAGTAACAGGGTGTCATCTCACGTGGACCAACCGGCGGGGGTCACATCAAACCGCATCGGCCGGATCCGGTGGCTCAAATGCTGGCAGGTCGGCCGTGGAGGTGTTCGGGGATGCGCGACACGCTCGATTCGCTGTCATCAGGAACGCGATATCGAAAGTACCGCAACGTATTCGGTGCCTCGACCTGAAAGACCAGGTCAAACGCAAATCGGCTTCGATCACCGCGCTGTCGATTGCCGCGCCGTTTCGGACGCCTCGGTGGTTTGTCCACGCCTGGGCGTTAGTGACGCGAGTGCCACGTGGACGACGTCGTCGAGCCGGTGTGGATCAGGTTCTGCGCGGGCGACGATGTGTAGGCCTTGCACGAGGGTGACAAGAAGGCGGGCCTGTGCCCCACAATCAATGTCCGCAGAGACCTCGCCGGCCTGCTGCGCGCCGGCCAAGGCCTGCTCTAGCGCGCCCTCCAACGCGCCGAACGCATCACTGATCACCCGGCGAGCAGCCTCATCGACCGGAAGTAGCTCGGCGGCTGTGTTGCCGAGCATGCAACCGCGGCCGGGCATCCCACTCGCCGCCGCCAAGACGCTGGCCAGAAGCTCGCCTATGCGCGGCAACACTGGACCGTCCGCCAGGATTGACGCGGCGACCTCGCGGGTGTCATCGGCGTAGTGCTCCAACGCACGTAGGAACAATGCATGCTTGTCGCCGAAAGCGCCGTAGAGGCTTCCCGGCAACACGCCGAGCTCTTCCTTGAGCTCCCGCAGAGACGTCGCGGCGTAGCCCCGCCGCCAGAAGACATCCTTGGCACCCTTCACGACTTGGTCATCGTCGAAGGAGCGCGGCCGACCGGTTCGAGGCATAGCCACACCCTACGACTTCTTGACACCGCGTTCAATAAATCGTAAGTTCATCCCAACTTATTGTTCGGACGTTCAAGAAATCCGGACGCGCGAGGCCTCGGAACCGACGGAGATCTGATGAGACGACTCTTTATGCACGTCAACGTGTCCCTGGACGGCTACATCTGCGACGCGGCCGGTGACATCGACTGGCACTTCTCGGACGAGGAGTTCCAGCGTTACCTGGACCACCTGCTTGAATCCATCGACGGAATGCTTTTCGGCCGAGTGGCCTTCGAGCAGCTCGCGGACTACTGGCCTACCGCCGGGGCCGAAGTCTCGCCGATCCAGGTGCGCAAGATGCACGAACTGCCCAAGTACGTCCTCTCCAGGACACTAGAGCACACCAACTGGCACAATTCCCATCTGCTTGGTAACGACCTCGCCACCGCGATAGCCCAGCTAAAACAGAGCGCCGGACGCGACCTCGCACTCTTTGCCGGTGCCCGTGCCGCCACGACCGCTGTTGAGCTGGGCGTCCTCGACGAGATTCGACTCATCGTCAATCCGGTGCTGCTCGGCGGCGGCACCCGCCTATTCGGTGACACGTACCCGAAGGCTGAACTGCGTCTGACGCGCACGCACCAGTTTGCCTCCGGCGCTGTGCTTCTCTCCTACGAAACAGCCTCACGATGATCGTCGCAGGCCACCTTCGCTTCGCGACTGCCGAGCGTGATCGCCACCTTGTCTGCTCGCGCGAGGCCATCCACTGTGCCCCACCCTCTCGGACACCACGACTTTGTCGTTGATCCGCTCGACGCCGAGTGGAGCGATGTCAACGAGCGCTGGACCAATCGCGCGATCAATCAAGCCTTTCGCGGAGGCGGCCCTGGCTCGGTGCGTCATCTCCGGGGGAGGTTGTTCACAGCGAGAGGAAAAGAACAGTGTCGCGGTCGCGGCCGACGACAGTTTCGGGTCCTGGACGAAAACGTTCACCGAGCCTGCGGCTCTTCGCGGCGATCGTCGATCGTTGAACCGAGAATGTGTCCTGGATTGCTCCACTCTGTGTCCGAATGTCGAGAGGAAGCTGAGAGCTTGTCGGAGCCATGGGAGTTCTGAATGGGTCTGCAGACGCGTCGACTGTTTCCGAAGCGAATTTGTGGCAATCATTGCGGATCGGAAAGGAAAGTGATGGGCGGCAGGCTGCCGAAACCGGTGGGCACCTTCGGGGTGCGCTGACGATGCCCGCAACCGGTTGGCGGAGGCCGTGCGCGACTTTCGTAAGCGCCTCGGTCGGGACCGAATCACGCGCAATACCAGGCTGATCGACCTCGCGGCCGAGCTACTCGCCGACCTCGAAGGCTGCGATGCATATACCGTCTTGACTGCACACTACGAGGCTGGTCGCCAACCACAGGTCCGACCCACACGCGCAAGTCGCGGAGACCCGGATGTGCGCGTCCGTCGAATGCACGACTTCCGGGTCCTCGCGATGCTCACTCGGATGTCACCGGGCGCATACATCACAACACCACGCAGAGATCTGAAATCCCTTCTTTCAAGTCCATGCTGCCACGCAGCACGGCACCGAAACCATAACCTGTAACAAATTCCATGGGCGAGAGTTTCAGATCGCGTAGATTCAGCCCGGCGCGACTGATCGACTGGGTGTGGCAGAGTGGCAGCGTGACCGATCGTGTGGATGTTGATTCGACCGAGGTGCACGCCATAGCTGGCTGGATACCTCGGCGCGCCCGCATCGCCGACGGCGAACAGCGGCAAGCCAACACAGCGTCAACCGCCCATCGTTTCGCCTCCATGGGCCGGGTTCACCAACGATGAGTTGCTGCTCGTGCACTCGCTGTTTCGTTGCCCCGCATCGGATGGCGCTGGAGTCACGCTCGAGGTCGGCGCTGCGCCCGCCGACGACGAGCGTGCGGCCTGCGCGATTTGTCGTGCTGGGTACCCAGGTGATCGAGCAGCCACTGGACATGAACGTCGATCTATTGGTGACCGATTCGGCGCCGATGGATCTGTTGCTTCAGCGGATCGGGCGCCGGTACCGGTACCGGTACCGGAGAGAGCAGCGTCCGGCGCTGGCTGACGCACCGCGGTGAGGTTGAACGTGTGCGTTTCATTTCACCTCCGCCGCCGACGATCTTGCTTGCGCAAGCACTCGAGGCCGTCAACCAGCCGCAGTTCACTGATGCCCGCCGCCGGGTCAAAGCCCCGCGTCCACAAACGGTCTGCGCCAGGGTCTTGTATCTCGAAACCTTGGTTCAAGACAGATGTCTGAGTCAGGGTGAGTACGGGGGAGAATATCCGCGTGCCGACGAGGCGGCGGGAGGTGATGGTCTGCCAGCGCGAACGTGCCGCGATTGGTGAGTTTGGGAAACTCGGATGCCAAGCGTTTCAGATGCGCGGCAGCACCCCTGATTGGTCCGAACATGCTGGTCTGAACGTCTCGCAGCGACCTAACATCACACTCCGCGACTGGCCGACAGAGCGGTGCCGACCGGCGTTCTGATCGGCAAGCCGACTGCGCGGAATTGTTGTTGGAACGGCGAGGCAGGGCGGTCCACCAGCGCTCAGGCAATGTGCAGCGGAGGGGACTTCGGAAAAACAACCGGTAGCGAAGCAAGGGCGCGGTGGAAGGGGCCGGGCCGCCACGTCAATTCCTCGGCGGGGATAGCGAGGCGTATTTCGGCCAGTGCATCGAGCAACTGATCGATGGCGTCTTGCACCACCAGGTACGCCACCGATCGAGCGGGACAGGCATGGACTCCGACACTCCACGACAGATGTGATCGGTTGACAGTCTGGTTGTCCGCCGTGATTGCAGGATCGTTGTTGCACGCAGCCATGCTGATGACGACCGGTTGGTTCGCAGGTAGCCAGATGTTTTCGATCAGGATGGGCTGCCTGGGAAAAGAGACGCAGAAGTTATGCATTGGCGGGTCGATGAACAGCGCCTCGTCCAGTGCGTCACGGGTCGACAAGCTGCCTCCGATCAGGTCGCCCGCGAATCGGTCGTCGGTGAGCATGATCCGAAGCGTGTTGATGATCAGATTCTGCTGATGTTCGATTCCGGCGCCGTAGAAGGTAAGCAGCTGATGAATCATCTCCATATCGTCAAGACCGGCCGGGTGCTGGAGCAGTCGTGTGGTGATGTCGTCGGCGGGTTCGGCGCGTTTAAGTCTAATGAGGTCGAACATCGCCTGCGCGAGTTCGGCGTTCGCCTGGTCCGCGTGTTCACCGTCGAGTATCGAGTGTATGGCCTGTGCGGCGCGTTGGCCGATCTCGCGCGGACAGCCGAGCAGGGCGTTGACCACATCGAAAGTGAGTGGGTATGCGTACTGTTCGATCAGCTCGGCGGTGCCGGCTTCGCAGAAGGAGTTGATCAGCGGGATAGCGATCCGCTCGACCGTGCCGTGCAGCGCAAACAAGTCGACCTTATCCAGGCCGGCGACCGTGGCCTGCCGATAGCGGAGATGTTCGACGCCCGCAGTGCGCACCGCGCAGGGACGCCACTCCAGCATTGGTCGAACCGGGCAGTCGGCGGGTATGTCCTGCTGCCAGATGCGTGAATCAGCCGGGAAATGGTCGGGATCGTTGAGGATGCGCAGGGCGGTGCGGTAGCCGACGACGAGGGTTCCGGGCACGCCGGGTGCCAGGTCGACCGGCACCAGCGAGCCGTATTGGTCGCGCATTTGCCGGTACGCGCGGTGAGGGTCGGCGGCGAACTCCTCGGTGTACAGCGGTACCCGAGGACCGTCTGTGTCGATGGGGGTGTGCCCAGCGGTACGGGTGGGATGCTGCGGCGCAGTCACAGGTGAATCTCCGGTTCGACAGATTGAGGATTCGATGAACGCCCGCGCTGAGCTCCGCTTCGGTATCGGATACTCGGAACTCGACAGGACAGAGCGCCTGGCACCAACAGCCATGAATCGGCGGTCGCCCATGCTTCTCGGCTGTGTTCATCGTCCATTGACACCCGCAGCATACTCGAACCCATCAGCCGCCCTTACCTTTTCATGTGCATCCCTGGCGTTCCGAGGTCCATCAGCGTGTGCAAGAACAACTATCGGTCGCGCCTGCATGATCCAAGGGACGGCCTTGGCCACCCTTCCTCCAAGCCGTACAGCAGGAAGCTCAGCGGATCGACAGTACCGGCGACTACAACCGCACCTCTCGGCAGACGCCGCGGGCACGAATGTCACCAACTGGATCTGGAAGATGTTCGTCGAACGCGAGAGATCGAGGACACCGACCGAAGTCTCGAACTTCGCCTGCTCTCCACGTCGACGGACTGGTCGAGATGGCACTCGATATGCTCCATGGCCTGGTGCCGTCGCTCCAGCATGCCCGACCTCCCTCCCCTTCCTCACGGCCACTTTGCCAGCGATGGTCGTGAAACACGTCTACCGGCGCCGCGGTCGGTGCCGTCCCCGTCCGGACCGGGGGTGTTCTGTCCCAGGCCCCGGCGGATCGCTATCTCCACGGGTGAGTACGCGCCGTCGGCCCGCTCCAGTTCGTACGGTGCGGCCGGCATCAGCGGCGGCTGCGCCATAAAGCGCGGCCGCACCCCATGGTGCGGTTGCGCCGCGTGCACCAGGAACGGATGGCATAGGAAGACGTCGCCCGGAGACCCGATGGCAAGGGCGAGTGGCCGGTGGTCGGACGCCGCCACCAGATCGGGGGCGAGGGTCAGCCCGCTCGCCCCGTCCTCGCCGTACTTCTCCAGCACCTTCGGCACGTCGAGGTGCGAGCCGACCCGGATCCGTGTCGGGGCGTCTTCCTCACCGACCTCGCTGAACAAAAACAGCATCAGCAGCGCCCGGCCCCGGGAGCGCAGATTCGTGAAGTACCAGCTCTCGCCCTCCGGCAGATAGCTCCCCTCGATGTGCCAGCCCGCGTCGTCCGGCTCCTCCCCGTGCGGGAAGCGCAGCGGGAACGTGCCCAGCGAGTAGCGCGGCTCCCAGCGTCCCGCGCCGACGAGCAGGTCGTACGCGCGCTGCAGCGATGGGGAGTTGGGTGCGGCGGCGAACGGCCCCTGCGCCATTCCCCCCACCCAGTGGACGGGCCGCGTCCACGTCGACGGGTCGTCCGGGTCGCAGCCCGTCTCTCGCCACAGCAGCCGCGCGCAGTCCGCGGCCACCCGCGGCGCGACAGCGCCCTCCAGCTTCACAAAGCCGTCGCGAAGGAAACGGGATACCAAGATCGTGTCATCCATGCCCCCATCGTGCAGCGACACCGGCCCCGGTCACCCGACATTCTCAGCGCCGCCTTTGTCGGGTGATCACCGGAGCGCGGTCAGGCGGCACCCCGGTCACCCCGACATTCTCCGCACCGCCCTCAGATCACCCAGCCACTCATCGACCTGCGCCGACGTCCAATGCCACGGGTAGGCATCGGCGTATCGTATGAACGCTTGCAGCACCTTCTCACGGCTGCCGATCGTCGAGAACGCCAGAGTCCTCGCCAACTGCTGATTCCGCCAACCGTCGAGCATCGCGGCGAAGACCTGTTCCTCGGGCTGCAACAGATTTGGCGTTCGTCGCGCAGCAGGGTCGCGGGGGCGAGTGTGCGTCTGGGCCTGGCGGTGATTCTGTGCAGTCTGCCGTGGCTGGGGTTCGTCCCAGACAAGGTCACTGCCGCGCCGCCGGTTGCGGCGACACGGTTGGCCGAGCAAAAGTGGATACGGCGCATCCCCGTTCGTACGGCCGCCGTGCGCAGACGCGCAGCGAGTATGTGCGCCTGGCGCTCAGTATCTGGGCTGGCGGCCAACTGGGGTGATGAGCTGAAGGAGCTGGATAAGTTCCTGTTCCTATCTGCGGCAATTCACTCCGGCGGTGCTGTCATCGGTGCGGTTCGCCGGCGGCGCCGCGACCACCGAGTTGCTGATCGCGGTGAACATGCTGCGCGAGCTCAACGCCACCGGCGCCCGAAAGGTCTTCGACGACGCTTCGACCGGGTTCGTGCCCACTAAATGGCGCGGCTACCTCGACGAAGCCTGTGAGTCTGGTCGTCACCGCCTACCGCCACCACTGGGAGCTGTGCGTGCTACTGGGCCTGCGGGACGGCCTGCGCGGCGGCGATGTGTACGTGCCGGGCTCACGCCGCTACGCCGACCCGGCCGCCTACCTGCTCACACCCGAGCAGATCTGCGACTGAATCTGGATACAGGTGAACCGGATCGGCACCGAATATCGGCTGGTACGCACGTAGTTCTATGCGTACCGGTCCATTTGTGGTGTAACCAGCGGTCGGTGGTCGCTCGGCGGACCGAACCAAAGCCGGTCCCCAACCCGTGACAGTTCGGACCAATGCCGATCAGGGATTCAGGTAGAGGCGCTCATTGGGTAGACGTGGATAGTCGCGGGTGTCGTCAGAGATCACTGCGACATGTCTCGGATAGCGGCGGTAATGACAATCTTGAACGAACAACAAAGCTGCAGTGACGCAAGCCGTGAAATCGAAACGTGCGTTACTGATCTGCACGGTCAGGTGCACGTCCGCCTCCTCGGGATGCGGAGAGGTCTTGTCATTCATGTCCAGCTCCGTTCCCGTTAGATGCTGAACAGAAGTATCTGGGTGTCAATTACGGAGAGATTGAGCGAGTATCTATTCATCAAGTTAGTTCCTTACGTCTCCCGAATAAGTTTCGCCATTCTACAAAGGAATTTAGAGGGCCTGCGCCGCAGCGCCGCAGCGCCGAGAGGAGAAACTGCGGGGCCCGCGACCCCTAGTCCGTTCTGATGGTGCACGCTAGGCGCAAAGATCCCGTGATGTGTATTGTCTTGACTTCGGGTGATGTTGCGAGTTCGAATCGATCGTTACATAGCCACGGGCGTGCCGGGTATGGGGGAAACGCCTACTTTGCGCAGCTCGTGGGAATATGTCAGCAGCGCGTGGGAAGCCCTTGGGATAAGGTGGTCTACCTGGATTCGGGCGACCAGAGGTTTGTGTGATCCCGCCGGAGTCGGGTGCCGAGTAGCGGCTGCCGAGAATTTCCTGTAATTCGTGATGCCGGGCCGGCGTCAGATATACGACCCCCACCGAAGCCCTTAGCGCGGGGTGTTCCGATGAATCGTCCCGAACACGCGGTCTGTCCACGCCACGCATACGCGTGGGTCGGCGGCGGATCTGTCACAGTGGTGTGGTGTTCCGCCGGTTCAGCGTTGCTGCCACTCCGGCACGGGAGGAAACCCCCAGCTTGACGAATATCCGTGCGAGGTGCTTTTCGATGGTCTTCGGGCTGATGAAGAGTTCCGCAGCGATTTCACGGTTCGTATGCCCCCGGGCGACGCGGTCGGCGATGTCGCGCTCGCGTTCGGTCAAGATCGACTGGTGTGTGGGTACGGCGCTGGGTTGGCGGCGCACGCGTCGTCCCAGCGTGCGGAGTTCTTTGGCGGCCTCGTCGCGTAGTCGTCCGGCGCCGGCGTCGTCGAGAATGCCGTGGGCCAGTTCGAGTTCGCGTACCGCAGTCTCGGGCTCGCCGGCCAGCCCGAGACTGCGGCCGGCGACCAGGCGGGAGCGCGCAGCCCATACGCGCATCTCCACTGCCTCGAAGCAATGAACAGCCTTGTAGGCAGACTTCGTGGCTGCCGAGTAGTCGCCCATTGCGAGATGAATACGAGCACGTGCGTAGTGGGCGTTTGCCTCGCGGGAACGCCCATGCGATGTTTCCTCGATGCGCCGAGCGAAGGTCTCGGCCGCGTCGATCCTGCCTGCGGACAGTTCGGCTGTGATCAACACCTGGTCCCAGAACGGGTTCGCTCCTGGGGGAAAATCGGCGAATTCGGATCCGCCGAGGGACACGATTTCCTGGCGACCTCGTTCGGTTTCGCCGGATTCGATGAGTGCTTCGCCGTAGCAGGCGTGTGCCATCCATGCGAAGAGTGCGTCCGGCTGGCGCTCGGCAGCCCGTACCGCTGCACGACCGGCGGCCAGCGCTGTCTGTAGATCACCCCTCGCGGTCTCGATCCAGCACCGGAGAGCTTCCGCCGTCGCGAGCAACTCGTCGTTGTCCAGCAGCACCGTCGCTTCGACAGCCGTCTCGACCGCAGATCTGGCATCGTTCAGCTGTCCGAGGAACAGCTTCGACGAGGCGGCACCGATAGCGAAGCGACCGAAGGCGTATCCGTGGCCGGTGGTACGGCTGACGCGCAGCCCGCGTTCGGCATGACGACCGGCCGCGCGAAAGCGGTCGTTGGTCATCTCCGCGTAGACCAGGTCCGCTAGTGCCTCGAGCAGTACAGGAGTGAGGTCGATATCGTGTTTGTCCATGCCGTCGGCGGCCAGGTCGATCAGTTCCTGCCCGGCGTCGAGGGTGCCTTGGTAGCTGGCGAACCAGGCGAGGGTCGCGGTCGCGGCC
>NZ_JBEZDE010000049.1:0-38639 GCF_040648115.1 Nocardia sp. NPDC049190
TGCACACCCTCCACCCGCGGCGAATACACGAAAATCTCGAACTGCGGCCGCGGCTTCGGCAACTCCGCAATCGCATGCGGATCAAGCTTCACCGACAGGTATTCCAGCGGGTTGCCCGCGTCGTCGGTCACGTAGTAGTTCGTGCGAAGCGTCGCCTCGATCAGGCCGAACAGGGCACGCAGAATCCGGTCGGTGTCCAGGCTGACCACGGCATCGATCTCGGTCTGCACGCGTTCGGCGATCTCCGCGGCCCTGGTAGCGGCCTCCGGACCGACACCGTCCGGATCGAAGTACGCGGCGAAGAGTTCGGTGCACGACCGCGCGGTCACCGGATGGGTCAGCAACACGCGGGTGATATTGCCGAAGGTGTAGGCGAATCCGGCCTGTTGCAGGTACTTCGCGTACGCGCGCAGCAGCACCACCTGACGCCAGTGCAGCCCGGCACGCAGCACGAGTTCGTTGAGTCCGTCGACCTCGGCGCGGCCGAACCACATCGCGGTCACGGCCTCTGGGAAGCGCCGTCGCACACTGGTTTCCGGCAGCGCGGCGACATCGGCCGAATGCACGAGGTGCGCCGACGGCTCGCTGTCGATGGCCTCGCGCAGCGGCGCCGAAGTGACCCGCAGGCCGAAGTCGTAGATCCACCGGTCGGGGCGGTCCGGCAACGTGATGCGGTAGGGCCGTTCGTCGACGACTTCCACACCTAGACTGTGCAGTACCGGCAGCACGCGGCTCAGCGAGATTCCCTCGCCCGCCACATACAGCGTGAATCGCCATTCTGCCGAGGATGTTTCCCGCTGCCGGTACAGGTTCGTGTCGATGGCGCCGTCGGCCAGCCGCTCGAGCCGTCGTAGATCGGTGAGCGCGTGCGCGGGCTCGTGCTCCTGCTGGTAACTCGCCGGGAAGGCGGCCGCGTAGTCGGTGGCCAGCGCCTGCGGTACGTCGGGTGCGCCCGCGGCCTCGGCCACCAAGCGGTCACCCCAGGTCCAGGTCGTCGCCAACAACAGTTCCTGGATCCGCTCGCGGTTCTCCTCGGAGATGTCGGCCGGTTCCGCACCCTGCTTGCGGTGCACCGTGAAGTAGACGACGGCAAGCTCCGATTCGGTGGCACGCGCCGAATACGCGATCTGCTCGGCGTCGAACTCCTCTCGCAGAATGTCGCCCATGCGCAGGCGGACCTCGGTGGAGTAGCGGTCGCGCGGCATGTAGACCAGGCAGTAGATGGCGGCGCTGCGCGCGTCACGCCGGATGAACAGCCGCACCTGCCGACGCAGGCCGAGATTCATCACGGCGGAGACGGTTTCGAACAGCCGGCGCGCGTCGGTGGAGAACAGCTCGACCCGGGGGAACGACTGCATCATCTCCAGCATCGCCTGCCCGGAGAACGAGTCGAGCCCGAATCCGGCCCATTCGATGACCTGCAGCACACGGCGCGAGATGACCGGAATGTCCAGGATGTTCTCATGCAGCCCGGCGACGGTGAAGGTACCGACGAAGACGTGCTCGCCCTTCACCATGGCGACGGTGTCGCCCGCGGCCGCGCGGCCACTGGGATCGCTGGAGCCATAGTCGGCGACGCTGATGAAGTACAGATGCCGCGAGCCGGGCAGCAGCGAGTCCACTGAGCCGTTGGCCAGGCGAAGGACCGTCCGCTTGGCGCCGACCACCGGCACGCTGATGTCGGCGACGGCGCCGTTGCCGAGGACACCGAGTCCGGTTCCCGGCAGCTGCCACGGCTCGAAGTCCGCGTCCACGCTCGGCGCGGAGCGGCGGAAGTGGTAGTAGCCGTACCCGAGTGGGGTGAAGTGACCGTCGGACAGCCAGCGCAGCAGCTCGGCGCATTCGGGGATCTCGGCGTCGTCAGCCCACTGCGCGGCCTGGTCGAGCTGGTCGGCGACGGTGGTCAGCATCTCGCCCATGGTGGGCGTGTCGTCGGCGACCTGGCGCAGGTCGGCCAGCAGAAGCGGGAGTTCGCGCTCGATCCGGTCCACCAGCTCGTCGGCGAGACCCGCGCCGAGCTGGACATGGATCCACGACTCGCGCAGCGTGTGGCCATCGGACTCGGCGACGGGCTCGGCCTCCCCGTCACGGGGTGCGATGGCGAGCAACTTGCCGTCCGCGTCGCGGGAGACGTTGAACACCGGGTGCACGACTTCGGTGACCGTGGCGCCCAAACGGCGCAGCGCGGCGGTGACCGAGTCGACCAGCAACGGCATGTCGTCGTTGACGATCTGGATCGCCGCGCCGAGTCCGGTGCTGTCGTCCGGCCGGTACACCCGTGTGGTCGCCGAACCGGACGCGCGGTGGGCGGCAAGCTCGAGATGTTGCCGGAAAATCCGCTCGGCGCGATCGGTGATCGCCGAACTCGAGGGGCCCGGCTGGATCCACCGGAAGTAGGCCGCCTCTAGATCGGTCGGATCATCGCGGAACCGCTGCGATGTAATCGTCTGCTGGGTGGTTGCCACCATCGATCCGTTGCCTTCCCGAGAACTGCGCTCGTACGTTTTCGTACTGCAAATAACGTACCGCTAGATAACGGCACAATCAACAGTGTAACCATAATCATGTTTGCCGGACAGCGGTCGCGGCCTCCGGATCAGGGACTTTTCCGCCCGGGGATCCGAGTGGCACCCCGTCAGCGGACCAGACCTGCTCGCGAGAGGAAGGTCTGGGCGCCCGTCTTACCGGCGAACGTCCCGGTCTCCAACTTCAAACCCGCGCGGGTGTCCGCGTACCAGACGGTTGCCGAGGGCCCGATCGCGACGTATACGGGACCGTCGACGAGCGTCGTGCCACCCGCGGCGCGCCACCGAGAGATGGCGTCGGCCAGGCGATCCGGTTGTGCATGCTCGGCATAGAAGGTCAGCTCCCTGCCGCCCGCGATGCCACCGAAAAGCATCGGATGGTTGGCCGCGATCACACACTTCTCGCTCTTCCCACTGGAGTCCAGCGGCTGACACGCCGCCGCCGACCGCAGAGGTTCCGGCGTGATCTGCTCCGGCATACCCATACCTCCGGGGAGCGAGGACAGCGAGGGCAACGACACCGAACAGGATCGCGCGACGACGATGGCCAGCACAATCAGGACCAGGATGGCCACCCCGACCGCGCGCCACTGCCAGCGCGGATATCCCCCGCCCACAATCTTTTCCGCATCGGCACCGAGTTTCTCGGCGACCTTGGCAACCTTCGCGAGCTTGGCGGGCGTCTCCTCGACGACGGTCTCCACAGCGTGCGCGACCGCGCGTAACGGCGCGCCGCAGTGCCCACAGCGAGAGTCGGCGCCCGTGTTGCGGTGCGCACAATATTGGCAGATCAGCTCGGACAGCTTCGACACCTCATCGCCCCGTGATGACGATCGAGGAGATGGCGGTGGTGTTGACCGAGGGGTCGCCCTTGGATTCCAGCACGGTCAGCACGATCCGCGAAGCGCTCACCGGCGGATCGATCTTGGTCACCACCAACGTCCGCTGATCGAGCGTCGGCTGGGTGTACACGGTCTTGTTCCCGTCATCGAGCCGGTAGGAAACCCGGCTCACCGTACGGTATTTGCCCCACTGGTCGGTACCGTCCGAACTGATGTTGTCCCAACCGGGAACGATACCGATCGAGTCGACCTGGTAGGTCTTGCCCAGATCGATCGTCACGACCTGGCCGTCGACCTTGTAGGCCCGCACGCACGACCACGCCTTACCCGACTGCCCGCCGAAGGCGTCCATCGCCGATGTGCTTCCCGGCGGACACTTCGCATCCGCCGACTTCACCTGGATGATGGATCCCGCCGCCGGAGCGGCAGATGTCGGGGGCGCCGCCGACGTCGGCGGCGGGGTGATGACCAGGAGGTCATTCTGCGCCGTGTCCTTCTCCTGGCCACCCGTGGTGATCAGGAGCAAAACGAGCAGTACCGCGACGACAGCGCCGACAGCCAGCGCCACCTTCGGTTTACGCAACTGAGTCAGTGCGTCCTGCCCGACCTGTTTGACGGGCGCGAGCCGGTCCGCCTGTGTGGATACGGGGCGAACCGGTTCCGGTTCCTCGGGCGCGACCTGCTTGGCGGATACCGCGGAATAGTCGTTCCCGAATTCCATCGTGGCCGCGGATTCCTGCGGCTGACCGTTCAGCAGCGCGAGAATGCGCTCGCTCGCCCGCGGGCCGTCACCCGCGCGGCGTCGTGGCGCGACCTCCTCCGGCTCCGAATCGAAGTCGGGCATTCCGAACGACGGGACGCTGTATTCGGGAGTCTCGACAGGCTCGGGAGATTCCCGCGTCGCCACGCTGGAGGGCCCCAACGACGGATCGGACAGCAATGCGTCCAGGACCGCACCTCGATGACGGAGAAATACATCTCCCGGGTCCTCGTCGGGCATGAACCGGATCGTATCCGGGTCAGGCCGTATGCCGAGCGAAACGTTATTCCCACTGGGGAGAACAGCATTCGGGCTCGGTCAGCGCTTCTTCTCCTCGGTGACGAAATACTCCGGTGGCACATCGAACACCCGGGCCAGTGCGATCACCAGATCGAGGCGCGGGATGGCGTCACCGTGGATGAGCCGATACAGACCGGACTGCGACACCGGCACATCCGGGTACGCCAATTCGAGGTGCTGCGCCAACGAGTACAGCGTCAGCGACCGCGTCGATCCGTCCTCGGTGGAGACGACGGATTCCGCGATCAGCTCCGACAACCGGCTGGAGAAGATCGCCGCGGCGGCCTGCCTCGGGGTTAGTGCATCCCCGGCGTCCTGCTGATGAGAGAGATCGCCGCCCTCGGAATGCGTGTCCGCTACCACGGTGATAGACATTACCGACCACTCCCGTCAGCTCACGCGACGGCCACCAGGTTGCGGCGGCGCAACCGTGGGCCCATGGCTACCCGCGGTGATCGCGGGCGGGCCGTCGACGGAATCGAAATAGCGTGTTTCGCCTCTTGGCTCGATGAGGTCGACCCGCACCGTGCGCATCGGAATACTCACGTCCACCGCGGTCGCGCTGACCTGGTTGATCGCGAGATCGACGGCCCGCCGACGCGGGCCACCCGGCTCGCTGATCGTGACGGTCGTCTGCGCGCTGGACGCCCGCAGCGGCATGTGGTCGAAGACAGCGATGGTCGCGGGAATCTCCCCGTCCGTCGCGCCACCGACCTCCGATCCCGCTACGCCGCGCTCCGCCAGCCGCAGTGAGCGCGGGTCGCCGACCGCGGCGACCAGTTGCCGCCAACTGTCCGGCCGCGCCGAGTGGATCTCCACATCCGCGCCCACCACCATCGCCCGCAGGATGATCTGCTGGGCCACCGGCAGCATGGCGTGCACGTCGATCGTGCGCTTGCGCGGGTTGTATCGGGCCGGGTCGAACAGCGGTAGCGCGAGAGTGTGCCGCGGCTGCCCGCTGATCGCGCCGAGAATCTGGCCGTTGGGGCCGATGGCGATGGTCAGATCGGCGACGAGGTCGTCAGGGGCGATGTCGGAGCCGGACTCCGCACTGCGGAGCGCGCCGACCGAGGAGCCGGTGGGCAGCGACGCCAGCAGGGCTGTCGACTGGTTTCCGCCGAGCAGCCGCAGGTAGTCCGGCGGCTCGGTAGTCACGGCGGGCCCGATGAATCGGACGATCGCGCGCGGACCCGCCGTGTTGTCGCTCAGGCTCACCACGAGCGTGGTGCGGCCACGGTTCCAGGTCCAGCAGTCGTCCAAGCCGACGCCGTCCAGGCGTGTCCAGTCGATCAAGAAGCTGGTCACACAACGCCCGGGCACCGAAGACTCCAGGCAACCCCAGGTCTCCCGCAGATCGGACAGCTCGACCCCGGCATGCAGCAACCGCGTGGCGTCTCGCAACGCCGACGCGGGAAGCGCGTGCGCGGCGATACCGCGCTCGCGCAGTCGTCCTGCGATCCGGTGCGCGGCGCTCGCCAGTGCCTTGGGCGCCGCTACGGAGCACGGACCACGCTTGCTCAGCGCGGCCAGGTTGCGTTCTTGGTCCAGCCGCACCACCAGCCAGGTCAGCCGGTCACCGACCACCGGGTGGGAGCCGATCAGCTGGTCGTACAGCATGCTGTAGCTGCCGGTCGACCGCACCCGCTGCCCGGTCGTCACGATGTCGATGTCGACCGCGATGCCGAAGTGGTCGAGCATCGGGTGCAGCAGGTCGACCGGGATGGTGTCCTCGGTGTAGAGAGTTCGTTCGCTGATCACCGTCGGCAGATCGAGGTTGGGCGCGAGTTGGATCATCGCGACCAGCGTGGTACTCGCCTCGTTGATGCCGCACACGCCCGCGGCGACCTCCACGTCACGGATCCGGGCCTGCCCCACCCGTTCTCGCGCCCTGGCGGTGCGACCGAAACGGTACTCGGTCCAGTCGAGCAACCAGCGCGCGCTGGTGCGTTCACCGACCCGGACGGTCACCGTGGTGAGCAGGACCGTGACTACGACGGCGCTCACCCACCACGGCGTCTTGGCAGACAAGCCGACCAGCAGTGGGCTCCCCACCACCACCATCGTGGCGAAGGGACCACGATCGACGCCGCCGACCCGAACACTCGGAAAACTCACCGCTGCCTCCGCAGCAGGGTGTTGGCGCGACTTCCACCGAGACCGAGCAGCACCGCCACGACGATGACGGCGGTCGCCGCGACTGCCGGCCGAACGTCTTTCGCGCGGGCCGGAGCAGGCATGACCAGCTCCGTGGACTGGAACAGCCCGGCGGGTTTCGCTGGGGGCGTGCGATAACTCAGCGCGGCCAGCGGGTCGATCATGCCCGCGCCGACCGTGTTGTCGATGCCACGGGCCGGAGCGTGCGCGCTGGCCTGCAGGCGGGAAGCGATCTCGCCAGGCGTTTCGTTCGGAAAGCGCGACCGCAACAGCGCGGCCACTCCGGCGACGTAAGCCGCAGCGAAGGAAGCACCTCCGACCGGCACCAGCTTGTCCGGCTCGCCGACTCCGTTGATCAGACCGCCGCCGCCGGGTCCGAGCGATTCGATGCCGGTTCCGGGTGCGGCCACCGAAACCCATGGGCCGGTCAACGAATCCGGCATCGGCGCCCCGGTCGCAGTGGTGAATCCCACCGTGAGCACATCGGCCCCGAACCAGCCCGGCGTCGAAATCGTCTTCACGTCTCGCCAATTGCGCGTGTCGGTGGGCCGGGTCGGGTCGATATCCGGATTCTGCGCACAGTTGGCCGTTCCCGCGGCGTTGCCCGCGCCCGCGACGATGAGCGAGCCACGGACATGCACCGCGTGTCCGATGGCGGCCGACAGCATGGACTGGTCCACCCGCGCCTCCGCGGGTACACAAATGGGCAACGAGATGACGATTACCCCGGCTCCTTGATTCGCCGCGCGGGTGATCGCCCGCGCCATCGTGCGAATATCGACGGCCATCCTCTGGTCGGGATCGGAGTTCGGCGTATCGGGGGTGAACGCCCCAGAGCGGATGCGGATGGAGATGATTCGCGCATCAGGTGCGACACCGGCAAATCCGTCCGTAGGGTCGGACGTCGCGCCGATGATGCCCGCCACCAGCGTGCCGTGGGCGTCGCAGTCGGACAGTCCATCGCCCCCCGCCGCGATGTAGTCACCGCCTCCGACGAGGTTGGGCAGCCGCGGACCGGGCTGCACGCCCGTATCGATCACCGCGACGGTGACGCCCGCGCCCCGGCTCAGAGCGCGGGCACGCCGCAGATCCAGCGCCAACTCCGGCGGCGGTGTGCGGGACAGATCGCTGTCCGGCAGCACGCCCGAGGCCAGACAGCCCTTGTTCTGTTTCATCGGGAGTTCCGGCCCCGGTGGATCATCCGCGGGCGGCGACCCGACCACCACCTGAGGCGGTTCCAGTGCACCAGCCGGCGCGGCGGTGACGGCCAGCAGTACCCCGGCCAGGACCGCGACAGCGGCGCTGCCGACCTTCATCAGATCCCTCGCATCGCCGTGTAGATACCCATGATCCAGAAGGCGATTACCGGAACAACCAGGATGAGCGCATACTCCACCAGGTCGATCACCCGCCGGGTGACCGGGGAGAGTCGCTTACCGGGCAGGTTGAGCGCCGCGGCGCATCCGGCACACGCGGCAAGGACGGCCACCAGTCCGACGACGAGACGCGCAGCCGGGCTCTCGTAGGCGCCCACCAAGACAAAACTCACGCCGCACACGGTGACCGCGGCGGCGGTGATCAGGGCGATCGCCTGTACGCGATCCGGATACCAGCGCGCACGCATCGCCAACAAGCCCGCGATCGCCGCGGACATGACGATCTCCCGGATACCACCCGGGGCGACCGCGGCCGTGATCACGGCGGAAACCGACAACAGGGTCGAGACCGCGGCGATCAGACCGCGCAGGCTGGTCACCGCGAGCCGGGCCCGGCCCTCGATACCGACCTCGGCGTTTCGGCGCTGGAGTTCGCTGTCCTCGGTGTGCTCGTGATCGTCACGCACGGTCTCCGCGTCGAACAGATCGGTCAGGGTCGTCGGGGAGACCTCGTTGCCCGGGTCGGGCAGATCCGGCGGCCGAATCCGCGCGATCACCACGGCCAAGCGCGGCGCGGCGGTCAACAGCACGATCCCGACGAAAACCGCGCCCCCTGCCACCTGACCGACCGACAGATCCAGATAGGTCAGTGGAAGCGCCGCCACGGTCACGGCCACGCCGAGCACCGTCACCGCCATCAGCGTCGCGATGCCCAATCCGCTCAGCCGCATCATGGTGGCGGCCGCGACCGCGGCCACCACCGCACCGGCTGCCAGATTGGCCGCGGCGAACGGACCCGGCTGGCCGTAGGCGGGCGGCACCAGCATCGCACCACCGGCGAACAGCAGCGGCGTGGCCGACAACGACAAGCCGAGACAAATCTTCGCCGCGCCGCCGCGCCGCCGGACAGCGGCGGCCGCGCCCCAACAGACGACGCCGAGGAGGAGGGCGGGCAGCCCGCACCACAAGATCGAACCGGTCTGGGTCCACGACCACGCGAACATTCCGGCCACTGCCGACGCCCCGACGCCCAGCGTGGCCAGGCCGACGATCGCGGCGGTATTCGCGTCGAACTCGGCGAACTCGCGCTCGTTGATCAGGGCCAGCGCGTCGGTGATGTCCTCGACCACCGGCGTGAACACCTCCGCCGATTCGACCACGGACAGCATCAACACCGTGCCGTCATCGATGTCGTGGTCGGCGAGACTGCGCCAGCGCGGGATCGGCGGCTCGCCCGGGCGAGCCAGACTCCACTGCCCCTGTGGCGGGGTGAAGTCGACGCTCTCGTCATCGATGGCCGAGGCGAGTACGACCAGCAAATCGTCGATGAACGTCTCGATCGTGAACTTCGTCGGCACCACCACGTCGACCTGGTAGGTGGAGACCATCACGGCGATTCGGGCCCGGGCGACCTCGGCCGACGGCTGTGTCGCGGACGCCGCGGGCGCCACGGCAGTGCTCATCGCCACCCTCCACGATCACTGGAGCTGTCGGCGCCGCCGGTCAGGTACCCGGGGAATCCATCCGCCAACCAGGCCGCCATTTCCTCGTATGCGAGCAACGTCTCTTTCTCCAGCAAGCGCAGGTCGATCTCGCCGCCTTCGGCCAGATGGGCATCGTAGGGCATCACACACGTGGGGCGCTGGGCGGTGGCGAACAGCTTCTCGATCGCGTCGACATCAACGGTCGGCTTCACCGGCTGGTGGTGCACGATCGCCACGATCGACTTGGCGATCAGGTGTTGCAGGCCATGGGCGCTCAGCCAGTTGAGCGTGGCGACTGCCCCGGTCACGCCACCGACGGTAGCCGGAGTGACCACGACTACGGCGTCGCTGGTCTGCAAGACGGTCGCGGTCGCGGAATCGAGCACACCGGTGCCGCAGTCGACCAGCAGCAGGTTGTAGTGCCGCCGTAGAACCTCGACGGCCGTGGCGTATTCGCGGCCGGAGAGCGCCTCGGTGGCTTCGGTGGTCCACGGCGAGGCGATCACCGCGAGATCCGCCGTATTGATCGACGTGAACGACTGGACCGCGGAGAACGCGTCCAGGTTCTGCGACTGCGCCAGGTCACGCAAGGTCAGGCCATAGGGGTGCCTGCTGGTACGGGTGGCCAAATCACCGAAGTCCGGGTTCGCGTCGATCGCGACGACCCGGTCCGGACGCAGGCTGGCGAAGGTCGAGCCGAGTGTCGCGGCGGTGGTGGTGCGGCCGACGCCGCCCTTCACACTCACCACCGCGATCTGGTAGGTCGCGGTGAGCTGGCGCCGGATGCGGTTGCGGCGATCCTCGGCACGCTGTTCGGCCGGCGAGAGCCCCAAGTTGAAACCGACCTTGTTCAACGCGCCCCGGACGCCGGAGTTGGAGCGCAGCTGAGCGCGACGCGCGGCCGAGATGTCGGCCAGCAGTTCGATCGAGCTGAGCGCGGCGGGCAACACCTCGATCCGTGGCGTCTGCTCGTAAGCCGAGCGGTCGACCCGCTCGGGAACCCAGGCCGTCGCCGATCCGGGCTGCCAGTCTTGACTCGGCTGGGCGGGATCCGTCCGGGCGATCGCTTGCGACGGCTGGTCGGCGGAGTACTCGACCTGCTGCGCGTTCTGATACTGCTCGGCCGGCTGTTCTCGAGCCGTATGTTGTTGAGCCGCTTGCTGTTCAGCCATCGGTTGTGGAACCGCCGTCGGTTGCGCAACGGAATGGTCGATGGGCTGCACGCTCGCCGGCGGCGGCGGACTCGCCCCGGGCGGCGGTCCGACGACGGTTTGGGCCGGGCGAGCGCCGGATTCGGCGGCGGGGGGCGCCTGCCGCTCGCGAGGCGCACCGACTATGGGATCGACGTGGGTGAACGTGGCGGCATCCTGGCGGGCTTCGGGGGCCGGCCCTTGCGTGACGGATGTGTCCGTCAGCTCGCCGGTCTGTGCGAAGTACGCGTCGTAACCGCCGCGAGCCCGCGCGGCATCGGCCGAATGACCGTTGGTGCTCGGTGCTCGGTTCATTTCGTCGTCCTCTCGACAACCACGGTCCGACGTCTCAGCTCATTCTGCTGGTGTCGAACCAACTTTGGCCGGGTAGCAGATCGACGAGGGCGGCGATGCCCGACCGCAAGGCGGCGTCGTCGCCCGGAGCGTACGTCGACCAGATCTCCCCGTCCATCGCTCTACTCGGGGTGACGATGAGTCGCCCCGACGGTGTGTCCAGCACGCTCACACATACCTCCGGCTCCGCCGAGCTTCCGTCGTGATGCTCGATCACGAGGACCTCGGCGCGACGCACCACCTGATCGAGCACTCGGCTCAGCACACCCGCGGTGTGTGGCTGTGCCCCCAACTCCAACAACGCGTGTCGCCGCTCATCGGGATCGGACGGGACCTCGGTGAACTGCTCCAGTGTCGCAGTCAGTGGCACGAATTGTAGCGCTGGGCAAGGCCCTAACGCAGCGGCAAGAGCCGCCGTGACGGTGTGCAGGTCGCGGCCCTGCTGAAACACCGACTGGACGACCACTTCGTCGTCACAGCGCACCGCCAGCACATGCGTCTCGCCACTGCGCACGAACGACAACCGGAGCATCGCCTGCGGCTCACCATCGCGGCCGGTATCTACGATGCGGGCAACCAACTCCATATCCGGCCGGTACAGGCATCGCATCCACTGTGCGATCGTGGGATGCACGCGGTCGTCCTCGACTACGCCCGCACTGACGAGCTCGTCGAGGACGACAGCATGTACCCGAGCCCGGTCGGCCTCGTTGTAGATATTCGGCATCAACGCCAATACCGGAGGTAAGGAATCGATGTCGAGCATGGACTGCAGCACCAAGGCCGCATCCACATTCAGATTGACCAAAACCGGATCGGCCTCCATGTCACACCGAACACTCAGCCGATACCGGAATTGCGAGTCGAACCACGGAGTGTCTAGATCCCGCCGGTTCCGATGCCCTGAAACCTCATGCCCTGGCCAACGTCGACCGCCCGGAACATACCGTCGATTCCAGATACTTGCTTGGTTGCACTCTTCAAGGCCGTCAGCGCCTCGTTGTACTGGTCGATCAGCCTTCCCACGCGCTGCTGCAGCTCGTAGTTATCGGTACCGGCGGCACCCTGGAAGTTCTCAGCGACCAGATTGACCAGTGTGGTCCGCTCGCCGGCGTCGACTGTCATGTCACTGAGCACCTTGTCGGTGCGAACAACCAGGCCCTCGACCTCGTCGTATTTATTTACAAGAGCCATTTTCGGAAACCTTTCTCGATGGCTTTTTGCCGCAGACCGTCAGATCAGAAATTGAGATTGTATTTGTTGACATTTGACGCGCCCTCTTGATCTTGGGCGTCGAAACTGGCGCCCGCGTTGTTCAGCGCGTCGACAATCTCCATGAAGGTCTGGTGCAGCTTGGATCCCTTGTCCAGGGCTCCCTGCATCCCGCTCTGAATGGCAGTGCCGGTGACTCCCTGAACCGCGGGGGCGTACTCCATCTTGATGCCCTCGAGGATCCCCATGTGGGTCTTGAACGTGTCGGCATGCGTGAAGAACTTCTTGGCGGCGGCGTTGATCTCAGCAGGATCGCCGGTGTAGCTGGTTGCCATATCTTTTCCTTATCTTATGAAGCGTGTAACTGGCCTCGGTCGGGTTCGCCGAGGACGTTGACAAGGTGTGCGTCGGAATCATCGAGACGCGGTTCAGGCTCATCGACATACTCGATCACACCGATGACTGGGGGTTTCTCCAGAACCGGCACCTCCTGAGGTTCTCCGGGGACGAATACGGTCGCCGGTTTCTTGGATTTCTCGTCGTCCCGGCGACGACGTCCTGTCTTAGGCGCAAAGGCGCCGCGCGGCGGGCCTTTGCGGGCCGGAACCGCGGTGTTCGCGCCGTTGTTCAGCGGAGCACCGAATGCGGTCCCCTTACCGAGCGACCAATTCGTCGGCATTCGGAAGCCGGTAGCGCCTCCCGGAATGGAACCCAGACCGCCGCGCATCAAACTGATTCCCGCCAGGCTCCCCACACCGCCGTTCAAGGCGGCCAGAGTGGACGAACCCTGTGAGGTTCCGAAGAAGCCGGTGTCCTGCGCTGTTCCGTCGATCAACCCCTCCGAGCCATAAGGCGCATCCGAGGGCAACTGCATCGGATCGGTGGGCTGTTGGACGTCCGACGGCGTGTTACCGACGTCGGACTGGCCCGGCTGGCCCGGCTGGTCGGGTTGGGTTGGCGAATCCGGAGTGGTGTCACCCGTTTTGCCGGTGTCCTGCGTCACAGAATTGTCCTGTGTCCCAGCGTGGTCCTGCGTCCCGGTACGGATCGACTCGGGACGGACGATCCGATCTACGCCTGGATCCGCTCTGAGTCCAGGGTCGGAACCCAGAGGCGACGGACTGACGATCTGCGGTGCGGTCGGTGGTGGCGGCAGCGTAGCCGTATTCGCCAACGTCGCCCCGTGATACGCGTACATCGTCCCGGCAGCCTGCGCCCACATGCCCAGGTAGATCGCTTCGTTGATGGCGAGTGCAGCCATGTTCTGACCCATGCCATTGCTCGCCACCAAAGCCGCTGACGCCGCTCTGTTCGCCAGAATCACCGGCAACGGCGGCATACTGGCCAGTGCGCTGGTGTACGCCTCCGCCTGAACGAGCGCGTGTTGCGCGACGGACTGCGCAACTCCCCCCTGCGTGCGCAACCAATTGGCATGTCTACGAAATGCCTGCTGCGCACTGTTGGCCGATTCACCCTCCCACGTCACAGCCATCGCCGTAGTCTGACCGTCTGCGCCAGCCGCCGCCGCCAGCAATCCTTCGGCGATGGCCGAATAAGCCGCAGCGGTCTCTATCATCGGGACAGGACCCGGCCCGAAGGTAAGCCTCGCCGAGTTGACCTCGGGTGGATACGCTGCGTATAACACGGCAGCCTCCTCTCAATGAGGGCTCGGCGTTAGAGAGGCTGGCAGGACTGGACCACTGCCCCGTCGGCGACGTCGGTGGTCAAATACGCTGTACTCACGGGCACCAGCACTTCGGCACCACCGAGCAGGTTGGCCAGGCCTTCCACCGTACCCGGCAAGAATTGGTCCATAGAATATTGGATGAAGGCTGCGGATCCCAGGCAGCTCGCGTCGTCGAAGGCAGCCGGGAACGGGCAGGTGGCAGGCGCCGCGGTGGCCACCACGGAAGTCATGGCGGCCTGAGTGACACACATTTGCGCACTGGTGAGTTGCAGATGGTCTGGAGAGACAGCGGTAGGGAGTGCCATGGTGAAACTCCAATCGAGCGTAACTACCATCTCGGATCGAGCGGTACTTGAGAAAAACGGTAAGTCATTCCCAACAGTGGGAGTTATCACAGAAGTCAGAGCTGCTGCGGCACCCAAGCCACCTGCACGAGATCTCTGCGGGAACTCATCGGCTCCACGAAAATCCCTCGCCCCGCAGGCTGTTTCGTTGCCCGCACATCACCGATCAGCACGCCGTCGAGCTTCGAACCATCCATGATCAGACCCGAGGAGTTCAGGTTCTTCATCTGGCCGATCACGTTGTCGTAGAGGGCGGTATCGGCCTGTGCGATGTTGCGCGCCGCGATCACGTGCAAGCCGGTGTCACGGCCGTCTACCAGAATTTCCTTCAACGGTTCCAACGGGTTCATCGCGCCGCGCTGCGCAACCATGTGGTAGTCGTCGATCACGACGAAAACCTCGGGGCCGCTCCACCAGGACCGCTCCGCGAGCTGACGGGTGGTCACGTTGTCCGGTGGCCGCCTGGAGCGCATCTTCTCGACCAATGCCGGCAGCGCGTCGCGCATGTCCCGTTCGTTCGTCACGTGCCCGATGAGCATTTCTGCCGGGACGGTCTCCAGATGCCTACGGCGGTAATCGATCAGCAGGACGCGCGCTTGTGAGGCGTCGTACTGGAGCCGAATGGATTCCAGCAGTGCGGCCAATGTGGTGGACTTCCCCGACCCCGACGAGCCGAGCACGATGAAATGTGTCGATACTGCGAAATCGATCACCGCGGGGCCGAGATCGGACTCTCGCACACCGAACGGGACGACGAGTCGCTGGGCCAGCGTCTGCGGCGCAGGAATGCCCGCTCGGACAGCGTCGAGGCCGATCTGCGGTGGCAGCAATTTGACCTGCGGCGCTTGCCGACCGGGATAGCGCTGGCGGATTTCGTTGATCGCGGCAGCCAGACCGTCCGCTGCGGAATCGGCATCGCCCACACCATCAATGCGAGGCAACGCCGTCAGCATGTGCAGACCATCGGTCGAAATACAACGACCGGGACGATTGGCGGGGATAGCGGCCACCACGGCGCGATGAGCGTTGAAGCTCGTGTCGGCCAAGTCACCCAGCCGCATCTCTACGCGGGTTTGCACCAAGTCCTTGATCGCGGGCCGAATCGCGATCCAGCGTGAACTGGTGAGTACCAAGTGGATACCGAAGTTCAGCCCCTGGAGAGCAATCGATTCCATGACCGAGGTGTACTCGTCGTAGTACGGGCTGTTCGTGCCGAATCCTATGTCCCAGCCGTCGATGACCAGGAACACATCCCCGTAGGGATCGCGGTCGATCCACGGCGGCTTCGCACCTGGAGCGTTGCGCAGTGCGCGGAATTTCCGCGTCGTATCGATACCGAACTCGGCGAACATCGTTTGCCGACTCTCGAGCAGGTTCGTGACCAGGGCGATGGTGCGCCGAATACGGTCACCGTCGCGGGCGGCGGCCACCGATCCCACGTGCGGCAAGTTCGCCAACGCCGACAATCCGCCACCCGAGAAGTCCAGGCAGTAGAACTGGACCTGCTCCGGGGTGTGGGTCGTCGCCGCCGACAGGATGAGGGTTTGCACCGCGGTGGATTTGCCGGACTGCGTACCACCGACGATGGCCATGTGTCCCCCGGCGCCGGACATATCGACCGACCATACGTCCTGGCGCTGTTGACGGGGCTTGTCGACCAGTGCCAACGGTATCTGCAACGACCCTTGCGGCACGGCGGGAACCATCCGCTCCAGCGTCGGAGGGGTGATCAACGGAGGCAACCACATCCGATGAGCCGGCTGGCCATGACCGGCCAGTTGCTGCAGCACCGTCTCCATCACCGTGATCGACTCGCCATCGGCAACCTCTGGCGTGTCCTCGACCCGCACCGTTTCCACCACGGCGGGCCGGGTGTCGGCGATATGGACTGTGGTGAACCGCTGTGGCGGCCGATATCCGCCACCAGGCCGTCGCGCGCGTTGCGCGGAAGCCGCGGACACCTGCGCGGGCGCAGTGTAGCGCTCACCTACGTAGGCGGCCTGGAACCGTTGCAGATCACCCGCGCCGACCCGCAGGTAGCCCGCGCCAGGCTTCTTCGGCAGGTGGTAGGCATCGGCGGTGCCGATCGCATCACGCGAGTCGCTGGTCTGGTTGGTGCGCAACGCGATTCGATAGGACAGGTGCGCTTCCAGTTCGCCCATCCGGTTCGCCGGCACCTTCTGCGACGCCAGAAGCAGGTGGATGCGAAGTGATCGACCGAGTCGGCCGATGGCTACGAATAGTTTCGAGAAGTTCGGGTGCTGCTCGAGCAGTTCGGCGAACTCGTCGAGAATGATCAGCAGGGTGGGCAAGGGTCGCAGGTTCGCGCCCTGCTCCCGAGCCCGCTCGTAGTCGGCGACACTGGCGAAATTGCCCGCGTCACGCAGAATCCGCTGCCGCCGCGCCATTTCGCCGGTGATCACGTCTTCCATACGGGTGACCAGATCGGCTTCTTCCTCCATATTCGTCACCACGGCCGTCACGTGGGACAACCGGTCGAAGCCGAGGAAGGTAGCGCCGCCCTTGAAGTCGACGAGCAGCAGGTTCAGTGCATCGGGGGAATGCGTCCCGACCGCTGAAAGCACCAGGGTCCGCAGGAATTCCGACTTACCCGATCCGGTAGCGCCGATGCACATTCCGTGCGGGCCCATGCCCTCTTCGGCCGATTCCTTGATATCGAGGTAGGTGACGCCGCCGGCCGGGTCGTAGCCGAAGGGGATGTTCAACCGTGCGCGGTCCTCGTCGCGGCGCGCAATCCAGGCCCGCTCGACCCGGATGGCCCCCGGATCGGCGATGCCGACCATTTCCTCCCAGGAGGTGCCCCCGCTTGCCTGCTCGGCGGCCACCGCCTCGACCACCGTGGACAACCGGTAGGGCGAAAGGTTGCGCGCCATCGCCGTCACCGCGGCCACCGACAGCGTGTCGGCGACGCCGACGCGGCGCAGCCCGCGCGCGCTCACCTCATTCAGCGATCGATCTTCGGTCACCAGGAACTTCAGGGCACGCGGCAAATTCTGTTCCGAGGCGCCCAGCCGCAGCCACGTGCAGCCGTCGATACCCGATATGTCGCGGTCACTCGCCGGGCCGCCGACGTCGACGATCAGCAGATAGTGCTTGCGATCCAGGGTGGGCTGCGAATTCGCGGAGAACGGCCCGCGATTGAGTCCGGCGAGCACCTTCGTTCGCAATTCGGCGACGGTGCGGTAGACCATCCGGCTCGATCCGATGGCGTCGGTTTCGCTGGGATGCTGGGTGTGCGGCAACCATTTCAGCCAGGACCACTCCGGACTGTCCGGGTTCGACAACACCGCGGCCACCGCCACCTGGTCCGGCCCGTGCAGCACCACAACCTCGGCGATCATCGCGCGGATGAGTCCGGCCACCTGCTGCGCGTCGCCGTCGATGCCGACCTGTGGCGCGGACAAGAGGTTGATCGCGACAGGCATGCCGCCGACCGTGGAATACGCCTTCGCGAACCGGGTCAATTCGACGACGCCGACCGGATCCAGATCCGAGGTCGGCGCGGCCTCGGGCACGATCACGCGCACCTGGTTCGCGATGCGGCCGAGGCCCACCCGTACGCGGAGGAACTGCGGGCTGGCGACCTGCACCTCCCACATTCGCTTACCGCCGATCAGCCGGGCGATTTCGTCCGCGCCCGGATGGGTGTAGCGCAGGAAGGAGTACAGCTCCGCTTCCGCGCCGTGCACTGTCTTGCGATTGTCGGTGATGCTGCGCAGATAGTCTTTGCGTTCCTCGTTGAGGCTCGCCGCTCCGCCACTGTTGCCGCCGAGCGCGCCGCCCATCATGCCGCCCATCGACACCAGCATCATGATCGGGAACATCAACATCATCGGTGACGCCGCGGCGCCGCCGCGGAACATCATGACCATCATCCCGGCCATGGCCGACACCATGATCACCGGCATGATCATTTTCAATCGGGACGGCGGAACCGGCCGCGGCAGTTCGGTCGGTGGCTGCAGCCGCAGCTCGGTCACGGCGGGCGCTTTCGGACCACGCACCATGCGGGCGGGTCGCACAAACCTACGAGTACTGGTCACGAAGTCCCACCGAGCCCGGCGACGATCTTGTTGGTCGGAATCCCGTCATGCTGAATGCGAGCGTCCTTCTGGGACAGGGCAGGGCCGACTGCGAACAGCGAGATGATGCTCCACGGTGCGGGCACCGGCGCACGCATCCCGAGTGCGGTCAGCGTGGGGTCGCCCGCGTCGTGTTTCGGGTCGACGACGATGCCGTAGCGTACGCCGCTGTCGGAGACCCAGTACAGCGATTCACGCAATGGCGACCCCGGCTCGATACCCGTCACCTGCACGAAACTGCCGGTGTCGCGAGGCAGGTAAGCCCCGTCAGCGGTGGTGCCGCGGGAGGTGGGCGCGGACACGAGGTCTACCGCCTGGCCCTGCTCTTCCTTGGTCAGCGGCAGTTGCCTGCCGACCAAGAGTTCGGTGGCCGCATTCGGGTCGACCCCGGAGCGCGACCAGTGATAGCAGGTCACGCCGGAGCGTTCCGGGTCGACGAGCCGGATGGGGCGGGTGGGATATGTCGCCGTGCCCGGCCAGGAGCCGGGACGTAGATTGGCCGCGATCACGTCCGGGCCGACCGTCCTGGTCGACACCGCGCCATGCGAGTCCGCGTTGCGGATCATGGCCGCCAGCACGGCGGTCACCCGGATCAAACCCGTCTGCGAGACCAGGTAATAGGAGGCGGCCTGATCCGGCGTCGACACCGTCAGCACCGACCCGACCGGCGAGGTGAATCCGGAATTCAACGTCATCATGTCCCCTGCGCCGGGCACCTCCGGCACCCGTAACGGCGGCGCCTCCGGAATGGCGTTGATCAGCCCTTTGGACGCGGCCATCACCGGGGCGGTCGAATCGATGCCGAGCGCCATCGCGACGGCTGTATTCGACAGGTCGATCGCCGCGCGCACGACACGTTTGTCGCTGTCGCCGTAGACCAGCCAGGTGGTGGTGTCGTCGCGCAGCAGGCGGGCCTCGCCGTCGCCCAACTGACGATTCGCATCACCGTCGACGGTGAGGGGACCACCGATCGCGGTGGTGCGCACGGCGGAGCGGGTCACGGTCGGCAGACCGGTCGCCGGGTTGATCGGCGCGGCGGCGCCAGTTTTCGCGGTGTCGCACACGGTCCACGACGAATCCGTATCACCGGTGTCGACGATGCTGCCGGGCGCCCCCGGAATACCGACCCACGGCCCACGCGGATACTTCGACAACTCGTCGCGGGAGACCTGAACCGGATTGTCCGGCGAACCGACGATGAGGCGTGCCGAGGTCAGATTCAGCGCCGGGAACAGCCGATTGTTGAGTCGTACGAACAGCGCGCCGGAGTCCTTCTCGGCCACGATCTTCGAGTCCGCGACCTTCTTGGCGGGTTTGAAGAACGCCAGCACCGCGGCGCCCGCGATGATCACACACGCCAAAGCGATGCCGATCGACAGCGCGGTGGAGCGGCCTCGCTGCGGGTCGTCGATCATCGAGGCATCCCGGCGGACCAGGGCGTGTTCGATCCGACGCAGCAGAAACCGCCAACCAGATATCTGGTGTTTGGTCACAACCCGGAAGCGCGCCACCGGTATTCGCTCCTTCCGCCGACCTGCCGTCACACCATATCCGCCGGTCACAGGGCGAATACGGAACATCTCCCCAGTCGTGGGAATTGCCTGACCCGAAGTATTGGACGGTTGAACAGTAGCGACCCCGTGACCATCAGCCAAGAGGCCCGATCACCCGCGGCGCCGAGACGGACAACCACGGCACGATCACCGGAGAAGCCCGACGGGCGCAGACCGCGCGCCGCACAAGAGAACAGCGCAGGCGGGGGCATCACACCCGGTTGGACGGCGCCAAACCTTCCAGCGCCGCCGTGACGTCAAAGGCGTCGATGGTCATCAGTTCCTCGTCGGTCATCGCGGCGATGTCCACGTTCTCCCTGGTGAAGCGGTAGTCGCGCTCGGCTTCGGCCGCCTCGACCACATTGCGCACGAAGCGGCCGTTGCCCGCGAGATCGATCAGCCGCCGACCGTTCTTGCTCTGCCCCGCCAGCTCTTCGCAGCGGATGCGCAGCACCTCGCGCGCCTGCTCGGAGAGGATCGAATCCTTCTTGCCCGCGATGTGATCGGCGATCTGCACCAGTTCGTTCGCGTCATAGCTGGCGAATCTGATCCGCTTGGTGAATCGCGACGCCAGGCCGTCGTTGGACGCGAGGAACCGGTCGATCTGATCCTCGTATCCGGCGATGACCACCACGAGCTTGTCCCGGTCGTTCTCCATCCTGGCCAGCAGGGTGTCGACCGCTTCCTTACCGAAAGCGTCACCACCGGACAGTCCTTCCTGGATCAGGGTGTATGCCTCGTCGATGAACAGCACGCCACCCAGAGCCGAGTCGATCAACGCGTTGGTCTTCGGCGCGGTGTGCCCCAGATGGGTGCCGACCATGTCGTTGCGGGACACCTCGATCACCTCGGCGTTCTCGACGACTCCCAGCCCGGCGAAGATCTTGGCGATCACGCGAGCAATGGTCGTCTTGCCGGTACCGGGCGGGCCGGAGAAGATCAGGTGTTGCGACCGCGAATCCACGGCCAGTCCACGTTTGGCACGCACCTGATCCATCAGCACGCCGGATTTGAGGCGGTCGACCTGCTCCTTGACCGAGTCCATGCCGATTTGGGCCTGCAACAGATCCGATGCCTCCGAAAGGAGGCTCTCCCGTTCCGCGCGCGCCGCGGTGGCAGCCGCCTCGGCCGGGTCGTCACCTGTTTTCGGGTCCCACTTGTTCGTCCGGGACGCAATGAGTTCGGCGGTGGCCACCTCGAACCGGTACGTCTTGTCCCGCACCGCGCGCTGCCATTCCTCGCGTTCGGGCCACAGTCCGGAACCCTGCAGGCCCTTCAGGATCTTGTCGGCGGCGTCGTGGTCTCCGTTGTGCCGCAGCAGCATGCCGAGCAGGAAGTGCGCGTCGGCCCAGATGTAGGAGAGGCTTCCCGAGGAGCTGTCCTCGACGATCCGCTGGGCGCGCGGCAACGCTTCACCGAATCGACCGACGTGAGCCAACGACTGGGCGGTCATCAGTTCGGCCGCGATGTCGAGCAGGCCGTCTTCGAGCACCGGCCGCGCGGCGCGGGCGGCGATCACGTCCGGCCACTGTTTCGTGCGGAAGTAGAGCGACATACGAACGAAATCGGCGACGTCGTCGCTCGGCACCTCGTCGAGAATGGCCGCGGCTTCCTGCCATTCGCCACCATCGGCGTACGAACAGGCCTGCGCGATCGAGATCTGATCGCGGTCGGCCATCGCGACGCGCAGACCGTACATTCCGATTTCGACCTGGCACCACAGTGCGCGGTCGACCAGGCCGGCACGCTGCTGGTCGCGATAGAGGTTGTGCACCGACCGGTACGCGCCGTAGATCACCTCCGAGGTGACCTCCCCCGCCATGGCACGACCCAACCAGGCATCGCACATGTCCGGGTCGAGGTCGGTCGCCGCCCGAAACGCGGCTGCCGCGTGCTGCTCGTTGCGTACACCACCCGCAACCAACCCAAGATTCTGAACACCCGTGTAGAACGCGTCCTCGGCCGCTGACACTCGGACTTCCCTTCCGCCGATCTAGCCTGATCAAACGATAGATTCCAGCGGTCACACTCCGGACTCAACCCCTTCCCGCAGTTGGGAATAACCGCGAAGTGCGGGCTCCGACGCATCGGCCCGCCCGGCTACATATCCCACTCTCCAACGAAGCGCTCCAGATAGTGCAACTTTGAACGTACCGTCGCCTAACGGTACGATCACTCAGGGTCGGCAACCATCCGTCTGCCTACGACCCTCTCGGCGGCGGCTGGCGAGCCGCGATCCGGACTCCAGTCGCCGCGCCGCAGGTCGTGGAGCTTTCGAAAATACTTGCCGCTAATTAGGTGCACACTATTGAACGTTCCGACAGAAGAGGGTACTGTCTGAACACGGATCGCCAGTCCCTCATCCTGACGATCTGAACCAAAAGCAACGGCCGGTAGCACCGGCAGGCTACCGGCCGTTGCGAGGTACAGCCGACCAAGCTGGTCAGACCCCGCGCAGACGGCAGTAAGTCCTTACCTCTACCACTACCGCCACCTACTTTTATCCGCGAGTTCCCATCATGGGGAATGCGCCGCGACTACGGCGACAGCGGATTTGGAGCTTCCCCGCTCGTTTCCGACACTCCTCGGACGAATCCGAATCCGAATCCTGGCCGACTCAGTGGTTCGGCTGCCCGGCGCATTCGACAGCAGCGAAGATGCCTCGCATCGCCTGGACAGGCCTTCAATCCACGCAGCGGACACCCGCGCCAGCACCGTCGGCCGTACGCCGTACGGGCGCGCGGTGTGCCCAGGAATTCAATCCGATCCACGCCCACGACCGAAAACCGCGGCAACAATGGGTGAACCGCGATTCCGGCTCCCCGAGGGAAGCTCCGGCATTGCCGCGCCGCTGCGGTCGGCGACCGATACCGTGTGGCGCATAGCGATCAAGTTCGCCCGCGCGGGGAGTCGGCGGGTCGAGGCGCCTCGACCGTCGGCGCCGTCACGCGGGGCGGCGTGGATCCGTCGGCGGCCGGACCCGCGGGGGCGACCTTCGGGACCGGCGCGGATCCATCGGCGGCCGGACCCGCGGGGGCGACCTTCGGGACCGGCGCGGATCCATCGGCGGCTGCACCCGCAGGTGCGACCTTGCCGGATTCGGTCGACTTCTGTCGAAGCCTGCGCAGGGATGGCCTGGTGGCCGGCGCGTCGACCGCGGCAGGTACTTCTCGGGTCCGGCCGGTTTTGGTCCACGGCGTGACCACCGGTGCGCGAACGGCTGCAGGTCGGGCGCCCTTCGCGCGTGAGGGCTTGGACGTCGACGCTTTCGGGGTCGGAGCCCGGCCACGTCCCCACGGTGTGGCCGACGCCGCTTTCGCGTCGCCCGGCCGGGAAGGTGGCGCACCGCCACCCGCCGGCGGGGTAGCGGCCGGGTCATCGACCGCTGGCGCATGGATGGCGGCCGCACCCGGACCTGACTCCCAGCCCATTCGGCGAGCCTCGGAATCGATCGCCGAATGCGTCGGTTCGCCGGACACCGCGTCGTGGGACGCTCCGACGCCGGCGTGCGGGACGCCCAGCTGGCCCGTGGATACCGGACTCGCCGCGACGGGAAGCTCTCCCGACCGCTCTGGGGACGAGACGGACTGCGCCGGGCCCGATTCGGAAGGCGGCAGCGCGGAACCGAGCCTGGGGTCGGTGCGGTCCGCGGCCCCGGCGTGCGCCGAAGTCCGATCGCCGCTGTTGTCGGCCGGTTGCCCCATCCTGTTACCAGCCTCGGCACCGCCACCGGGCTGGCCACCGACGCCGGGCATGCCGGTACCGTCCCGCCCGGCGAGCGGTGCACGCGCACTGTCGGTTTCAGCGGGAACGACGCTGCGCAGCTCCGGTGGCGCGGTAACGCCGGGCATCGAGTCGGCCAGTTGACGCGGCCAGGAGGGGGCGCCTGTCGTTCCGTCGGGACCGTAAGGGGGAAGGACCGCCGGCGGCGACGACCGATCAGGCGCTACGAGATCCGACGAGTCGTCGAATCTCGTCGGCGTGGTGAAGTCGAGTGTCGATACGTTCTCCGCGAAAGTCGCGGCGTATTGCATGATGTCGTCGGCATGCTCATCCAGCACCTTGGCGTAGCGCTGTACTTCGTCGGGCTCGATGCGCAACGGCGTCGGATGGTCCGACGGTGCGGGAACGCCGAGAGCATGACGGGTGGCGTCGTACACGATGCCCTTGATCATGTCGTCGATGGCGTTCTCCAGCGGCTCGATCGCTCTGCCGAGGACCTCGGCGACGATATAGCCGATCAACGCCTGCTGCATCTGCTCGCAGAGTCGGCGCGCCGCGGCGGCCAGGATGGGCCCGGACGGAGCCAGCGGCGGCGTCACCATGACCGCCGCATAAGAGGCCGCCAGCGCAGCTAGTTCGGCCAGTACGGCCACCTTCACGACGGTGATCACGGTGGCCGCCGCGTACAACGCCTGTTCCACGATCTTGCAGGCGTCGGCGAGCTGGTTCATGTGCGTCGAACTCATGCGTGCCCAGCTCGCGACCAGCTGCTCGTAGGAATATCCCGAGTAGACCGAGCCCATATCGTTGATCACGCCGGTCGCCGAGTTGTGTGTATCCTCCACCTGCGTAGCGAAAGTGCGCACATGCTCGGCGAGGGTGCGCACGTCGTCCTCGTTGATATCCGGGTACGGAACACCAATCATGTTGAGGAAGAACGCGACCTCGCTGGGGAGCTCTATGGCCACGCGTCGATCTCCTCCACGGTCAACGATTCACAGCACCCGCACGACTACGGCTTCGCTGGGCATCCGGGACCATTTTACGGTCGAACCCGTGTAGGGCGCCTCGATTACCATTCCGTTCCCCGCGGCGAGTTGAACATGCTCGGGCCCTCTGGCGCTGAATGATCCGGCGGGGAACACGAGGTCGCCCGGCCGCACGTCCCCGGGGTGCACCCGGACTCCGCTGTAGATCTGCTCATAGGTGGTGCGGGGCAACACCACCTCACCATTGCTGGCCTGGGCGACGGCGTACTGGGTCAACCCGGAGCAGTCGAATCCGCCGCCGGTGGGTCCGCCCGCGCCGCCGCCGCCCCAGACATAGGGCGTATCGAGCCAGGCGCTGGCGGCGCGGACGGCATTGCTACCCGAAGTCCCGTCCGAAGGCACCATGCCACGGCGGCGCAACCGGGAGGCCGACCGCGTCCTGGTCCGGGTGCGAGTGCGTCGCCGGCGCGGCGGGGCCCCGCGCCGGGCCGCGCGCGTCTGCGGGATGGCCGGCGGCATGATTTGCGCTGCCTGCTGCCGCGCGGCGGCGACATCGGCATCCACCTGCTTGGTGGCATTGGTGATGGTGGTCTGCGCGGCGTCGAGGAGGGCCGGACCGCTGAAACGCGTGTCACCCACCGAGGCGATCGCCTGCAGGCGCGTCTGGAAATCCGCGATCTGATTGGTCAATCGGCCGCGACCGTTCATAGTTCCATCGCCGGACTCTCCGACAGCTTTGCGTACGATGGCGTCGCGGCCCGTATGGGCTTCCGCCACCGAAACCTGCATCCCCTGCGCATCGGAATACCGCTTTGCGATCGATCCGGTATGGGCGCGCAAATCGGCCGCCATGGATTGAAATGTCGCCGCCTGGCCGGCGTCGGGCTGCCCATCGCCATACAGCCCGAGTAGCGATTGGAGAACTCCGCCCAGGTCATCCGTCAGCGCTGGTGCCATTCGACCGACTCGCCATCACTCATCACCGACCGCCTCTCACATACTGATAGTCATTGTGTCGTCCGAACTATTCCTACGTATTCCCAATCGTGGGTGGGGACGCGATCCCCACAAATACTTCCCAGTCTCGGGAAGTAGGGACAATGGGGGGGACTTCTGAGAGGCGGTGGCGACGGTATGGCACCACAGGCGACGGATACCAAAGCCGACAGCGTGAAGGCGAAGCTGGCGTCCACCCCCTTGGCGGATGTCGCCAATGCCAAGCACTTCTACCTGGTACAGCTGGATCCCCCACCGGGCGCCTCTGCCGGGCTCCGGTCCTTCATCGCGATGGGTGAAGCCGCGATTCAAACCGCCGTCGACCTGCTCGGCCGCGGGATGCCGGCACCGCCGCCGGATGTCGCCGAACTGCTGAAGCCGGTGGTGTACGAAAATCTCGGCAAAGGCGAAGCAAGCAAGGAATACCAGAAGACGATCGACAAGGTCGACGCTACCCAGTTGAAACTGCTGCTGTTCGACAGCAAAGTACTCAAGACGTCCGAGACGGTGGCCTTGGATGGGGCCAATATCCTCAAAGAGATCAAGGACATCGTCGAAAACCTCAAGGCGACACTGAAGCGAGCGGGCTCGGCCAAACTCAAGCCGCCACAGGAAGCGCCGTTGCTGGAGGCGGTCGCTACCGCCGTGCAACGGGTGTATGACAAGATCGCCGCGTTCGCAGAGCTCAACGAGGACATGGCCAACGGGGGCGGTAAGGGCGGCGGTAGCGGTAGCGGTGGCGGGGCGAGCAACGGTGGCGCTGGTACCGGTGGCGCGGGTGTCGGTGGCGGCGGAGCCGGCGGCGGTGGTGACGGCGGGGCGGGTCTGGGACAAGCCCTGCAGATGCTCGGGATGCTTCCCATGATGGCGATGCCGCTGATACAGCAAATACCGCAGATGCTGCAGAAAGCCGAAGAGGACAAACAGAAGAACGCCGAGTTGCAGGAGCAGAACGGCGCCACACAACCCCCTGGCGACCCGAACGCACCCGCGACAGCAGCTGCGATACCAGGCGTTTCGCAGCGTAAGCGGACGGAGTCCAATGGACAGCCCCCGTCCGCTCCCTCCGGAGAGGGAACCGAAGAACCGGCTCCGCAACCGAGCCCTGAGATTCAGCAATAATCGGTGTCGGCGGGACCCCCAACATACTGTCGTGCAACGGGACCCATTCCACCTGCATCCGATAAACACTCAGCGATCTGTCGGATACAAATCGAACGGCGCAGATTAGCCACGAACTCAGAATCCGCCGTGCGCTAACCGGTGGCCGTGCCAGCGAGGCAATCGGCATCGGTGCCACTGTGGCTGCGAGCTACCGGCAAGCGCGCCAGGATTGTCCAGTTCCATGTCTGCCGCCTGTGCAACCGATCGGGCAACCACTCGCCACCGATTTCGACCAGCGTTTGGAGCGGTGCCCCCGATGGACAACGTGCCATTCCTCGCCACCGTCAGAGATGAACCGGCGCCTAGTTCATACCTGTTCTTGTCGATAGCGACGAGGAACTCGGTCTGTGTCCCCGGAAGCAGACTTTATGTCGTCGATATCCGAGGTCTGAAAGGTCCTGTAACCACTCGAGGCGACGCCTGATAGGTCCACGTACGCACCTAACGCCGCTCGTCGACCACCCGGACGCATCGATGCCTGAATCCAGTTCCGACCCGACGATCGGGACAAACGCCGGTCAGCGTATTCCCCCGAAATCAAGCCGTAGTCACGTGGCGCAGTACATACCGCGAGGGCGGAGAACTCCGACAATCGTCAGATGCCGCCGCCCGCGGTGACCACCAGCCCCGCGGCCACAGCCGACCGCAGCGCCGATAAACCACCACGCAGCGATATCGAACTCTCTGTCCCGCAGCAGACCTCACGATCGTTCCGACGAAATTCCGGGCGGAATCGTCGGCGGAATCGTCGGCGGTGCGACGACCGCGCCAGGCGGCGGCCCCGCGGTGACATTCGGTGCACTGACCTCCGGAGCCGTGGCCGAGCCGGGCCGCACCTCTGGACGGACGACGCGCTCGGGCGCCGCGGTCGAGACCGGCGCCGGGGTCACGACGAACTGCGGATGCTCGACGATCTGCTCGTGCGCATACACCGCATCGCGCAAACTCTGCCGGTCCGATTCATTGGCGAGCAGCAGCGCCAGTTCGTTGCAACGGCGTTCGAAGACCATGGCGCGCAATGGCGAAACGCCCGCGTCGACTCGCAACTGTCCGATCTCCACCCGGCCGACGTCGACACGCTGTCCGAGCATCCCGGCCGCGAGCAAATCATCGGCGTCGCGTAGTTCGTCCCAGAGTTCGCGTGACACCGGCTTGCCGGCCTGCACCACCGCCAGGATTCGTTCGCGCGCCTGCCGTGATGCCGCGGCCTCGGCAATGATCGGCCCGGACCGACCGACCTGAGCGTGCGCATCCGCCGCGAGTTCCACGCACCGCGACCGAATCTGCGCGTCGGGTACCGCCGAGACGTGCTCCAAGGCCGAGACGGTGCCGGTCAATCCGAGCCGGTCGGCCGTGTCGGGCGTGAACTCGCGCAGATCGACGTCGTAAGCCGGACCGACGAGTCCTTCCATAGCCGCGTCGTTGAACCGCGAGCGCAGCCCGGGATCGATCGGTCCGGACGAGACGAGCGCCGACAGTTGCGCATTGGCCTTCGCACCCCAAGCCATGCCGAACTCCGCGAGTACCCGGGCCGGATCCGAGACGCCTTCCCACGGCGATCCACCGCCGTCTTCCTCCGTCAGCAGCTCATCCCAGATCCACGGGGTGGACACCTCTCGCGGCAGGAAGAGCCCGGCCGGCAACCAGCCACGGCCTTCGTTCGAAGTAATGAATATGCCCGTTCCCGCGGGACCGCGCATCACCGCCACCGACCACGCCATGCCCACCGGCGAGTCGACTGCGGCCAGCACACTGCCGAGCAGGGTCCTCGCCAGCACCAGATCGTCGTTCACCTTGTTGCCCACGACGTACGACGGTTCGGATTCCTTGTCCTTCGCGTTGGCGACAGCGGCGGAGAACGGCGTCGACACCGGGATCGGCATGGGTGGCGCATCCGATCGACCGACCGCGCCGGTCGGTGGCTGTCCCGATCCCCGGTCGTCCCCGGACGAGTAGACGGGGCCGGCCGCCGTGGGAGACACGCCCGTCGACGTCGGAGCCGTCACGCCGGAACTCGACCCGGTCGGGGGAGCGCCGGCGCCATTCAGTGTGCTCGAGGTTCCCGGCTGATCCGTTGGCGCCATGGTCGAACCAGGCATACCGCTCGCGGCGGTCGACGGCGACGCGCCATTCGGATCGCCGGGTGTCGTACCGAGAGGGTTCTGGCCGGCGTCGGAGCCGGCTGAGCTGGAACCGGTGCCAGGCGGCGGTCCACCCGTCGAAGGCGTGAACGACGCATCGCTCGGGCCGCCTGGAGCGGTCGAACCGTTGGGCATCCCGACCGGCGGTGTCATCGACGACGGGTTGTCGACCAGTCCACCGGCCTGCCGGATCTGCGAACCGAAATCTTCGTCGGATTGCTCATAGGCGTCCGCGGACGCACGCAACGAATCGGCCGTGCGGTCGTGCTCGGATGCCAGCGCCTCACCCGCCCGCTGCCGAGCGTCGTAGTAGCGCTCCAAGGCTTCATGAACCGGAGAGGCGATCTTGCCGTAGGTGGCTGGAAAGGCCGCGAGCCATTCCGCGGGCGGCTTCGCCCATTCGCGAGTGTCACGTGCGACTTGACGGTGTTGTTCGGCCAGCTGACGCAGCACCGCAGGGTCGATGTCAATGCTCTCCGGCATGCTCGATCAGGTCCTTTCCACCACCGATGTCCCTATTGTTGATCCTTCTCACACCTGGGGAGATCTCTGGGGGTTCCCCGTCTTCGCAATCTTGCGTATTCAATTGCACGACAGCGATTTTCGACAAAACCCGATAATATCCCCTTCGAGCGGGCCGCCTGGTCGACATCACCGGCGGCACAAGAGGACGGCGTCCACCGCGTGGTCGGCAACCGATACCGCTTCCCGACGACGCCCGGCGAACGGATTCGACCCGGCTCGGCGGCGCTTCCCGACTCAGCGTCCTGGACCGGCTGTGATCGTCGGGCGGCGAGCCTGTTGCGCGACGGGCCCTGGGGCCACGGGTTCGACGAAGGTCGGGTGCCCCACGATCTGCGCGTGTGCGTACATCGCGTCACGCAGGCTCTGGCGCGTCGGCGAGTTCGCCAGCAGCAGGACGAGTTCGTCACACCGCCGTTCGAAGACCAACCCGCGCAAGGCGCTCAGGTCCGACGTCGATCGGCCCTCGGACTGGTCGGAACGCAGTTCACCCAGGGCGACTCGGGACACGTCGGTCCGTCGCGGCAACATCGACGCGGCGAGCAGGTCATCAGCATCCCGCAGTTCCTCCCACCACTCCGCCGGCACGTCTCGGTGCTGTCGCAGTGCGGTGAGAATTCGCTCGCGGAGACCGGGCGCGCCCAGAGATTCCAGCGAACCCAAACCCGCCTTGTGCACTCGGACATGCGCGTCCGAGGCCAAATCCCAGCACCGTGCCCCGATCTCGGCCTCTGGTGTCGCCCCGGCGCGTTGTAGCAGCGCGGGCGCCCCGGTCAAGCCGAGGCGATCCTCCAGTCCCGGTTTCGGCGCACTCAGGTCCATCGCCGACGAGACGCCCACCTCGCCCGCCATCGGCACCTCCCCCAATTGCCGCTGCAAATCCGTGTCGATCCGCTCCGACGACGCGACCGCCGACAGCCGTGCCCCGGACTTGCGGCCCCAGGCCAGCCCGAACTCGGCGAGCACCCGCGCCGGGTCGGACACACCCTCCCAGGCGAATCCGTCGGACACCTCCCATACCCATGGTGTGGACATCTCGCGGGGCAGATACAGCCCCGCGGGGAGCCAGCCCCGCCCCTCGTTCGACGTCACGAACGCGGTGACACCGCTCTGATGCCGCATCACCGACACAGCCCACCCGAGCCCGACCACCGAGGCGCCGCCCGCGGCCAACACGCCGCTCAGCAAGGTTCGCGCCAGCACAAGATCGCCGTCCACCCGCTCTCCGAGGACGAACGACGGGACGGCCGCCGCGGTCATGGCCGCGCCGACCACGTCGCGAATCGATTCGTCGCCGCCGTCGGCTTCGCCTGGTCCGCCTTCCGGCCGTTGCCCGCTCTGGTTCGGCGGCGAAGCCTTGGCGGTGCTGGAGGCCCCCGACGACGCTGCGGCCGGGCCCGCGGTGACTTTCGGTACCGCCGAAGGACCTCTTGCTTCGATCGGCGGCACCGTCGACCTGGGCTGCCCCTGGGCCTGCCCCGAACCGGCCTGCGCCGGACCTGTCTGTACCTGACCTGTCTGTCCTGAACCCGCTGGGCCCGAACCAGTCTGCGCGGCCGGAGCCGAAACCATCGACCCGGAGTGGGCGGCCGGCGCCGCCGGTACTACCGGCCCCATGGGGATGAACGGCAGTTGCGCCGAAACCGTACGATCGTCTTCCCCTGCTCGCGTCGTCGCCGACGTTTCGTACCGGGTATCGCGAGGTGTGTCCGTCGCGGATTCGGCCACCGAGCGATCGAGGGGCGTGGACTCCGCGGGACCGTCCGACACGTCCGGGTCGGTGTCATCGGCTGTGCCATGTCGGCTCGGACCGGTGAGTTCACTCTCCGCTATGTGCGCCCGTGATGGCCCGCCCGCAGCGGACCAACCAGGTGCGTCGTGGACGGCATCGGGCGAGTAGGCCGCTGGGATCGCCGTGCCGCCCGGCGCGAACACGGTAGGCGCGGGCGTCGTCGACGAAGGAACGACAGACGTCTCGTCGGCTGGAACAGGATTCGACGTTTCCCCGCGCTCGGTATCCGGTATTTGCGCGGTGACCGGGTCGAGCTGCGGTTCGTCGCTTGCGAGGTCAGGGAACAGCGGTAGCGGGAGGCCATGCTCCGGTCCGGGACGCCCACGCGGACCGCCATGCCGCGGAGAGCCGGAATGGTCCGTGGCGGGCCGGTTCTGCTGATCGTCATCCGGCACTTGATGGCCTGACGTCCAGGGCCCCGGGTGGCCGAGTACCTCGGCGATGCGCGACAAGCTGGGCAGGCCGGTCGGGCTGATCGAGGCGAGCGCGGCCCGGACGACGTCCTCGACCTCTTCCCTGGCCGCGGCGATGATGCCGGGAATCCGGTTCCGGATGGCCTGAGCGTCGGATTCGTCTTCCTCCGCGGCAGCAGCCCGTTTTGTCGCCTGGATCTTCGAGGTGGCGCGATCGACGATGTCCAGGATTTGGTTCCTGGTGCGACGGATCAGATCGGAGAAGTCCCGGAACGTGTCCGCCGCCGCCTCCAGCGCATCGGCGAACGCCTGCGGGTTCGCGCGTTGCAGCAGCATGTCGTCCTTGACCGATTGCAGACCAGCACTGGAGCGCACCCGGTCCTCGAACTCACGACGTCGGCTCTCGACTTCGTTCAGGTCGAGCGCTGCGGCACCGTCGCGCGCGAGACGTTCGAGCGCGCTCCAGTCCGCCGGTGAGATCACCGGCCAGTCGTCGCGAACGATGGCGTCCCAATACGGGCTGTTGCGCTCCGGTTCCATAGGCGAGTCAGAGGAATTCGGTCTTACGTATCCGGGCGCCGCCGGCGTGGTCCTGATGCGCGAACGCGTTGGATACGGTACGGGTGTGCTGGGCAGTCACGTCCGCACCTCGGCCGTTGGTCTTGACTTTGCTCTCGATCGCGGTCTTCATCCACTTCGTGAATGCCGCGAGTGGTTGCTCCACCTTCGCCTGCGGGCGTCGCGGCACGACGAAGTCCCGCGTGATCCGTTCGACTTGGCCGCCGAGCCTGGTCAGCGCGACCGAGTATTTGTCCGCCGCGGCGATCACCTCGTGCGGCTCGTCCATGTCCAGCGGTTCGGTCGTCATGTCGATGTCCTGTCTCAGAATTCGATGGTCGGCACTCAGGAGTCGCGTCTGCCGAACTCGGCATCCTCCATGGCGCGATACGAAGCCTCGGTCGGAAGGTCGAACGAATCGATCGTGTAGGAACGGGTCCCGTTGTGCTCCATCTCGGCACGCAACCCGACCCGCGATTTCATATGGGCCAGCCGGGCGAGCCGGAGGATCTCGGCCGCCAGCCAGCTATCGCCGTTGTCACGGGCGTCGTCGGTGATGTGCAGGCCGATGATCTCCCCGTCCCGGTTGCAGCCGACACCGACGGTATGGTCCGGGTTGAACACCTCGTAGGTCAGGTTCCGCCAGTCCAGCGGCGCAGCCTCGACGTCGTCGTCGGGATCGAAGTCGTCCACGTCGATCGGGTGCATATCGGTCATCGGCTGCTCTCCGAGAGTCGTTCAGCGGGTTGGGAACTGATCGCATAACCGGTACCCGGCTGGTCGAGGTCATCCTCGGCAGCGGAATCCAGTCGCGCCGCGAGCGCGGACCACGCGGCGTCCTCGATGCGCATGACCTGGCGCAACTGCCAGAACCGCGCGCCGAGGTACATCTCCCCGGTGCCGTCGGCGTTGACATCGAGATGGTCCGGACCATCGGTGGTCGCGTTCAAGGTCACCGCCGTCACCGGCGGACGCGTGTCGTCGATGTTGACCAGGGTGGCGCCCCCACCAGGGATGAAACTCTGGCGCAGACGGGCGCTGCTGCCCACCGCGACATCGGAGCTGTTGGTGGTGACGGTGATCTCCGGATTCAATAACAACTGCAGCACCCAGGACCTGGCCGCCTGCTCGGGATGGTCGGCGTTGATCGTGATGGCTAGGGTCGCGGCCAAGTCGACGACGAGGACCATATCCGCGTTCGTGACACCGACGACCACCAGGCGCTTGGCGGTACCGACCGGATACGGGAGGTCATCCGCGGCCAGCGACACCACATCCGCGCCGATCCCGGCGCCGGTCGCGGGATGCGCGGAGACGGTTCCGGTGGCCACGTCGACCGTGTAAGCGACGAGGGTTTCCGTGGTGCGGCCGGCGACTCCGGCCAAGCGCACGAGCCCCTCGTCATGCAACCACCGCACCGTGTCGGCGATGGTGACGTCCGGAGCAGGCTCGGTCATCCCACCCACCCCGGCGCGCCGGAGGCCGGTTCGGGCTCAGCCGCGGGAACCGAGGTGTTCATGATGCTCTCGTACTGCCGCGCCGCGTCGACGGCGCTCTCCCGGATCGCGGCCATGATCTCGGTGACCAGCTCGGGGCCGGTGAGTCGCGCGGCGGTACCCGGCGTCAGATACAGATCGGTCAGTCTGCCCATGGCATCGACCTCAGGGATGACCGCGCCGCTCGGCGACGGCCGCCGCGCGCGGATATTGTCGATCTTCTCGCGCATTTCGGCGATCCGATGCCGCAGGTCACGAGCGGCATCCAGGGCCGCTTGCACGTCCGGGTGGATGGCACTCATACGTTACCTCCGGGTTGGGTCGGGGTCTGGTTCGTCGGCGCGGGCGTCGGCGGTGTCACGGTGGGGGCGATGGTCGGCCTCTCCCCGATCACCAACTCGGTGTGCGGCGTGTCGTCGACATACATCAGGCGGTCGGGATGCCACGCTACGACACGGTTACGGTCGTTACCACCGCCCGTGTTACCCATGCCCGGCGACATCGGCATATACGGCATCATCGGCGAACCGCCGCGCGCGGCTGCGGCATTGTTAGCCGACGCCGCCCCGAGCGGTTCGAGCACAGGTGTGCGCGGCATTTGCGATGTTCCGGCACCGAGGCTGCCCGCGGAGGAGACCAACGGCAAGGGGCCGACGGCGGTGCTTTGCGCGTCGATGTCCGGGATGCCGACGCCGGGGCTGCCTATCGGCATACCGCTCGGACCGCCTGATCCGAGACCGGTCGGGATGCCGAGGTCGTCATACCCGTAGTCGTCGTACCCGTAATCGTCGTAGCTCGCGGCCGAGTCCTGGCCGAGTTGGCTCAGCGGCATTCCGGCCGAGGCCATCGCGCTCATCAGCGCCGGCAACATCGAGTTCAGCGCGCTGGAATCGCCGCCACCGCTACTGGCGGCCTCGCCCGTAGTGTCACCGGTCGGCACCTTCGAGCCGACCTCGGTGGTGTATCCGGTGATCGTCTCCGCGGAGCGCGCGTTCTGCTCCTGGAACTTCGCCAGCGCCGCCTGGATGCCGAGCTCGTTCTTCGAGCGCATCGCGGCGACGAGCTCCTTACGGGCCGCGATGATCTCCGCCGGCGTGGGATGTTTCGCCTTCGCCGTCCGGAATGCGTTGCTGTAGGTATCTATTCCGTCGGCCAGCATCCCCAAGCCCGCGCCGAGTTGGTCGAGCCAACCCCGGTGCTGTCCGAGTTCGGTTGCCGCGTCGGCGCCTACCGGTTCCCAGCGCTGCATCGCGTTCGCCGCGAGCCCGATTCCCCCGGTAGCGGCGGCGTGCGGGCCGCCGGTGAATTTCCGAATCTCGTCCGCGAATCCCTTCGCGGCACCGGGACCCGGACCCGAGTGCAACTGCTGAGCGAAGGTCAACGGGTCGACGGCGCCACCGCCCGCGGGAAACGTGAACATCGGTGGACGCCGCTGACCGATCTCCTGAACTTCCCCCACCGGGTTGCTCACCAAGTCGGGATTACCGCTGCCGCCGACGACACGGCTGCCACGGTCATCGGCATCGGTGTAGTCGGCGGCCGCGGCGCCGATGTTGTACGCCGTGCGTTGCACCTGGTTGAGAACGCCGAGCGTTCCGTTCATCAGCGACGCGGCCTGTGCGTTGAGGTGCGGCACCGCCGCGGCCGAGATCGGGTCGGCCCCGGCGGGTACGACCCACCCACCGGGTAGCGCCGCTCCGGTATCGCGCGCCATTTCGGCGAGCTTCGATGCGACAGCAACGAGTTCTTGCGGATCGACATTCAGTGCCATCGCGACCTCCTCTTCTCCACTATCGCGCGATCAGCTTCTCCGCTACCACGCGATCAGCCCGCGGGGACCGAGATAGCCGGCATTGCCGTGTTGACGGACTGATCACCGGTACCCGGCATCGTCGAGGGGACGCTTTCGTCCTTCGGCGCCGTCAACTCGATGCCCTTCGGATGGGCGAACCCGGCGAACTGACCGAATTCTCCTGCGCTGTCGGTCATCTCCGGGACGAAAGGCTTCAGTTCGCCGTTGACCACAGCTTCGAGCGTACCGCCCTCGTCCGATCCGAAAACCACCAGAATCGCGGTGCGCTTGTCCCATGTCGCGACATCGCCCGTCATCAGCTGGTACGGGTCGACCCGGTCTCCGATCTGCTTCTTGTCCGACCACTTCGCAGGCGTCTTCTCGTACGCCTTCTGCGCGTCGGTGCCACTGGCGTTCCCGAATGCGCCATCCAGAGCCTGCGCGACCATCACGGACACCTTCTGGGTGCGACCATCGGGGAAGGTGTACACCACACTGCCATCCGCACCCGGGGTGCGACCGGGAGTCACGACAGGCTGCCCGCCGGTCGTGGTGGACGGCTGACCGCTGTGCGACGCGGGCGCCGTGACGGCGGGCTGCGTCGCGGCGGGCTGCGCCACGGCAGGAGCGGGGGCCGGTGGAACCACGGGTGCGAGTTCGTCGTCGAAGCGCCGCGGGTCCAACTCCGCGCGCCGGTTGTTCAAGTCCTGGTCGGCCATGTTCCGCATCATCGCCTGCTGCATCATCATCGGCAGCATCGAACTCATCATGTCCATGCCGGAACCCATCGGCGACATCGCGCTCGCGGGCTGCACCGGCGGTGTGACCGGCGGCGTTGTCACGTCCGGCGTGTTCCCGAGATTGCCCATCCCGTTGGTCGGGCCGCCAAGGCCGGAGTTGTCCAGCTCGTCAGGTGACAGCACATCGTCGGGAGTGGTCTCCGGATTGGTCAGGTCCTCCCAAGCGGGCGGTAGCGTCGAGTTGTCCACCACCGGGGGGTTTGTCTCGGGTGGCGTCCCGGGAGGAGGCTGGCCGACGTCGTCCGGATTCAGTCGCGGATCATTTTGCGCCTTTTCCAGTTTCGCGATTCTATCGTCGCGCGCCTTATTTGCAGCCTCGTCGTCGATATCCTTCGCTGATTTATCCATAGCGGCATTCGCGTCCGTCATAATCTTCACGGAAGCGTTCATGCCGGCCGTGATGTAGGTCATGACATGCTCGTCTTCGCTCATCGGATCTTGAGGCGGTGTCGCTGCCTGAGTATTGAGATCATCGATCAGTTCGCTGACGTACTTCTGAGCTTCATCACTCGTCAGCTTCGCGTCCTCGACCTTCTTCTTGACCTTCACATCACTCGCTTGAAGGCTGTCGAACGCTTTCTTGAGGCTGCTGTTGACCTGCAGATAATTGTCGAACATGCTGGATTTGACTTCCGCAAGGGTGACCTGCGGCACCGTACCTTTCAACGGCACATCCGTCTTGGATCCTTTACCGAAGGCCGCCCAGTCGGCTTTCAGAATGGTGAGCAGGCTCTTGACCTCTCCTACATCCCTTTCCAACCAGTCTTGAATCATGTCCGAAAGAGTGAGACGTTGACCCGGCCACCGCGCAGAATACCTGTCAGGCACATATAAGGTCGGCATTTCGCTCATGCAGGTACCTGCGCCGTCGAATTACCCCTGAATTCCACACCTGCCGGGCGGACGGGAAGGATAGCGGGGATTTCCTGCTGCGGGCGACCCGACGGATTCTGAGAGGCCGCATACCCGGCGCCCACGGCGGAACCGCCGTACCAACCGAGCCCGGGCGACCGCATTACGGCAAGCCTACTTGCCGCGGGGAGCGTCCTCGCGTTCATAAGCGACGCGCCCATTCTCGCGCCAGCGAGTCTCGCACCTGTGCTTCCATAGGCTAGAGCGCCATGCGCCGCAGCGCCGGCGATTCCTCCTCCCACCCCACCGAGGGCGCCGTCTATCAAAAAGGCTTCGAAACCCTTGTCGAACTCGCCGGTTTGATACCAGGTTATGCCCCCGCCCACCAACCCGGAAAGCAGCCCGGCGCCGATAGCCGTCCCGAGCCCAGGCGCGACCAACGTTCCGACCGCACCACCGACGATTGCCGCCCCGCCGGTAGCCACCGTCTTACTTATTTCACCCCACGACATCCCGAACGGCATGAGATCACCTACCTGATGCTTTGGCGAGCGCCTGTCCACGACGACCGGACGGTCGTCCCGTCTTCAATTTCCCCCGTTGCGGCCGACACCATCCAGTCAAGGGCTCGCAGGGTTCGAGCATCACCATGGCCAGGTCCGCCTCTCGATCAAACGGCTCATCGTCGAACGGAACGGCGCGAGCTGCGACCGGCCATGCGCGGTACTCCCTTTCGACTTGTTCATTGTCGAGGATTCCCAGCTACGGGAAGCGTCTTCCTCGCCCAATCCGGTCGGGATGGTCCACTGAATACTTACACTGACGTGCACGAATTGCCGTGGTCGTCAGACCGTTTCCCAGTCGGCGGTAACGAACACAGGAGGACATGGCAGATGAAGCCCCCGCCTACTACCGCCCAAGCGCCGTTCTCGTTTTGATCGAGCCAGGTATCAGAGGTAAGCCATGACAAGCGCGGAGATCTGGCCGGTCGAGTTCGACGCGAACGAGCCCGGAGCAGAGGAACGTCAACAACCCAGGCCGGTGACACCGTGGTCGAGTCGGCCGGGCAGTGAGCGTTCGCGCCCTGGTTCTTCTGCACCCGGCCAGCCGGGTCCGTCTGGGACGGGCCAGTCCAGTGATCAGTCGGGTGGTGCTGGGCCGTCTGGTGTCCCGGGTCAGCCTGCTGGGCCGGGCCAGCCCGGTGGGTCGGGCCAGCCTGGTGTTCCAGGGCAGTCGGGTGGGTCGGTGCAGCCGGGTGTGGTTCCGGGGCAGCCGGGTGGGTCGGGTCAGCCGGTTCCTGGTGGGTCGGGTCAGTCTGGTGTTGCTGGTCAGCCTGGTGCTCAGGGTGGTCCGGGTGGTGTGGTGGCTCCGGAGGCGGGTTCTGGGTCCTCGGGTGGGTCTGCGGAGGCGGAGGAGCCGCCTCCTGGGGTGGATCCGGAGTTGGTGGGTGCGTTGTTGCCTGCTGCGGCGATGGCCGGGACGATGGCGATGACGATGTTGCCGATGATCGCTTCGGC
>NZ_JBEZDE010000050.1:0-34328 GCF_040648115.1 Nocardia sp. NPDC049190
CGCCGCAATCTGGCACAACCTCGCCACCAACGCCCCCACCAGCCGATCACTCACCGCCTACGACCACTAACGTTAGGAATCACTCGTCTAGGACCTGCACGCAATGCTGGACGCCCGAGCGGTACCGAGTGCGACTCGCAGCTTGTCCGAATGTACCGGCGATACAACGATTTCGGAGGAATCTCCTATGACTGACCACGGCGTGACTTTCATCAATGCGATCGAGGTCCCCGCGGAACGGGTCGACGAATTCATCGCGCAGTGGCGCGAGCGTGCGATGCTCATGCGGACGGCCCCTGGGTTCCGGGATGTGCGCCTGCATCGGGCACTGTCGCCGGACGCGCGCTTCCAACTCGTCAATGTCGCGCACTGGGACAGCGCCGAAGCATGCGAGGCCGCCGGCGCGAACCCCACCGTGGTGACCTCGGTCGACGAAGCCGGAAAGATCGCCGGGGCCAACCCCGGTCTGTACGAAGTTGTCGCTGAATACCTCTGAATACTCGTCACATCCGCTGCCACCGCAAGGAGATCCGCCATGTCCTCGGCGTTGCCGTGTACACCACTCGCGACCGCGGCGCGGGAGTTGATCGACGCCGATCTCGCACCGAGCCTGCGCAACCACAGCATTCGCTCATTCCTGTTCGGCCGCGCCGCGGCCACCGCCCAGGGACTGCGGGCGGGCACGGACTACGACGAGGAGGCTATGTATCTCATCTGCGCACTGCACGACATCGGCCTGTCCGACGTGGCGAATGGCGACCAGCGGTTCGAGATCGACGGCGCCGACTACGCGGCCCAGTTCCTCGAGGCCAACGGCGTCCGCGACGGGCGCGTCGATGTGATCTGGGATGCCATCGCCGCCCACACCTCCGGACTCAGCAGTTCGCCGGTCTACCGGCGCCGGCGTCCCGCGGCTATCTGGATCGCCGTGGACGGCATCCGGATCGACATCGAAGGCAGTCCGGGGACTCTCCCACCTGGCTACGCCGATGAGGTGCACGCCGCCTATCCGCGGCTCGGCGGCATCCAGGCGCTCGCCCGCGCCATCGAGCAGCAGGCCGTCGCCAAACCACACAAAGCTCCACCGGGATCGCTGCCTGGGGAGATCGTGCGCCTTCGCCACCCCGACCTGGTCCCCACCTGGGACGACATTGTCGCCGGCAGTGGCTGGCAGGAGAGCGAGCCCGCCCACCGCTGCGCGGAATTGTGAGCAACCGGTAGGACAGAGAGGACGCTTCGATGGATTTCACCACAGTGGCGGGCTTGGGCGGCCTGGCATTCGTATCGGCGGCGGTCGTCATCAACCTCATCTACGTGCGGGGTCGGCTGCCTTTTCCGATGTCGGCCCAAAGTGTGGACGCGGTCGAGGAATCTTTTGCCGGCGTCGGCGACGCGTTGAAACGGCCTTCGGTGCTCGCACCGGCTACCTGGCTGTGCACCACAATTTTCGCAGCTGGGCTGCTGTCGGTGCTGTGGCGCGGTGGAGAAGGCGCACAGGCATGGGCGTTGGTGGGCTTTGCCGGGGTGCTGATGCAAAACGCCACATTCACCGTCGTCGAGGCACTTCGGTTCGGTATGGCCACAGCGGCCGCCCATGCTCGCGGAACCACCGCGGGCCTGTGGGGATTCAGTAACGTGCTGTTCGGCTTCAACCAGGTCTTCCTGGCAACGGCGCTGCTGGGCTTCGGCATCGCCGGATCGGATGTCGGATTCCTCCCCCCGTGGCACGCCTGGCTGGGGTACGTCAGTTCCGCGTTGCTTTTCCTGTCGTCATCGTCTGGTCCGTACAACGCCGACGGCGCCAACCGCATCGCGGTGGTCGGTCTGATCGGCTGGCTCGGGTGGGTGGCCTGGATTGTCGCCTGCAGCATCGCGCTGCTGCGCCTATAGGTCGGATCACCTGCGATTCACGAATAAGACACCTCGTTCGGCATATCCGGCAATCGCCGTCCGGGGCTGTCGAGCCCACACTGGAACAGGAGGGTCGATGCGCGCTTCGGCCGCTGACGTTCAGTCGAACCACACCCCGGCCCGGAAGGTCTTTGTCACCGGATCCACCGGCGCAATCGGCCGCTATGTCGTTGCGGCACTGGTCGATTCCGGACACGAGGTGACGGCCTTGGTGCGTACCGCGGAAAAATCGGCTGCGGTAAGAGCCCAAGGTGCAACACCCATCGCGGCGTCGTTGTTCGACCGAGACGAACTGACCGTCGGGCTGGCCGGGCATGACGTAGTGGTGAACCTGGCCAGCGCTCTTCCCTCGACCCGGCAGTTCCTGTCCGACCGCGCCTGGCGCAGAAACGAACACGCTCGTATCGACGGGTCGACGACTCTGGTCGATGCCGCACTGGCCGCTGGTGTCGGTACGTTCATCCAGGAATCGGTCGCCATGATCTACCCCGACAAGGGGGCCGACTGGATCACCGAGGACGTCCCCGCCGACCGCTACCCGCGCGCCATCTGTAGCCGCGTCGCCGAGGACAACGCCCACCGCATCACGGCCGCGGGCGGAACCGGGATCGTGCTGCGCTTCGGCGTCTTCTGCGGTATCGGCGCCACCCACAGCGAAGAGATGCTCACCGCGGCCCGTCGCCATATCGTCTCGGTGCTCGGCGACGCCGACGGTTACGTCTCCACGATCCACCTGACCGATGCCGCCGCGGCCGTCGTCGCCGCACTCACCGCCCCAGCCGGCACCTACAACATCGTCGATGACGAACCACTCACCAAACGCGACTACGCCACCGCCCTGGCCGCGGCGGTGGGCAAACGACCCTGGCTGCGCGTTCCCGGCCGCGCCGCCCTACTCGCCGGCCACCGAGTCACCTCACTGACGCGATCACTTCGAGTGAGCAACCACCGCTTCCGCACCGCTACCGGCTGGGCCCCGCACTACCCCAGCGCCCGTGAAGCATGGCGCGCTACCGCAGCCGCCGCAGGAGCATGCCGGCACCGAGCTACACAGGTGTAGACGCAGTATCCGACGTTTGCCATCGGTGAGCCGCCCCGCTCGCGTCGTGGTGTGCGGCGTTTGTTGTCCCCGCAATTAACAAGCACGCACGCTTGCTTTTTTTCGAACCGAGTGTGATGCTGGACGCGGAACGTGGACACCTCGGGTGCGGCACGCGGCCGTGCGCCGCGGTTCGCCGCAAGGATTGCCCGGATGAACGTCCAGTCGCCGTACAGGAGGCATTCCCGCTGATGAGTATGCTCGCCGCAGACCCCGATGTACTCCGGATCGGCAACTGTTCGGGCTTCTACGGTGATCGGTTCGGGGCCATGCGCGAGATGCTCGAGGGCGGGCAGCTCGATGTGCTCACCGGTGACTATCTCGCCGAGCTGACCATGCTGATCCTCGGTCGGGACCGGATGAAGGATCCTAGCCTGGGCTATGCCAAGACCTTCGTCGAACAGATCGAGGACTGCCTCGGGCTCGCCATCGAACGCAACGTGCGGATCGTCGCGAACGCGGGTGGCCTCAATCCCGCCGGGTTGGCCGAAAAGCTGCGCAAAGTCGCGGCCGAGCTCGGGGTGGACGCGACGATCGCGCATGTCCAGGGCGACGACCTGGTCGCGCGCGCGGGTGAACTCGGCTTCGGCGCGCCGCTGACCGCCAATGCCTACCTCGGCGCGTGGGGCATCGTCGAATGCCTGAATGCGGGCGCGGACATCGTGGTCACCGGCCGCGTCACCGACGCCTCGGTGGTCGTCGGTCCGGCCGCCGCGCACTTCGGCTGGGGCCGAACCGATTACGATCAGTTGGCCGGGGCGGTCGTAGCGGGACACGTCATCGAATGCGGTACCCAGGCCACCGGCGGCAACTACGCCTTTTTCACCGAACTCGCCGATCTCGGCAGGCCGGGCTTTCCGATCGCCGAAATCCGTCGGGACGGCAGCAGCGTCATCACCAAGCAGGAAGGCGCCGGCGGCGCGGTCACCGTCGACACCGTCGCGGCCCAGCTGATGTACGAGATCCAGGGCGCCCGCTACGCCGGACCCGACGTGACGAGCCGGCTGGACACCCTCCGGCTCGATCAGGAAGGACCGGATCGGGTACTGATCAGCGGGGTCACCGGGGAGGCGCCGCCACCGCGCCTGAAGGTCTCCCTGAACACGCTCGGCGGCTTCCGCAACGAGATGGAGTTCATTCTCACCGGGCTGGATATCGAGGCGAAAGCCGCACTGGCGCGACGACAACTGGAATCCTGGTTGCCGACCCGACCCGAAGAGCTGACATGGACCCTGGCCCGGCTGGACCGGCCGGACGCCGACACCGAGGAACAGGCCAGCGCGTTGCTGCGTTGCGTGGTCCGCGATGCCGATCCGAACAAGGTCGGTCGCGCGTTCTCCAATGTCGCGGTGGAGCTGGCACTGGCCAGCTACCCGGGATGCAGCTTCACCACCTTGCCCGGCAACGGATCTCCTTACGGCGTGTACACGCCGGGGTTTGTCGTTGCCACCGAAGTGCCGCACGTGGCAGTCCTGCCCGACGGCACGCGCGTGGCCGTCGCTGCGGCCACCGACACGATGGAACTGGAGGAGGTAGCCGAGCCGCCGGTTCCGGAACCATTGCCGCCGAGCGACACCCGCCGCGCGCCGCTGGGTGCGTTGGCGCTGGCCCGCAGCGGCGACAAAGGCGGCAACGCCAATATCGGCGTATGGGTGCGCACCGATGAGCAGTGGCGCTGGCTGGTGCACACGCTCACGGTGGATCGGATCAAAGAGCTGCTTCCGGAGACGGCCGCGCTGACCGTCATCCGGCACGTGCTGCCCAACCTGCGGGCGCTGAATTTCATCGTCGAAGGTCTGCTCGGTCAGGGCGTGGCCTACCAGGCCCGCTTCGATCCGCAGGCCAAGGGCCTCGGCGAATGGCTGCGGTCTCGTCACCTCGACATTCCAGTGGAGCTGTTCTCATGACCGGCCGGGGCCCGGAAGCGGCAACTCGCGTTACCACGCGGAGGCCCGGTCATGAAAGAGAGGACACCGCATGACCAAACTGTGGGAGACGCCGGAGCGCCGCGCATTGCGCGCCACGGTGCGAGGTTTCGTGGAACGCGAGATCCTGCCGTATCTGGACGACTGGGAGCGCGACGGCGCGATCCCGCGCGAGCTGCACAAGACAGCCGGCGCGCTCGGCCTACTCGGGGTGCAGTTCCCGGAATCCGCGGGTGGTTCCGGTGGTGACGCCGTCGACGCGATGATCGTCTGCGAGGAGATACACCAGGCCGGCGCGTCGGGCGGACTGTTCGCCTCGTTGTTCACCTGCGGCATCTCCGTGCCGCACCTGATCGCCGCGGGCGACGCCGAGGCGATCGAACGCTGGGTGAAGCCGACCCTGGCGGGGGAACTGATCGGCTCGCTGGCGATCACCGAGCCGGGCGGCGGCTCCGACGTCGGGCACCTGACCACCACCGCGCGTCGCGAGGGTGAGCATTACATCGTCAACGGCGCCAAGACCTACATCACCTCCGGGGTGCGCGCGGACTACGTGGTCACCGCGGTGCGCACCGGAGGACCGGGCTCCGGAGGCATCTCGCTGCTCGTGGTCGACAAGAACACTCCTGGCTTCACGGTCAGCCGCAAACTGGACAAGATGGGCTGGCTCGCCTCCGACACCGCCGAACTGTCCTACGTGGATGTCCGGGTGCCGGTACGGAATCTGGTCGGCCAGGAGAACTCCGGCTTCTACCAGATCGCGGGCGCGTTCGTCAGCGAACGCGTCGGCCTTGCGGTGCAGGCGTATTCGAGCGCGCAGCGCTGCCTGGACCTGACCCTGCGGTGGGTACGCGACCGGGAGACCTTCGGCCGCCCGCTGATCAGCAGGCAGGCGGTGCAGAACACGGTCACAGAAATGGCGCGGCGGATCGATGTCGCCCGCGTCTACACCCGCGATCTGGTGCAGCGCAGCGCCGAAGGCGAAACCGACCTGATCGCCGAGGTGTGCTTCGCCAAGAACACCGCGGTCGAGGCGGGCGAGTGGGTGGCCAACCAGGCTGTCCAGCTCTTCGGCGGCCTCGGCTACATGCGTGAATCCGAGATCGAGCGACAGTACCGGGACATGCGCATTCTCGGGATCGGCGGCGGTACGACGGAAATCCTCACCGGGCTGGCGGCGAAGCGATTGGGGTACACCGCATGACCGGTCAGGCCCGCAGAAGACAGCTCGCGACCGATCATGCGAGGAGGTACACCGCATGACGACGCTGCGCAGCGCGCTGGACACCGCGTCGCCCGAGTACGAAGCGGCCGCGGCGGCCATGACCGCCAAACTCACCGAGGTCGAGGCCGAGTTCGCCAAGGCGATCGCGGGCGGCGGCCCGGACAAGCTGGCACGGCATCGCAAACGCGGAAAACTGACCGCGCGCGAACGTGTCGAACTGCTCATCGACGAGGACTCCCCGTTCCTCGAACTGTGCCCGCTGGCGGGCTGGGGCAGCGAATTCCACGTCGGTGCGAGCACTGTCGCCGGTATCGGCATCGTCGAGGGAGTCGAATGCATGATCGTCGCGCCGGATCCGACCGTACGCGGCGGCACCTCGAACCCGTGGACGCTGCGTAAGACGTTGCGCATCAACGACATCGTGCGGGAGAACCGGCTACCGGTGATCTCGCTGGTGGAGTCCGGCGGTGCGGACCTGCCGACGCAGAAGGAAGTGTTCGTCCCCGGCGGCCGGATGTTCCGTGACCTGACCCAGGCGTCGGCGGCGGGGATTCCGACCATTGCGCTGGTGTTCGGCAATTCCACCGCGGGTGGGGCCTACATCCCGGGCATGTCCGATCACGTAGTGATGATCAAGGAACGCTCGAAGGTGTTTCTCGGTGGCCCGCCGCTGGTCAAGATGGCCACCGGGGAGGAATCCGACGACGAATCCCTCGGCGGCGCCGACATGCACGCGCAGATCTCCGGACTCGCCGACTACTACGCGGTCGATGAGCAGGACGCGATCCGCATCGGTCGCTCCATCGTCAAGCGGCTCAACTGGCGCAAGCAAGGGCCCGCCCCGCGGGCCGAGGTGATCGAGCCGCGCTACGACCCCGAGGATCTGCTCGGCATCGTGCCCGCGGATCTGAAGATCCCGTTCGACCCGCGCGAAGTGATCGCCCGCATCGTCGACGGCTCGGATTTCGACGAGTTCAAACCGCGCTACGGCAGCAGCCTGGTCACCGGATGGGCGCAGCTGCACGGGTATCCGATCGGCATCCTGGCGAACGCGCGCGGGGTGCTGTTCTCCGAGGAGTCGCAGAAGGCGACCCAATTCATCCAGCTGGCGAACAAGACCGATACGCCACTGCTGTTCCTGCACAACACGACCGGCTATATGGTCGGCAAGGAGTACGAGCAGAAGGGCATCATCAAGCACGGCGCGATGATGATCAACGCCGTCTCCAATTCGAAGGTGCCGCACATTTCGGTGCTGATGGGCGCGTCCTACGGCGCCGGCCACTACGGTATGTGCGGCCGGGCCTACGATCCTCGGTTCGTCTTCGCCTGGCCCAGTGCTAAATCCGCGGTCATGGGCGGTGCGCAATTAGCCGGGGTCATCTCGATCGTGAGCAGGGCGGCCGCCGAGGCGAAGGGCCTACCGTTCGACGAGGAGGCCGACGCCGGCATGCGCGCCATGGTGGAGGCGCAGATCGAGGCCGAATCACTGGCGATGTTCATGTCCGGACGGCTCTACGACGACGGCGTCATCGATCCGCGCGATACCCGCACCGTGTTGGGAATGTCCCTGTCGGCCATTCACAATGCCCCGATCAAGGGCGCCGACGGCTTCGGCGTCTTCCGAATGTGAGGCCGAGCCGTGTCCGACCAACCCCTCGCCCCGCCGATCACGAACGTCCTCGTCGCCAATCGTGGCGAGATCGCCCGCCGGGTCTTCGCCACCTGCCGACGCATGGGTCTGGGCACCGTCGCGGTCTATTCCGACGCGGACGCCGCCGCGCCGCATGTCGCCGGGGCCGACGCCGCCGTGCGGCTGCCCGGCAACACGCCCGCCGACACCTACCTGCGCGGTGAACTGCTCATCGAGGCGGCCCTGGCCACCGGCGCCGACGCCATCCACCCCGGATATGGATTTCTCTCCGAGAACGCCGAATTCGCCAGAGAAGTGCTGGACGCCGGGCTGGTCTGGATCGGCCCTCCGGTCCAGGCGATCGAGCAGATGGGTTCGAAGGTCGCCGCGAAGAAATTGATGGACGCCGCCGGCGTCCCGGTGCTCACCGACCTGGATCCGGCCGAGGTCACTGCCGAACAGCTGCCCGTGCTGATCAAGGCCTCCGCGGGCGGCGGAGGGCGTGGGATGCGGGTGGTGCGCAGTCTTGCCGAGCTGACGCAGCAACTCGACGCCGCCCGCCGCGAAGCGGAATCCGCGTTCGGTGATCCGACGGTGTTCTGCGAGCGCTACCTCGAGACCGGCAGACATATCGAGGTCCAGGTGATGGCCGATACGCACGGCACCATCTGGGCGGTCGGCGAGCGCGAGTGCTCCATCCAGCGCCGCCACCAGAAGGTGATCGAGGAGGCTCCCTCGCCCCTGGTCGAGCGCACCGACGGCATGCGCGCGCGGCTGTTCGACGCGGCGCGGCTGGCGGCGGGCGCGATCGGCTACACCGGCGCGGGCACCGTGGAGTTTCTCGCCGACGAGCAAGGTGAGTTCTTCTTCCTCGAGATGAATACTCGTTTGCAGGTGGAGCATCCGGTCACCGAGTGCACCACCGGACTGGATCTGGTTCGGCTGCAATTGGACGTCGCCAACGGCGCCGCGCTGCGCACCGAACCCCCCGCGATACGTGGCCACGCGATCGAGGCGCGGCTCTACGCCGAGGACCCGGCGAATGATTGGCAACCACAGAGTGGGACGTTGCACCGGATCGACATCCCCTCGGTCGCTACCGAGTTCGACCTGCTCAATCGTCCGGGCATACGTTTGGATACCGGTGTGGTGGACGGTTCGGTTGTCGGAGTGCATTACGACCCGATGCTCGCCAAAGTCATCTCCTACGCCGAAACACGTACTGAGGCAGCGCGATTGCTGGCCGGCGCGCTACAGCGGGCGAAGATCCACGGTCTGGTCACCAACCGAGATCTGCTGGTGCGGGTGTTGCGCCACCCCGCGTTCGCGGCCGGAGACACCGACACCGCGTTCTTCGTCACGCACGGCCTGGACGGCCTCGCGGCCCCGTGGGTATCCGAGTCCGACGAGGCGCTGTCGATCGTCGCCGCCGCGCTCGCCGACGCCGCCGCGAACCGCGGCGGGGCCGGGGTCGGTGGTGGACTGCCCAGCGGCTGGCGGAATCTACCCGCGCAATCGCAGCGTAAGTCCTACCAGAGCCGCACCAGCGGGACGCACGAGATCGGCTACCGGTTCGGGCGCACCGGCGTCACAGTGGACGGGCATGATGGTCTCGAACTCGTCGAGTCCGCTGCCGATCGCGTGGTGTTGGCCGTACCCGGCGAGCGGGGTCCGGTGCGCAGAGGTTTCGAGGTCGCGCGCTACGACGACCAGGTCTACGTCGACTCACCTCTGGGCCCGGTGGCGGTGCGCAGGTTGCCGAGGTTCAGCGATCCCGCTGATCAAGTGGCTACCGGGTCGTTGCTCGCTCCCATGCCGGGCAGTGTGATCCGACTCGGCGCCGAAGTCGGCAGCCATGTCGAACGAGGCCAGCCCATCCTCTGGCTGGAGGCGATGAAGATGGAGCACACCGTCGCCGCGCCCGCCGCCGGCGTGCTCAGCGCGGTCCATGTCGCCGTCGGCCAGCAGGTCGACCTCGGCGCCGTTCTCGCGGTCGTCGACCCTGCCGAGGACAACGAAATACCGGAGGCGCGATGAGACCCACTCGCGCAGCGATCATCGAGCCGACGAAGTGCGGGAGCCCCCCGCGAGACACAGGAGTACTGATGAGCTTCATCGAAACCGAAGAGCAGAAGGCGCTGCGGGCCGCGGTCGCGGCACTGGCCACGAAGTACAACTACCGCGACTATGCGCTGCCCAAGGCACGCAAGAACGAGCCGCTCAGCGAATTGTGGGACGAAGCAGGCAAACTCGGCTTCCTCGGCGTGAACCTGCCCGAGGAATACGGTGGCGGCGGCGCGGGCATGTACGAGCTGGCGCTGGTGATGGAGGAGCTGTCCGCGCAGGGCGCCGGTCTGCTGCTGATGGTGGTCTCCCCGGCCATCTGCGGCACCATCATCACCAAGTACGGCACCGACGCGCAGAAGCGGGAATGGCTGCCCAAGCTCGCCGACGGTTCCGGCACGATGGTCTTCGGCATCACCGAGCCGGACGCGGGTTCCAACTCGCACCAGATCACCACTACCGCCCGCCGGGATGGTGACGACTGGATCCTCAACGGCCGCAAGATCTTCATCTCCGGCGTCGACCAGGCCGAAGCCGTGCTGATCGTGTCCCGCACCGAGGACCACAAGACCGGCAAGCTCGAGCCGGCGCTGTTCATCGTGCCGACCGATGCCGAGGGCTTCACCAAGACGCCGCAGGAAATGGACATCATCGAACCGGATCACCAATACAATCTGTTCCTCGATGATGTCCGGCTGCCGTCCACCGCGTTGGTCGGCAAAGAGGACGCGGCGCTGATGCAGTTGTTCGCGGGCTTGAACCCAGAGCGCATCATGGGCGCTGCCATGGCCATCGGTCTCGGTCGCTACGCCATCGATCGCGCCGTGGAGTACGCCAAGGAGCGCACTGTCTGGAAGACGCCGATCGGTGCGCACCAAGGTGTCGCGCATCCGCTCGCGCAGGTGAAGGTCGAGCTGGAACTGGCGAAGCTGATGATGCAGAAGGCCGCGACGCTCTATGACGCCGGTGACGAGATGGGCGCCGCCGAGGCCGCCAATATGGCGAAATACGCTGCGGCGGAGGCCAGTATCAAGGCACTCGACCAGGCGATCCAGACGCACGGCGGCGCTGGACTCACCCGTGATGTCGGGCTCGCCGCCATGCTCGCCGCCGCGCGCATCAGTCGTATCGCTCCGGTCAGCAGGGAAATGGTCCTGAACTTCGTCGCCCAGCACTCGCTGGGCCTGCCGAAGTCGTACTGAGAAAGGTTGCCGATGACCGAGACGGCGACGGGTCCGTTCGTCCACTATCAGGTGACGAACGGTGTCGCGACGCTCACGTTCGACTCGCCGCACAACCGCAACGCGCTGTCGTCCAAGCTCGTAACCGAGCTGCTGCGCGGGCTGGACGACGCGACGACCGACGACGCCGTGCGCACGATCGTGCTCGCGCACACCGGAACCACGTTCTGCGCGGGAGCCGACCTCACCGAGGCGAGCGATGCCGATCCCGCCGTGGCCGCCGACGAGCGCACCAGGGTCATGCTCGCGGTGCTGCGAAGGCTGGTGGAAACCCCGAAACCGGTGATCGCCCAGGTCGACGGCAACGTCCGCGCGGGTGGAATGGGCATCGTCGCGGCCTGCGATCTCGTGGTGGCCGGGCCGAACAGCAGTTTCGCGCTCACCGAGGTGCGGATCGGGTTGGCGCCGTTCATGATCTCGCTGACGTTGCTGCCCAAACTCGATCCGCGTGCGGCGAGCAGGTACTACTTGACCGGCGAGAAGTTCGACGCCGCCGTCGCCGCCGACATCGGCCTGGTCACCGTGACCAGCGACGACCCGGCGGCCGAGGTGGCGCGGTTGTGCGCGGAGCTGCGCAAGGGCTCACCACAGGGGCTGGCCGAGGCAAAGCGGCTGGTGAACGCGGACGTACTCGCCGGGTTCGATACGTCGGCCGAGCATCTCGCGCGGCGTTCCGCGAGCTTCTTCGGCACCCCCGAGGTACGCGAGGGCATGCTCGCTTTTCTGCAGCGTCGTCCGCCGAGCTGGGCAGAATAAACCCATGGCGACACCGCACGAACCCAAGCAGGACCGCAGCCGGGCTACTCGGCAGCGTCTGCTCGAGGCGACTATCGACTGCCTGGCCGACAAGGGCTGGGCGGCCGCCACGGTCGCCGTCGTCGCCGAACGGGCCGGGGTGTCGCGCGGCGCGGCCCAGCATCATTTTCCGACCAGGGAGGACTTGATCACCGCCGCGCTCGAGTACATGTTCGACACCCGTAGCGGGCAGGCCATGGAGGAGGCGGCGAGTTTATCGGGTCTGGTCGACGGCGTCGCCCGCACCGAGGCGGTGGTTGCCGGCCTGGTCGAGTCCTACACCAGCCCGCTGTTCAAGGCGGCTCTGCAGGTCTGGACACATGCTGCCGCCGACCCGGTCATGCGTGAACGCATCGTCCCGCTGGAGGCGCGCTTCGGCCGGGCCTCCCACCGTCGGGCGGTCGAGGCCCTGGGCGCCGACGACTCCGATCCCGTTGCACACCACCTGGTGCAAGCGACCCTCGACATGGCGCGTGGCCTCGGACTCGCCGACGTCCTGACCGACGACTCGGCGCGCCGCAAACGGATAGTCGAGCAGTGGGCGGCGACCCTGCATGCCGCCCTGCGCGCCCCGCATCCCTGATAAGCCCGCGATCGGAACAGAACTCACTGAATTCCGGTCCCCGCGCGTTTGTCGGACTCGAGATCGACAAGCGCGGCCGGATTCGAGTCCGAGCGACCGAAGCGAACTCGCGGGTGCGAACTCCGGTCACTCGGGCCCGAACAGGGCTGGCTGCGAATACGCAGTGCCGCACAGACAACCCGGCTAGCACAATCCTTGCTGCTCCAACCGCCCGGAATCGATGGCGTACGACGACGCACCGATCGCGGCGCCGATCAGTCCGACGATGATCGCTCCCGGGATCGCGCCGATAAAGAACACCGGCAGGCCGATGAGCGCTCCGACGGCCGCTCCGATCGCCGCACCCAATCCTGTCCTGAGTTCGATGGTGTCGCCGGGCGGCAGACATACTTTGATATACGAGACCCGCGGCGTTTCGCCGGCCGCCGCGATGAACTGATCCGACCGCTGCACCGGTCCGGCTGCCGCGGTGGCCGCGAAACCGACAGTGAGTGCGGTGGTGACCAGTGCACTGATGACCGTCACGGCCAGCTTCATAAAGGCATTCAACTGTTTCCCTGATTGTTCGCAGTGGACGCGTGACCTGATGGTGGCTGCGGCCACGGCTCCGGCGCGGAGCCGTCACACACCGATCATCATCGCCTGAGTTCCGCGACACGCCAACAATTTTCAGGTCATCGTTGCCTTTCTCCGATTCCACACGGCGCAGTCGCGCACAGCCTGGATCGTGTCACTGGTGGCGCCGCGCGGCGCGCGGATAAGCCGGACCGGGTGCGGGAAGCGATGTCGATCCCCACTCGGCGCATCGTTGGGCCTGGTCGAATTCTTCGCTGTTGGTCTGCACCAGTTCTCCTGTGCGGGCGCAGGTGTCACCGATGTTGTCGACTCACCCAGGTTGCTCGACCGGATTCGGGCGACCCGAGATCGTCTCGTGGTAGGTCTTTCCGCGGCTCATCCCGAGCAATCTGGTGATGGGCCGCAGCGTGAGAGCGGTGGCGATCGAGTCGCCGATGCGAGGTGACAAAGCCTCGCCGAGCAGCAGCATATTCGCCGTTCGCGGCAACACGACACGGCGCTTTCCGCGCCGAACCGCGCCCACGACAGCTTGCGCGACATCTTCCGGCGACAGCGGTGTCATGTGCCGGAACGGGGGAGGCATCTCAGCTTCCTTCGCATCCCGCAACAGGTCGGTGGCAGTGAGCGCCGGATAGATCACCGAGACCCGAATATCGCCGTCGGCGACCTCTTGGCGGAGACTGTCGGAGAATGCGGAGACCGCGTGCATCACGATGGCGTATGAGCCGAATCGAGAGAACGCTTTGCGTCCCATCACCGACGACATGTTGACGATCGCGCCCGACCCCTGTCGCCGAAATATCGGAAGTACGCGTTGCGTCACGTCGATCATCCCGAAAAGGCTCGCCTGCAGTGTCCGGTGGACGTTGTCTTCGAACGCCGCCGATTCGACAACGCCCACCTTCCCGATTCCAGCGTCGTTCACCAGGACGTCGATTCTTCCGAATCGGTTCATCGCGGCGTCTACGAGGGTTACCACCGCATCGTGGGAGGTTACGTCGGTCGGCACCGTCAGCGTTGCCGCGCCCAGATCGCGAATTTCTTTCTCTACCTGAGCGAGTCGGTCGACCGAGCGGGCCGCGAGGACCAACTGTGCTCCTCCCTGGGCAAACGCCAGCGCGACGGCTTTCCCGATTCCTCCGGACGCGCCCGTGACCAGTACCACCTTGTTCGCGAAGTCTGTGTTCATGAGCTTTCCTTTCGTGATGTATATACAACATATGGCCGGTGGGGATGAGCGCGGTCGCCTCTCTTACCTAGGCGTCTGGCGCGTACCCCATGCTGCTCGCAATCCCCTGAACCGCGTGGACGCCCGTCGACCCGAGGAGTTGCGCGGCCTGCCGCTGAGCATGCCGCCACTCGGGCAGCACGGACTCGATCTTGGCCTGGCCGGCGCGGGTGAGTACAACCTCCCGCATCCCTTTTGCATCAGACGACGAGGCCTCGATCCAGCCGTGTTTCAGCAGTAGATTCAAATTTCGACTGACCGTGGACCTCTCCAGTTGCAATATGTCGCCAAGCTTTGATGGTGGACACGGGCCGACCTTGCCCAGGGCGGCCAGGAGGTTGACCTGGGCAATCGTCAGACCATGACTGTTGAGGGCGCCGTCGTAGAGGCTGGTGAGAGCCCGGCTGATCAGCCGGGCTCTCACCGCCAGGCAGTCGCCCACGATCTCGTCGATGGAGGAGGTGCTCACATCCCCAGTGTTGCATATACATCAAATCGGGTCGAACGTGGCTCGCCCAGACGGGTGAGTGCCCCGGGGATCGGTTGCCATCGTCCGGGCATTCGGCGGAGCGAGCAGGAACCTTCCGGAATACCGCACGGCCGCTGGTTGGACGACGAACCCGAGGCAGTTGCCTCCGCACCGCCGCCGACGTGCGGCACCGGTGCGGAGGCGGTGTCCGGCGGGATCGGCAGTTGCACCGAACGCCGGAATCGCGATGCGCGCCCCGCAGACGCGGGGACGCATCGCGACGACTCAGTGGATAGCGGTCAGGTCGTACAGGGTGACGCTGTCCACCTCCACGGCGGTGAAGTTCTCCCGCACCCACTGCGCGATCCGCGCGCTGATGGACGACTCCGACGAACCCGGGCCGCGGCCGCCGCCGATGAAGTAATGGATCTTTCCTTCGGCGGCATACTGTTTGAACTGCTCCAGGGTCGGCGACGGGTCACTGCCGTTGAAGCCGCCGACCGGCATCACGGGCAGCTCGGTGGCCAACTGCACGCCGGCGGCGCTGTTCGAGCCGATAGCCGCGGCTACCCACGTGTAACTGCCGCTGTTCTGTTCGAGCAGGGACACCAGTTGTGCGCTGGGCTCCTCGGCGCCGAGAAGTCCACCGAACCCACCGCCACGGCCGCCGTCGCCCGCTCTGCCGCCGGGCATTCCCGGCGGCTGGCCGGCGCCTTGCCGGGCTTGCTGACCGCCGGGCATTGCGCCCTGCGGCCGTCCTGCCGGTGTCTGCCCACCGGGCATCGGCATCGATTCTGCTGAGCCCCCAGTCGGCGCGCCGCCCCCTGGCTGCCCCGGCGCCCGACCGGCGCGGCCACCCATGCCGTTCATCCCCTCGCCCCACGGTGGTCGGTGCCCGCGCATCGCGACGTTCGGCCCGGCCGAGGGCATCCCCCCGGCGTGTGGCGTGGCGATGGTGTCGACAGCGTAGGCCACCGGCCCGGCCAGCCCGGTGTATGCGACCGCCAGCGCGGACACCACGGCCAACTTCCGTGGCGCGGGAAAGAGGACGGAGATCGTCGCGAGCACGCCCACGATCAGCACGGTCCAGCGCAGCCACGGCTGCCATTCGGGACTGCGGGACAACAGCATCCACGCCGTCGCCGTGCTGAGACCGACCGCGAGCGCCATGGCGAGTCGCATCGCAATCCGGTGCCGTTCGCGCCACAGCGATACCGCTCCCGCGCCGACCAGTGCGGCGATCGCCGGAGCAAGGGCCACCGTGTAGTACTGGTGGAAGATGCCCGCCATGAAACTGAACACCAGTCCGGTCACCAGCAGCCAGCTGCCCCACAAGATGAGTGCGGCTCGCTGACGGTCGGTCCGCGCGGCCCTACCGCGCACCAGGATTCCGACGATCAACGCGACCAATGCCGCTGGGATCAGCCAGGCGATCTGGCCGCCCTGCGCGGGCTCGAACATGCGCGTGATGCCGGTGCTGCCCCACATGCCGTTGCCGCCGGGTGGAAGGTCGCCACCGGGACCGACGCTGCCGCGCTCATTACCGTTGAGCCGACCGAGCCCGTTGTAGCCGAGGGTCAGCTCCAGGATCGAATTCTCGTGCGAGCCACCGATCCACGGCCGCGAGGAGGCCGGCCACAACTCGACGGTCAACAGCCACCAGCCCGCGGCGAGCAGCATCGTCGCGCCTGCGGCGAACAGCTGCGCGATGCGTGTGCCGAGCTTCGGCGGACCGGCGACCAGGTAGGTCAGCGCCAGCGCGGGAACTACCAGCAGCACCTGTAATTGTTTGGTGAGGAAACCCAATCCGATCAGCGCACCGGTGAGTGCCAACCAGCGCCACCGTCCGTCCTCCACCGCTCGCAGCATCGCCCATGCGGCGGCGATCATCAGGAACACCAGTAGCGCGTCGGGATTGTTGAACCGGAACATCATCGCGGCAATGGGAGTCACCGCAAGCGTCAACCCGGCGAGCAGACCGGCTCCAGGGCCGAAAGTTCCACGCACCGTGGCCCATACGAGCGTCACCCCGGCTACACCCAGCAGCACCTCCGGCACCAGGATGCTCCAGCTGTTGAGCCCGAATGCCCGCACCGAGAGTTCCATCAACCACAGTGATGCCGGCGGCTTGTCCACGGTGATCGAGTTCGCCGCGTCCGACGATCCGAAGAAGAACGCCTTCCACGACACCGAACCCGCCTGCACGGCAGCGGAATAGAACGCGTTCGCCCATCCGTTTGCGCTCAGGTTGCACAGGTAGGCGACCGTGGTGGTGATCAGCAGCGTCGCCAGTGCCGGATATTCCCAGCCGACTGTGCGCCTCGGGGTCGGCCGCGGTTCGGCCACGACCGGCGGCGCAGCGAGTGTCGCCGTCATCAGTGAGTCCCTTCCTTGTCGAGTTCGATATTCGCCGCGGTACGAACCGAATTCGCGGTCCATGGCTCGCGGCTCACGTGCGATCGCGGCGGTGGGACAGCGTGTCCAGTGGGTGCGGGGGCTCGTGGTCCGGTCGCGGTCGCGCGATCGACGCCCGCGCTATCCCGGAACACCCAGCGCAGTCCGACGAACCGCAGCAGCGTCGCCACCAGATTGGCCGATACCAGGACGAACAGTTCCAGGTGCACCGAGGACTCCGGCGCCGAGTGCTGCAACGCGAACAGTGATCCGCTGGTCAAGGCCAACCCGATCGCGAAGATCACCAGCCCTTGGAACTGATGCGATACGACGCCGGTTGCGCCGCGCACTCCGAAGGTGAAAGCTCGGTTGGCCGCGGTGTTCGCCACGGCGGTGATGAGCAGCGCCGCGAGGTTGGCCGCCTGTGCGCCGACGAACGGTTGCGACACGACATAGAGCAATAGGTAGGCCAGCGTGCTCAGCACGCCGACAATCGCGAAGCGCACCAGTTGTCCGATCATGCCCAGCGGTACTCCGGGTACCAGCGGTTCTCGGCCCACCGCCTGGCGCAACTCCTCCAACGGCAGCGCCCCGGCGGCCAGCGCCCGTCCGAGCCGCCCGATGCCGAGCAGATCCTTGCGTGCGGTGTCGATGATGTCGACCCGGCTGTCGGGATCGTCGATCCAATCCACCGGCACCTCGTGGATGCGCAGCCCGGCCCGTTCGGCGAGCACGAGCAGTTCGGTGTCGAAAAACCATTCACCATCGCGCACCAGCGGGAGCAGACGTCGCGCGACGTCGGCGCGCATCGCCTTGAATCCGCACTGCGCGTCCGAGAAGTGCGCCCGCAGTGAGGCTTTCAACAGCAGGTTGTAGCAGCGGGAGATGATTTCGCGCTTGGGTCCGCGCACCACCCGCGACGAGGAGCTGAGCCGGGTACCGATGGCCAGGTCGGAATGTCCGGTGATCAGCGGCGCGACCAGCGGAAGTAGCGCGTTCAGGTCGGTGGACAGGTCGACGTCCATATAGGCGACGACCTGTGCGTCGGACCGTTCCCACACCGCGCGTAGCGCCCGTCCGCGGCCTTTGGCCGCCAGGTGCACCACGCTGACGTCGCCCAACTCCGCGGCGAGCAACCGCGCGACCCTGAGCGTCTCGTCGGTGCTCGCATTGTCGGCGACCGTGATCCGCGCCGGGAACGGAAACCCGTCGCGCAGATAGGCGTGCAGCCTGCGTACGCACACTCCGAGGTCGGACTCTTCGTTGTAGACGGGTATCACCACGTCCAGCACGGGCGCACCCGTGGTTTCGGTTCGTTCCGCCGCCGCGACGGTCACAGTCTCGGTCATACGAACCACCCTCGACCGCCACACTGCAGCGGAGCTGGGGTCCAGCTGTGAGGTTCCTGGGTGTGAATCGGCGACGGTGTCGCGCCACGCCACGTCGACGTAGCGTACGGTCGACGACAGCGGGACCATTCAGGTTCTCCGAGCAAAGGACCACGATGTCCGACAAATCTCCGCGCAGCTCGATGTCCAAGAAGTCCGGAAAGTCGATCAAGGAGAAGCGAGCGGCGAAGAAGTCCAAGTCCGCGGGGGAGCCCACCATAGATCCCAAGAAGCGCTGACTGTGCCGCTGGCGAAAGTCGGTGCAGCCCAACGGTGATCGGGGAGCGGTACGGCATGATCCGCGATCACGAAGACGCCTCCGTCGATGGCCTTCGATTCGGCCCCAACCGAATTCGCGCCGATCGTTCGGCGGCGGTCGACGGTCGGATCGCGACCCTCGGCAAGGACGCGGCCTCGTCGTCGCACGGGCCGAACCCGACAGATGGCTCGAGTTGCGGTCGGTTATCGCTTACTCGATGATTGCGTGACGCGGCGCACAATCAGACAGCCGGTGACCTGTTCGGAGTAGAGCTGTGGGCGCCCATTCGCACCGGAGGAATCCATGCCCTTGCAGCTGTCCGGAAAAGTCGCCGTTGTCACCGGCGCGAGTAGAGGTGTGGGCAAAGGCGTAGCGCTCGAGCTCGGCGCCGCGGGCGCGACGGTGTATCTCACCGGTCGCACCGTCTCCCCCGGGCCGCTGCCCGGCACGATCACCGAAACCGCGGCGGAGGTCACCGCGCTCGGCGGTCTCGGCATCCCGGTGCGCTGCGACCACCACGACGACGACCAAGTGGCGGCGCTTTTCGCGCAGGTCGAAGCGGAGCAGGGACAGCTCGACATCCTGGTGAACAATGTCTTCTCCGCGCCGGATCTCGCCGCATGGCTGCACCGCTCGTTCTGGGAGTTACCGCTGGGCGCGTGGGATCAAGTGCTCGGGATCGGGCTCCGCTCCCACTACGTCGCCTGCGTGTACGCCGCTCCGCTGTTGTTCAAGGCGCAACAGCCGGGAGTGGTTGTCAATATCTCCTCGTCGGGTGCGGTCTCGTACGGGCACAACGTGGTGTATGGCGTCGGAAAGCGGCACTGGACAAGATGACGGACCGATATGGCGGTCGAGCTGCGGCCACGAGGTATCGCGGTGGTGTCGGTCTGGCCTGGACTGGTGCATACCGAGCTGTTGGCCACCGCGACTCGGACCACCGACGACGGCCGAACCGTTGTCGACCTACCGGGCGAGGGAATGTTCGATGTCTCGCATGCCGAGTCGCCGCGGTTCGTCGGCCGGGGCGTTGCCGCGCTGGCGAGCGATCCTGAGATTCTGGAACGATCGGGCGGAACCGAGACCACTGCGGAACTCTCGGCACGGTATGGCTTCACCGACGTGGGCGGCACCGGGCCGGGGGTGATGTTGCGAACCGGTGCCGGGCAGCGGAATTCGGTGGCCGCACGACCTCAGGGATGAGTGTCCGAAACACGATGTAGCCGCCACAGCGGCGACACCGGGCCGTGGCCCGCGCCGAGATCGTAGGACGCGGCCAGACAGCGGTAGGTCCATTCCTTCGCGAACTCGACGGCCTCGGGAACCGGGTAACCGTGCGCGAGCGCGCAGGCGATCGCGGCGGCCAAGGTGTCGCCGCCGCCATGGTCGTTGCCGGTCGTGATGCGGGGGGCGGTGAACTCCAGGAAGTCCTCGCCGTCGAACAGCAGGTCGGTGCTGTACTCCGAGGAGCGCAGGTGTCCGCCCTTGACGATCGCCCACTTCGGCCCGAGCTTGTGCAGTGCCTCGGCCGCGCGCCGGGCCGAATCCTCGTCGTCGACGTGAATACCCGTGATCAGCCTGACTTCGTCCAGGTTCGGCGTCACGACGGTCGCGAGCGGGATCAGCGTGTGGCGGACTGCGTCCAGCGCCTCCGCGTGCAGCAGCGAGTCGCCATGCATCGACGCCGCGACCGGATCGACGACCAGCGGAATCGGGCCGTCGCCGCCGATACCGACCTCCTGGCAGACCGCCGCCACGGCCTCGATGATCGCGGTGGAAGCCAGCATGCCGGTCTTGGCCGCGCCGACGCCGATATCGTGCACGACCGAGCGCACCTGGTCGGCGACGATCTGTGGCGGTATCTCGTGAAAGCCGCTGACGCCCACCGAGTTCTGCACGGTCACCGCCGCCACCGCGACCAGCGCGTGTACGCCGCACAGTGCCATGGTTCGGGTATCGGCCTGGATTCCGGCGCCTCCGCCGGAGTCGGTCCCGGCAATGGTGAGCACCCGGGCGGGGGTTTGCCCCTCGGCGGGCAATGGCAGCAGTTTCACGAGACAAACCCTACGGCGGCCCGACCCTGTCGCCACTGGCAACCATGACCCACCCATCTTGGAGCAAATGAAAATCGTTATCATTAGTGGATGACGAACTCCGATCTGCTTCCCGTCACCGTGCTGTCCGGTTTCCTCGGTGCGGGCAAGACGACGCTGCTCAATCACATCCTCGCCAACCGAGACGGCCGTCGGGTGGCGGTCATCGTCAATGACATGAGTGCGGTGAACATCGATGCCGCGCTGGTCGCGGGGCAGGGCTACCTCGATCGGACCGAGGAGAAGCTGGTCGAGCTGACCAACGGCTGCATCTGCTGCACGCTGCGCGAAGACCTGATCGAGGCCGTCGGCAAGCTCGCCCGTGCGGGCCGGTTCGACCACGTGGTGATCGAGTCGACCGGGATCTCCGAGCCGATGCCGGTGGCGGCGACCTTCGACTGGGAGTTCGAGGACGGATCCACCCTCGGCGATATCGCGCGCTTGGACACCATGGTGACCGTGGTCGACGCCTCGACGTTCCTCGCCGAGGTCGCGCGCGGGCAGGCGCTGGCCGAGCGGAATCTGCACGCGGCCGACGAGGATGCGCGCACCATCGCCGATCTGCTGGTGGACCAGGTGGAGTTCGCCGATGTCCTGCTGGTCAACAAGACCGACCTGGTCAGTCCCGCGACCGTGGGTGCGGTATCAGCCGCGGTGCGCAAACTCAATCCGCGCGCTCATGTGCTGCGCACCAGCAATGGTGTCGTCGATCTGTCCGAAGTGTTGAACACCGGCCGCTACAACCCGGTGGTCGCGGCCGAGGCGGAGGGGTGGGACGAGGAGCTCGCCGGCGGGCATACGCCGGAGACCGAGGAGTACGGCATCCGCAGCCTCACCTACACCGCCGACCGGCCGTTTCACCCGCTGCGGCTGTCGGAGACACTGCGGCAACTGCGAGGGCTGTTGCGCAGCAAAGGATTCTGCTGGATCGCCAGCCGACCGTCACTCGCCGCGATCTGGTCGCAGGCCGGCCCGAACCTGGTCTTCGAACCCGCGGCCTGGTGGTCGTCGCTGGAAGTGCCGGCGGGGCAGGAACTGGTCTTCATCGGTATCGAGTTGGAGTGCGACAAGGTGCGTGCGCTCCTCGACGCTGCCCTGCTCACCGATGCGGAGTTCGCGGAGGGGGTAGCCGCATGGGTCGAATATCCCGATCCCTTCCCTGCCTGGGGCGAGTTGCACGAGCACGCCTGACGCGGTCGTGCCGTGACCGCGACGCACGGACCCGGTTCTCCGGGGTGCGGGTCGGCTGCGGTACCGCGGCCGCTCAGTGCGAGATGCCGGGCGCTCGGCGAACGTAAGTCGCGTCGGTCAGCTGTTCGACCATGAAGTCCGCGATGTCGGCGCGGGAGATCCGCAGCGTGAGGCCGCGTTCCTCGGCGGGGAAGCCGCGCCGATAGTCGCTCGTGCGCGGCCCGTCCGTGAAGGCGCTCGGCCGCACGAGGGTCCACTCCAGGTCGCTGGCTCGGACATATGCCTCCTGCCGCACGTGGTCGGCGTACGCCTGGCGCAGCAGCAGGCCGAACATCACGTACTTCCAGAGGAAGTTCAGGTTGCCTCTACTGTCGCCGACCCCGAGCGTGGTCTGGCAGATCAGTCGCCGCACGCCGGTCCGCTCCATCGCCGCGATGACCGCCTTGGTGCCCTCGGCCCGGACGACACCCTTGCGGCCGTTGCCGAGCGAGACCAGCACCGCGTCCCGGCCACGCACCGCGCGCTCCACCGAATTCGTGTCCAGCACATCGCCTTCCCACACGTGCAGCCGCTCGTGCCGCTGCGTGATCCCGGTCGCGCTGCGGGTGAACGCGGTCACCTCGTGTCCCTGCCGAAGAGCCTGCTCGACGACCAGACGGCCGACGGTGCCGGTGGCTCCGAAGACTGCGATTCTCATGGTGTGCTCCTCGATCCAAAGCTGTTGAGCTGTTGTCGAACCCAGTACATCAGCGGGGATCGAGGCGAACCATCGCTATGAGTCTCGATGGCATAAGCGACCGTCTCGACGTCGATCCAGAAGGGCTTGATAGCGGTCACGAAACTCCTGGCGTCACCGAATACTTTTTGTGCCTCGAGGGTGGCCCGCATCTGATCGGATGCGGGCCGCGGCCTCGGGACGAACGATCAGCGATAGTGCGCGAAGAATTCGGTGATCTCACTCGCCATCAAGTCGGGCGCGACGTGGTGCAGGTAGTGGGTGAACACGTCGTGCGTCCGCCACGACACGATGTCGTGGTCGCGCTCGGCGAAGCGCCGGATGCCGTGGAAGTCGCCCGTGGAACCGCAGAGTGCCAGTGGAACCGTGGTCGGCTCGACCGGGGGCGCGGCCTTGTCCTTCTCGTAGTAGTGCCGGATCGCCGAACCCGCCGTGGCCGTGAGCCAATGGATCGCGATATTGGTCACCACGAAATCGTCGTCCAGGTCGGGACCGAGCAGTTGGGCGTTCCAGCCGACCAGTCCGGCGGGTGAATCCATGATCGCGTGCGCCAACGTCTGCGGCTGCTGCGACTGCAGGACGTTGAAACCCATCTTGTTCGCGACGAACCACTCCAATGTTGCCAACGACTGCTGCTCGCTCTCGTCGAGATCCGCCAGTTCGGCGGGATCGCCGGAGGGGAACGAGTACACCTGCGTGACGTGCACGCCGACCACGTTGTCCGGTGCCGCCCTGCCGACCTCCGGCGAGATCGCCGCACCACCGTCGTTACCCGCGGCGCCGTATCGGGCGTACCCGAGACGGCGCATCAACTCCGCCCAGGCGCGTCCGATCCTGGCATCGTTCCAGCCGGATGTTGTCGTCGGACCGGAGAATCCGTATCCCGGCACGGAGGGGATCACGAGATCGAACCCGGCTGCGGTGAGCGGCTCGATGACACCGAGGAACTCGACGAAGGTTCCTGGCCATCCGTGCGTGAGGATCAGCGGAAAGGCGTTGTCCTGTGTCGATTTCACATGCAGGAAGTGGATGTTCTGCCCGTCGATCTCGGTGGTGAATTGCGGGTAGGCATTCAACGACTCCTCGACCTCGCGCCAGTCGAACCCGTCGCGCCAGTAGTCGACCAGGTGTCGAACGCGGTCGACGCTCACCCCGTAGGTGTCGCCCGAGCCGGGGATCTGCTCGGCCCAGCGGGTGCGGGTCAGCCGGTCCCGCAGGTCGTCGAGGTCGGTCTGGTCGATGGCGATGCGGAAGGGGGCGATCGCGGTCATGTCTACTCCTCTGAAACGGAATGCTTCGTTCTGTTTGAACCTATCAGAACGGATTATTCCGTTTCAAGTGCTATCCTGAACTTCATGCCGAAGACATCCGACGTCCCAGCTCAGAAGGGCTTGCCGGGCCGTAAGGCGCAGGCCGCCCGCAACGACGGGTTGATCCTGGACGCTGCCCGCGCGGTGTTCCTCGCCGATGCCAATGCCCCGATCGCCGCCGTCGCCGAACGCGCGGGCGTCGGGATCAGTGCGCTGTATCGCCGCTATCCGAGCAAGGATGTGCTGCTACGCACCCTCTGTCATGACGGCCTGCGCCGATACAACGCGGAAGCCGATGCGGCGCTGAAGGATTCGGATGGTTGGCGGGGGCTGGTCGGATTCCTGGCCCGGGTGGTCGACGCGGATGTGCACTCGCTGACCGTGCATCTCGCGGGTACCTTCACGCCGGATGAATCGATGCTGCCCGACATCGTGCACGCGGGGGAGGTGACCGCCGAACTCGTGCGCCGCGCGCACGCCACCGGCACCCTGCGCCGGGAGGTGAACCCGCAAGACCTCGGGCTGGTCCTGGAGTCATGCGCGGCCATTGCGCTGCCGGACCGGGAGCGCACCGCACAACTGCGCCGCCGAGTGCTCGCCATGCTGGTGGCGGGCCTGGCCGCGGACGGTGCGCTACCCGGCCCCCCGCCCGAGGAGGGTGAGTTCGCTTGGCGCTGGGAACGGCGACAGTGAGCAGGTCGGTACCGCGCCGATGAAATTCCGGCCGGGGCACGGTCTGCACTGGTACCGATACCGTTGTCCGCAGCCAAGAGAGGATTCGCAATGAACTGGACGCTCGAGGTCGTGATCGTGCCTGTGTCGGATATCGACCGGGCCAAGGATTTCTACGCGCGAAAGCTCGGCTTCGCCGTCGACCATGATACGAAGATCGCCGCCGATAGCCGGATCGTGCAGCTCACGCCGTCGGGCTCGGGGTGCTCCATCGTGATCGGGCGCGGCGCGGTGCCGGACATGCCGCCCGGATCGCAGCAGGGACTGCAACTCGTGGTCAACGATCTGCGAGCGGCGCACGCCGAGTTGGTCTCTCGCGGCGTCGAGGTGACCGACATCAAGGTCCTCGGCGAAAATTCCACGGCCATGCCCGACCCGTTGGATAACGTCGGCTTCTTCTTTTTCACCGATCCCGACGACAACGGCTGGGCCGTCCAACAGATCTCCACACGTCGCTGAATGCGACGGCGGGCGGCTATCGGGCGGCGATGAAGAGGGTTTGCGTGCTGCGGCCTAGTGGCCCATTTTCGTCGTAGAGTGCCGATTCGGCCAAACCTATGCCGTGGGGTTGGGGGTAGGTGACGGCATCGAGGCACACCCATTCGCCCACCGGCTGGCGGTACAGCGAGACCGTCAGGTCGGTGTTGATGAACAGGTATCGAGACCAGTCGAGAACCGCGCTGACGCCGTTGCCGGAATCGGCGGCGGCGAGGGTGCGCTCCAGTGGGCTCGGGACGGTGCCCGCCACGATCGGGTATTTGAGCCGGATCCAGCAGATCGCGGGGCCCGGTTCGACGAAAGAGCCAGTGACGAAACGGTATTCGATAGCAGTGTGGAAGCCGACCGGCTGGGTGGACGGGAACGGTGCAGGCACCGCCGCCTGATCGGGTCCAGGTCGGGCGCCGGTCGGCAGGAAGCGTTCGGGCAAGGCCAATTCCGGCTCGGCCAGCTTGAAGCGCCAGGCATTCGCCCGCATCACCGGTCCACGGTCGGTGGAAATCGTCGCCTCGATCAGTTCCACGCTGCGGCCGGGGCGCAGGACGCGCGCCTGCACGGCGAGTGGTTCCAGTGGCACCGGACCGAGGATCTCGACCGCGACCCGCCCGACCTGGAACCCTGGTCGCGGCTCGCACCGCTCGATCACGTGACCGAGCAGCGCTGAGGGCGGGCCCGCGTGCTGGGCGTCGGGCGACCAGGGACCGCGGGTGAGTTCGGTCGAGACGAACCGCTGCGGATCCGCCGGATCGGGTAGGTAGAAGGCGTCGCTCACGTCGGTGTCCGTCCTTCGGACCGGCCGCGCTACCGGTCGACGAGTTGCTCGGTCTGTGCTACGACGGTATCCGGGTCGGGCGGCAGGGCTGCGGTCAGGCCCGTCCGAACGCGAGGGCGACATTGTGACCGCCGAAGCCGAACGAGTTGTTCAGTGCGAAGTCGATGCGCTGCGCGCGCGGGCCGCCCGTGACGATGTCCAGATCGATCGCCGGGTCTCGGTTGTCGAGGTTCAGCGTGGGCGGGACGGTCTGGTCACGCAAGGTCAGCATGGTCACCAGGGATTCGAGGGCGCCGACCGCTCCGATCGAATGCCCGAGCGCGGATTTCGGGGCATAGACCGAGGCGTGGGGGGTGACGGAGGCGATCGCGTTGGCCTCCGAGGCGTCGCCGATCGATGTGGACGTGGCATGTGCGTTGACATGCTGGATATCCGAAACCTGAAGTCCGGCGGCGCTGATCGCCGCGCGCATGGCGCGGGCGGCGCCGATGCCTGCCGGCTCGGAGGCGACGATGTGGTAGGCGTCGGAGGTGATGCCCGCACCGAGCACCCTGCCGTGGACGACGGCGCCGCGGGCGCGGGCGTGCCGCTCCGATTCCAGCACCATGAGCGCGCCCGCCTCGCCGAACACGAAGCCGTCGCGGTCCCGGTCGAACGGGCGGGAGGCGCGCTCGGGTTCGTCGTTGCGGGTGCTCATCGCGCGCATCATGGCGAAACTGGCGATGGGCACGGCGTGGATGTGGCCTTCCACGCCGCCTGCTACCACGACGTCCGCCTCTCCCGTGGTGATCAGTCGCCAGGCGTGCGCGATGGCCTCCGAACCGGACGAGCAGGCCGAGACGGGAGCGAAGACTCCCGCCTTGGCCCCGATTTCCAGCCCGACGGTGGCCGCAGGCCCGTTCGGCATCACCATCGGCACCGACATCGGCGAAACCTTCCGGTACCCGCCGTCGCGCATCGCGTCGACCGCGGCGATCAGCGCGTCGCCACCGCCCAGCCCGGTGCCGATGGCGACCGCCAGCCGCTCGCCATCGAGGTCGGGAGCGCCCGCCGAGTGCCACGCCCGGCGGCCGAGGACCAGCGCCATCTGCTCGACGTAGGAATGTCTGCGCTGCTCCACCCTGGTCAGCTGGACGCCGGGTTGCGCCTTCAGCTTGCCGCCGATGCGGACCGGCAGGTCGAACTCGGTCACGAAGTCGTCGTCGAGCACGCCGATCCCGCTGTGTCCCGCCAGTAACCCGGACCAGGTCGCGTCCATGCTGTCGGCGAGCGACGTGGTGGCCGCGTAACCGGTGACGACGACTGAATCCCGAGTTTCTGAAGCGATTGTTACAGTCACGATGTCATGAATACCTGTACCGGTCGCTACAGTCAACTCATGGCCCGCCCTCTCGACCACGTCAAACGCGCCGAGTTACTCGCCGCCGTCGTGCGCTATATCGCCGACCACGGCCTCGCGGATCTGTCCCTGCGCCCGCTCGCGGCCGAACTCGGCACCAGCTCACGCATGCTGATCTACTACTTCACGACCAAAGAAGAACTGCTGGTCCAGGCGCTGGCAACGCAGCGACCCGATATCGCCGCCGTGTTCGCCGATATCGCGGAGCCGGCGGCACTACGTGACCGGCTCTGGGATTTCTGGACGGCGAATACGTCGGGCGAGGGAAGCATGAGCGTCAAGGTGATGCTGCAGGTTCTCGGCGCGGCCTGTGCCCCGCATAGTCCCTATGCCGACTACGCCGAGTCGGCCATCGTCACCTTCGTCGACGCACTGACCGAAGGGCTGCGCGGCCTACGGTCGGTCGACGACCCGGACGTCGTCGCGACCCTGCTCATCTCGGGTCTGCGCGGCATCCTGCAGGATCGTTTGATCACCGGCGATGTCGATCGCACCGATCGCGCCGCCCGCCGCCTGATCGACCAGACCGTGCGGTAGGGGAGGGCGCAAGGCGTCGGGCGATGGCGCCTTCGATGCCACGGCTTTCGGAAGGAACTCGACGGCCCGGGAGTCACCAGTCCTCGGGGGCCCGACACGATCGAGTTCATCGCCGAGCGCAGTCGGGTACTCGACGCGCACTGCGTCGCCATCAGACGCGATCCCGCCGAGAAAACCCGATCGGTTCAGCCGATCGTCGCTGACACCGCCGCTACGTGCGAAACCGCGCACGATCGCGTCGGCCTCGGCATCACCCACGTCGTGCTGGCATCGCACGAGATCTACCAGCCGGGAGGACCGGCTCCGCCCCGCTGTCACTTGCCGAAACCGGGTGCGGTTCGCCCGGTGGGAGGCCACCAGTGATGGGTAAACTCGGTTCAGATTCGGTGCCGTCGCCTGCGCGGACGGTACGCGCGAAGATTTTGCTGTATCTGGACCATGATGTTCACAACCTCTTGGGCATGTGGTTCCTGCATCGGTCACGCCCCGTTCACGAAGGCGAGGTATGCAGGTGGGTCCGTGGATGAGACGCGAGGACGAACGGTTCCTCACTGGCGCCGGCCGGTACGTTGCCGATATCGAAGTGCCTGGTTGTCTGGATGCGGCCTTCGTCCGAAGCCCGGTCGCACATGGAACCCTCCGGACAATCGACTGCACCGCCGCTCGGCGTGTGCCCGGGGTGGTCGGGGTCTGGTCCGGTGCGGATCTCGAGGGGATGCCGGCATGCGCTCGATCCGCTGCCGAACTGCACGATCTTCCCCCCGTCCCCCATCCGTTGCTCGCCGATTCGTCCACCGATGAGGCGGTGGACGGTCGAGTCTGGCACGCGCTGGCGAAGGACCGGTTGCGCTATCCGGGTGAAGCGATCGCCGTCGTGGTCGGGGAAGACCGCTACCGAGCCGAGGACGGGGCCGCCGCAGTCAGCTTCCGGATCGATCCGTTGCCCGCGGTCGTGACCCCGTCGCGCGCGGCGGACGATTCGGTTCCGCTGTTCGAGGGGTTGAGCAACATCGTGTTCGAGGGCTCGGCCGGGACACCTATCGACAACTCGGTGTGGCGGCGGGCGGCGGCCGTCGTCGAGGCTCGATATCGGCAGCAATTACTGATGCCGACCCCGATGGAATGCCGGACCATTCTCGCGGTACCCGACGGTGATCGGCTGACGGTGTGGGCGGGGCACCAGATGCCACATCGGTTACGCCGTGAACTGGCCGCGATGTTGGGTTGGTCGACCGACCGGGTGCGTGTCGTGGTGCCCGACACCGGGGGCGCGTTCGGTTCCAAGAGCGCTTCGTTCCCGGAGTTCGTCGCGGTGGTCTTCCTGGCGCTCGAGCTGGGCCGGCCGGTGCGCTGGATCGAGGACAGGATGGAGTCGATGCTGGTCGCGACCCGAGGCCGGGGGCAGGACCAGCTGGTTCGGCTCGCCGCCGACGCCGAGGGCCGACTACTCGCTTACGAGTTGCGAATCGATGCGGATGTGGGTGCCTATCCGCACCTCGGAGTCGGTGTGCCGATGCAGACCGCGTTGATGGCGCCAGGACCGTACGCCACCCCGAAGGTACATGCGACGGTCCGCTCGATACTGACCAACACGATGATCACCTACCCCTACCGCGGTGCGGGCCGGCCGGAAGCCGCGATCGCGTTGGAGCGGACGATGGACACGCTGGCCCGTCGGCTCGATATGGATCCCGCGGAACTACGGCGACGCAACTTCATCCCGCCTGAAAGCTTCCCGTACGACACTCCCACCGATCGCCGCTACGACAGCGGGAACTACGCCGCCGCCCTCGATCTCGCCTTGGCGACCCTCGGCTACGACAAGTGGCGGGCCGAGCAGGCCCGCCGCCGCACAGACCCGGGTGCTCTACCGCTGGGGATCGGACTGTCCTGCTATGTCGAGCGTTCGGGCGGCGAACCAGGCATACTGCACGAGTTCGGCAGCATCGAAGCCCATCCGGACGGCTCGGTTGTCGCCTATTGCGGCACAGCCTCCAGCGGCCAAGGCCACGAGACGGTATTTCCGGCGCTGGTCGCCGAGGCGCTCGGGGTGGACGAGGCACGAGTTCGGCTGGTCGAAGGGGACACAGGCGAACAGCCCCAAGGCGTGGGTTCGTTCGCCAGCAGATCCGCGCAGATGGCCGGCGCCACGCTGCAGCACATCGCGACCCTGCTTATCGATACGGCCCGCAAGCGGGCTGCGGAGCTGTGGAACCTGCCGATCACCGACGTGGAATGGTCGCACGGCACCGTGCACCCCACCCGGGGCGGATCCGGTGCAATGGACTTGGCCGAACTGGTGAAGGCCACCGGGCCGCTGCGAGTCGATAACCGGTTCGACGCTGAAATGGCATTCCCGTTCGGTACCCACGCGGCGGTGACCGAGGTCGACCCCGAGTTGGGCACTGTCCGAATACTGCAAGTGGTGGCAGTAGACGACTGCGGCGTGGTGCTGAACCCTGCGATCGTGCACGGGCAAGCTTTCGGGTCGGCTGTCCAGGGCATCGGACAGGCTCTGTACGAGGGGTTCCGATTCGACGACGACGGCGTTCCGCTGCTGGCCGACGGCTTGCTGGACTACCTTTTGCCGACCTCCGCCGAGATCCCCCCGATCGCGATCGAAGACACCTGCACCCCCAGCCCCACCACGCCGCTGGGAGCAAAAGGCGCGGGAGAGGCCGGGTGCATCGGCACTCCGGCCGCCATCATCAACGCCGTAGCGGACGCGCTCCAGCTCGCCGACCCAGACCTGCTGCAAATGCCGCTCACCCCCGAACTGATCTGGCGAGCGACCCGCGCCCGACCTTGAAGGAGTCCCGGTGAAACCCGCAACCTTCGACTACCTGGCACCACACACGGTGCCCGAGGCCCTGGACGCGCTGGCCGACTCGGGACGCAAGACTCGGGTCCTCGCCGGGGGGCAGAGCCTGATCCTGGAAATGCATCTGCACCGTATCCACCCCGAGCTGGTTGTCGACATCAACCGCATCACCGAACTCGACACTCTGAGCGTGGCGGACCATACGCTGCGAGTAGGCGCCCTGGTTCGCCATCGAGCCTTCGAACAAGAGCATGCGGTGCCGGGCCCGCTCGGCAGCTTGTTCTCCCGTGCCGTCGTCAACATCGCCCATCCACCGATTCGTGCCCGCGGGACCATGGTCGGCAGTTTGGCCTGGGCGCATCCGGCCTCGGAATGGTGTGCCCTCGCCGTCGCTCTCGACGCCGATGTCGAGTTGCACGACACCAACGGAGTGCGACAGGTCGCGGCCCGCGACTACTTCCGAGGGGCGATGCGCACCGCGCGTCGTCCCTGCGAACTCATCACGTCGGTGCGGTTCCCGCTCCTCGATGACGACACCGGCGTGGGCTTCATCGAACATCGGCGCACACACTTCTGCTTCGCGCAGGTGGCAGTCGCTGTCGCCCTGACAGTGCGCGACGGGGTAATCACCAAGACACGGATCGGGCTGGTCAATGCGGCTGACCGTCCGATCCGGGCGCACGCCGCCGAGCAGACGCTGATCGGCGCCGAGATCGGCGCTCCGCCCGCCGAATACCGGATTCCCGAAGACCACCCGTTCGCTCGCGCGGGTCAAGTCGCCGCTGAATACGACGCCGCACCTGTGGCCGAATCGTACGCCGGCGTCGACTACAAAAGACATGCCATCGCGATCCTCGTCGGCAGGACACTGTGCCAAGCGGCGGCGGACGAGCGGTCACGCACCACCACCTCTGGAGGAGCCCGCTGATGAAGATCACCTTGACGGTCAACGGTGAGCAGCATCCTCTCGACGTCGAACCCCGGCGCATCCTTGCCGACGTACTCCGCGACGACTGTCATCTCACCGGGACCCATCTCGGCTGCGAGCACGGCGTGTGCGGGGCCTGCACGATCATGGTCGACGGGCAGGCCGTTCGCTCGTGCCTGATGCTGGCCGTGCAGTGCGACGGCAGCTCGATCCGCACGGTGGAAGCACTCGCAGGACCGGACGGTCAACCGCACCCGCTGCAACGCGCCTTTTCCGCCGAACACGCCTTGCAATGCGGCTTCTGCACACCAGGATTCCTGATGGTCGCCGTCGAAGCATTCGACGCGGACCCCACCTTCGGCGCCGACCCCGACCGTATCGCCGGGCTGGTCGGGTCCAACATCTGTCGCTGCACCGGCTACGAACCGATTCGATGTGCGATCGCGCGCGTCGCGCGGGAACAGTCCGGCACCGAATCCTGATCTGTTCTCTTCGCTTTCCTGTCGGTCTACTAGTGGTGGCTCGTCCTCGCTGACAGTCCAACGTAACGACTGCGATTGCTGAAGCGGAATAACGGCTATGGATACCCAGCGAGCAGGCGCCGAGCAGCGGGCCGCAGACCCGGCGGGCCTGCGAGACATAGCCCACCCTGATCTTTCCTCGGTCTTCCTCCACTTCGTGGCCCGAAACCGCCCGGTTGGTATCGGGGTGCCCGATGAGATCCGAGCCTTAAGCCCCGTCGACCGCCTGGAGTCGATCCTGACCGAAGGCGCGATTTCGGCGTTCGTGACCTACTCGGGCGGAATGCCCTCGGTATGCATGACTGAGGCAACGTGGGCTGGAGTGAGCTACCTCATCGAAGGCCGCGGCTACGAGCCATGGGCACTTATGTTCGATCGACAGGAGGTCTACAACGCGGGCGGCGGTCCAGTGTGGTACGCCAGGCCCGACGAGTACAAGGTGCTGAAAGACGACACGAGACTCCGCACCTGGGCGGTCGAGTTCAGTGATCGGTCCGACTGGTCACATGAACGGGAATGGCGCATACCTCGACCGGCAGACCACAGCGGCATTGCGCCGTCGATCCCGTTGTCGGAGTTGGGCTTTTGCGGGGTACTCGTTGGCGATCCGGCCTGGGACCCTCGGATCTACGCACACGACCCCAACCTAGGAATCGGCAACCAGCCCACCCACTGGGACTTCCTACCCTTGCCAGCACTGGCGGGAGTACCAAGGTACTGGTGGAACTCGGCCGAAAGCACCGCCGTTCGGCTGTGACTGGTGCTGGGACAGCATCGCCGTTCCCTCCCAAGCGACCTGGTCACCGCGCAGGAGGGCCAACGGGCACCGGGCCAACTTCACTCGCCGGAACTTGCCTGCCCGGAGACCTGGGCCGACGATCGTGCACGTTGCCGCGCGGCGGCTGCGCGGCGCCGATCGCACACCACGCGCCATCCGCCTGCGCTGAATCTTCAACCGAGGTATGGCGCACATCGCCGCTCCAAGTAGGGGGTCAGCCTGAGTCGCTGCGTGTGGTGCATGTCGAGGCTGTCCAGTTCGGCGGGGGCTACGAACCGTAGTTCGGTGGACTCATTGGAGATGGCGAGGTTGCCCCCGATGACATGGGCCAGGAAGCACACGTTGAACTGGCGTCGGACCTCGCCATCGCTGTAGGCGATTACGTGGCGCGGATCGGTGTAAGTACCGACGAGACCGATGATCTCGATGTCGAGACCGGTTTCTTCCTTGACCTCTCGTACGGCGCAGCCGGGGAGGCTGTCGGTCATCTCCATGCCGCCGCCGGGCAGTGCCCATAGGCCGCTGTCAGCGCGCCGTTGAAGCAGGATGCGGCCGATGTCGTCGCACACCACGGCGGAAGCCGCGACGACAAGACGGTTCGGCTCTGGTGCGGCTGGGTCGTCATAGAACTCGGTGCACGCCATCTGCTTAGCCTTTCACCGGTCGGCCCGTTTGCCAGACCGCGTTGAAACTGTCGGTATAGGTGTCGAACAGACCACCGTCGAGGGTACGGCGCAGATGCCAGACGGGCGCACCGTAAGCATTCACTCCCCAAACGTGGGCATTGACCAACATTTCTTCGTCGGCGCGGAAGATGCTGTTGTAGAGCGTCGTGGCGTGGGTCCGCAGCTCGATGCCCGGCGTTGCTGGCAGCGCCCGGTAGTGCATCAAGGCGAGACGGCAGCGGGATTCGATGCCGTGCCCAAATTTCTCTTCCATGCCCCGTTGTTGGACGGTGGCGCTGTCGGCGTCACCCACGGCTATCCGTATCGCGCAGCCCGCCTCGGCTCGTTCGATCAACAGATCGTTGAGTCGAGGGTATGCCTCATGGAGGAAGACGGCCGCGTAACCAGGATGTCGATGTGGTCGCGCGCTGGCGTGAACAGGTTGACGAACATCGACGCCGATGGGCCGTCCCCCATAGATGAGGCCGCTCGGTATTAGAGTCCTTGTTTGGCCTGGTGAGGGCCGAGAAGGGACACTGAGGGACATGGCAGGACGC
>NZ_JBEZDE010000051.1:0-33945 GCF_040648115.1 Nocardia sp. NPDC049190
GCGTCCTGCCATGTCCCTCAGTGTCCCTTCTCGGCCCTCACCAGGCCAAACAAGGACTCTAATACCGAGCGGCCTCATCTATGGGGGACGGCCCACTTGCCCAGCTCAGCGTTCCAGGGGGGCTGGTGGCAATGGCGCAAAAGACGACGAGGCCCGGCGATGCCGGAGCCGACCGTGACCAGGGGTGCGGTGCCGATGAACGCGGCCGAGGATCGGCGCAGCAGGCTCGTCATCGCGCGGCCGCTCGGTGGCAGCGGCCCGGAGCGATGGTCGCGGTCGCTGCCCTGCTGGTGCTGGGACCGCAGCAGCTGGCACAGGCCACCGCCCCGCTGTCAGAGGGTGGTGCGGGGCGGGTGGGACTTCGTTCACGGATCCCGCGCCGACCTCACACAGCTGTGCGGCAGCGTCTTCCTGCTGCTCGTGGGCGCCGGCGCCTGGTCCCTCGCCTGCGCTCCCGATCGGCCACCGCGCAACCGGACATCACGCTGAACGGTCGGCGTCGTCTCCACTCCGGTCGTCGCCGCGGGCCTCGCGCGGCAGTTCCCGTAAAGCGCGCCGGTCCTCGGCCAGCGCAGCCGTGCCCGCCTCCGCCGCCCGGCACACCCGCCGCGCCCGGCCCGCGACCACCTCCCGTCGCGAGGTCGGCAGCCCATCGGCCGGTGCGGCCGGCCTGTGCGCTACGGGCCCGCGACCGGAGTCAGGCAGCTGTCCGGTGGATCGACGAAGAAGCAGATGGCCGGGCCACGGGTGGGGCGATAGTCGGCGGGGACACCGCCCTCGGCAACGATTCGTGTGTAGGCGCCGACCGCGTCGGTAGGGCGGCGCGTCAAGGTCGGGTCGGTGCGCACATCGACGGTGTAGAGCCCGAATCGAGGTGTATAGCTACCCCACTCGTAGTTGTCCGTGAGGCTCCAATAGTTGTAGCCGATGACATTGATGCCGTCGGCCTCGGCGCGTTGGATCCAGTAGACGGTGTCGCGGAGATGATCGCTCCGGGAGTAGCCATCGGCGCGAGGGCGACCATTTTCGGTGGGCATGCCATTCTCTACGATGTAGAGCGGCTTGTTCGGGAAGCGACGCGAATAATGTTGCAGGGCGTAGTAGATGCCCTCGGTACGCACCGGGAGATCCCAGATCTGCGCTCCCGGCATATTCGGCATCGCCGATCCGCTGGCCCGCGCGATGGAGGACAGCAACGACTGCGCAGGGTCGAACGCGAAGTAGTAGTCGACTCCCACATAGTCGAGTCGGTCCCCGATGCGATCGAGGAGCGGGCCGTTGACCTGACTCTCCGAGCCGGCGACATAGCCGACGTTACTGGTCACCTGGGCGCCGGGCTGGATCCCATGGATGTGGTCGTAGATGGCGTTGTGGGCCTGGGCGACCCGATCCAGCATCTCCGCCGAGTCGGCGGCGCCCGCACGGGCCTCGTGCACGATGTAGGCGACCGGCTCGTTGACGGTGACCCACAGCGGATTGTGGGACGCGTAGCGGTCGACCACCTTGCGCATGTTCGCCAACCAGTCGTCGACCATGCGCGGATTGCGCCAGCCGCCCCGGTCGACGGCCCAGCCGGGGTACACCCAGTGGTCCAGGGTGATCATCGGCCGCATACCGGCTTGCTCGATACTCGAAATAACCGCGTCGTAGAAACGGAACGCGGCAGCGTCCCAGGTCCCCGGGCTCGGCTGCAACCGAGCCCATTCGATCCCGATCCGGAATACCCGTACGCCGAGCTCGGCGGCCAGGCTGATGTCCGACGCAAAGCGATCGTAGAAGTCGACCGAATCGTGAAGTTCGTCGTAACCGGGATTCGCGACCCGGTATCTCGTCCAATTGCTGTCGGGCGCATGGCCTTCGGACTGGAATCCGGACGCCGCCACACCCCAGAGGAATCCCGGATCCAGGGGCGCGAGCCCGGCGACCTGCCGTATCGGTGGGGCGGCCGGTGCTTGTGCGCAGAGCAGCAGGGTTGACGCGGCAGCGGCGAGCGCGGCCAGGACGTACCGACGTAACCGGGATCGCATTGGCTCAGAGTAGCTGGATCAGGTCCCGAGATCCGGGATTCGACCATGACACATGTGCGGAACTGCGAAATATTCACTGACGCAGCAGGGGTCGTCGAGTAGACGGCCGTTATCCGTCGGGTTGCTGCCATCGGCAGCTCCGGAGTAAGTAGCGGAACCGTCAACGCTCCCGGAAGAATCCGGGCTCATCGGATTGTCTTACTGTGAACGAATTCGACTACGCCACAACTGTTACTGAGCAGAGTAGCTGAACCCTCGCTGCCCTCGGATCGACTGGCTACCGACCCTTACAGGTGCGCGACACGCTGTTCTGATCCCAGCGGGCGAGGTGATGCGGGGTGGGTGTGCGGGTGCTCAGGGCCGGGGAGTGGCCGGGGCATGGGCGAGACCCTGGGTCAGCGTGGTGATCTCGGCGCGCAGGTCGGTGGCGATGGTCTCGGTGCAGGCGAGTGTGATCTGGTGCTGGCGCTGGATGTGTTCGAGCTGGCGCAGGGTGGCCAGGTCGCGGGCGATGTTGTGCAGCACCGGGCCGATCCGCTCGGGCACGGCGGTGTCGGTGGCGTGCGGGCCGATCCGCTCGGATGTGGTGGTCATGGTGTGTCGCGGTGTCGGTCGCGTTCGGCGGTGAGTGCGGCGTTGGAGACGCGCAAGGCGGCGTTGGCGTCCTCGAGGGCGGTGTTGGCGTCCTCGAGGGCGAGGATCCGCGCGATCGCGGCGAGGTTGATCCCCTGGCCGGCCAATGCGGCGATGCGCGCCAGCCGCGCGAGGTCGTCGTCGCTGTAGCGGCGGGTGCCTCCGGTGCTGCGGGCCGGGGTGACCAGTCCGTGCTGCTCGTACAAGCGCAGCGAATGCGCTCCCATCCCGGCCAGTTCGGCGGCCACCGAGATCCCGTACACCGCCTGCCCCGGGCCCGGCCGGTGAGCACCGGTGGGGCCGGACAGGGGGTCGTGTTGATCCAGCATCTGCTCTCTCTTTCTCGATTCCACCAGATTACCTCAGCACGACACTTGCACTCGACTCGCTAGAGTGCTAAAACAAATCTCATCCAGATGACAGAGGTTATCTGAGTACCGTCGAAAGAGAATGGAGTGAGTGGAGGTGGCGACCATGCTGATGCGCACCGATCCGTTCCGGGATCTGGATCGCCTGACCCAGCAGATGTTCGGCACATCGGCCCGCCCGGCAGTCATGCCGATGGACGCCTGGCGCGAGGGCGATGACTTCTACGTCGAACTCGATTTGCCCGGCATCGACCCCGAATCCCTGGACTTGGATATCGAACGCAACGTGGTCACTGTCAAGGCGTCGCGCCCGCAGCTGGACCCGGACCGGTCGATGATCGCCGCGGAACGCACCCGCGGGGTGTTCTCCCGCCAACTGTTCCTGGGGGAGAACCTCGACACCGACGCCATCCGCGCGGACTACCGCGACGGGGTGCTGCGCCTGGTGATCCCGGTAGCCGAGAGGGCCAAACCCCGCAAGATCGAGATCACTCACCACAACGGCGAGCATCAGGCCATCAACGCCTGAGCCTGGCACTATCACGGGAAGGCCCTGTGATGATCCTCGTGACCAATGGCGCGACCGGTCCCGCACCGAGCGAGACCGCCGAGGAGTTGTCGTGGTTGGATTCGCGGCTGCTGGGCTTGGATCCTGATCTCGAGGGATTATTCGCCGAGATCGACGACATCCTGTGCCGGGCCCGCGACCGCTGGGACTGTCCGCCGCGACGTGAACCGAGCACACCCCGGCCACGGCCGGGCCGCCGGTGGCCGACCACGCAGCACCACGGTCACCGGCCCGGCCCCGCGCAGGGTCGAGGACGCGGCCCGCCCACAGCACGCCCAAGTCCGGCTCGACGTGGTATTCGACGACCAGAGAGAGCGAGGTGATGCCTGTACGACACATCGACAAGCAACTAAGACATACGAAACGTTCTCCTACACAACCGTTCTCGCGACCAAGGACCGACGGCCGTTCCCCGGACCGCACACCGGCACCAGCGCCCACCGAACACTCTGGGTTCGGCGCGTGCACAGCCACCGCGAGTGGCACCAGGCAGGCGGGGCACGGGTTTGTCGGCCCGCGCGAGAACACTTCACAGGAAAGTCCTGCTCAGATTCCTTCCGTCAACGGGTGAGCCCGGTCAGCTGTGGTTCTTCCGGGCTCACCCGGCCCTTTCGCTTCATCGACCACGATCGACACAAGAGGAGGCGAGAGCAACTAGCACCACCGCGGCCTTAGTCCCGGCAGGCAGCGACTTCGACCGCGCTGAACAGAACCTTCTCGTCCGCGACAGCGACGGCGAGGCCGGACTGGACCCGACCACGCCGGCACCGCCGCCGGAAACCGTGCGCGGCGCGCTCGAGCACGCCGCATTCACCGACCGTTTCGACCAAGCTTGGATCACCCCACTGGACTGCGATGACGACTACGACCACGACGATGCCGACTGACAGCCCAATCCTCACTGCCTCCTGGTGCGAATCCCACACCTACGACGCGCGTCGGCAGCACAGCCACGTCGCCTGGTTCGACACCGAGAAGGGCTCCGGGTTCCTGACACCCGATACGGGTCCCGCGGTGTTCGTCGACTACCAGGTGATCGACGTCCCCGGACTCAAACCCTCGCTGCCGGGCAACCGGTGGTGTTCACCGCCACCGACACCCCGCGGCCCCGAAGTCGCTCGCAAGTGCCCTACACCCGCACCACCAGCGTCCTGCCCATACCCGCGCCGGGCACCGACCGGCCGCGCCCACGAACCCGACCCAATCGGCCGTATCGATCCCGCTGCCGTGCGCGCGCAGCGTGAGCCGGACACCAGCGGCGGTGGCCAACCCTCCACCGCCAGCATGGACCACCCGCCCGGAGCAGTACGAGACGAGACCGCAGCACAGCTCCTCCCCAGCACAGCCCGACTCCGGTAATCGCCATGACTTCCACACACCCGACCCAGGCCACCGGCCACCCGCGCCCTCGCACCGCCGCGCACCGGATACCCGCCGCCGCAACCGATCCCGACGATTCCTCCGTGGTGTACTGGCCCGAACCCAGCCCCCTGCGCCCTTGGTGGGACACGATCATGCAGCCCGCCATGCCCGCCGATCCGGCCGCACCGCGATCCCCTGACCCCCGTCATCCTCACGCCCGGAACCCCTACCCACGCCGCACCCGACCGGCCCGCTAGCGCAATCACCGGTCACTCGCCCAACTTCGGACCGCCCGCAGCCGGGCGGTCCGAAATGCTAGGTGTTCCGTTTGCCGATCCACCAGCGGAACACCATGGCCATAGCGGTCCGGCCCCGCTCACCGGTGTTCCGTAGAGGTGTTCCGCGAACCGTCCAGATCATCCCCGCTATCCGGAACAATTCCGGGTACGGGGCGAACCGTTGCGCGTCGGATACTGCCGTTGCTCCACCGACGAACAAGACGTCGAGATCCAAACCGGCCAACTGCTTGCGCTTGCTCCGCCAGGGCGAGCTGGCGCCGGACTTGCCTTCTCGGATGACTGGACCGATCTGTTTGCGGAACTGGATCCACAGCCCGGCGACCCGCTCGTCACGAAGTACGCCCGGAGCGGTTTGACGGGTACCGGAAACTTGGTCGATGTACCATCTACCGGAGACCTCGCCGCTAGCCGGTCGACGACACGCCAAAGCCCGCACCGACTTTCATTCGTTCGAACACGGCCGAGCGGCCGCGATCCGTGAGTGCGACGGTGCCGCCGCTACCTGTGACTGGCAAACAAGACCATCACGATCCATGACGGCGCGGGCTGGCGTGGATCCGGCTACGGAAGTTCGGGATAGAGCGCTGCGACGCCGCCCGCCAGTCCGGCGCGGACCTGGTGAGACAGGTCGTCGGCGAGAATTTCGTACTCGCCGGCGGCGACCGCGTCCAGGGCGGTCTTGGCGACGTGGGCCGCGTCGGATTTGGGGCCGTCGATGTGGTCGGCCATGTCGGTGTCCATGTAGCCCACATGCAGTCCGGTGACTCGGATGCCTTTGGGCGCCAGTTCCTGACGGACGGCATTGGTCATCGACCAGCTCGCGGCCTTGGCGGCGCTGTATGCGCCGCCGCCCGGTAGCGCGAACCACGACAGAACCGAAAGCACGTTCAGGATCGCGCCCCCGCCGTTGTCCTCGATCGGCCCGGCGAAGGCTCGGATCATCGCCAACGTGCCGTAGAAGTTGGTGTCGAAGTCGGCGCGGATGGTGTCGAACTCGCCGGTGAGCAGTGACGACCCGGTGGATATCCCCGCATTGTTGATCAGCAGGTTCACCCCCGAGGTGGCCCGCGCGGCGGCGGCGATCGAGTCATGGTCGGTGATGTCCAACTCGACGGGGATCAGGCCGGTGCTGGTGTCGATGGTCTCCGGGTGGCGGGCGCCTGCGTAGACGCGGGCGCCGCGCTCGAGCAACTGAGCGGCGAACTGCTTGCCCAAACCGCGATTGGCGCCCGAGATGAGCGCGGTAGTGGTGGTGAAGTCCATCGATGTTCCCTTCGTGCTGGATTGCTAATTCAAAGTTAGACCATCTAACTTGGAAAAAGCAACCCAGGGTAGGATGGGGGCATGCCACCTGGATCGAAAGCTCGAGCGAGCGGCGCGGAGAACATTTGTGCAATCACTCGGACACTGTCGGTGCTCAGCGATCGCTGGAGCTTTCTGATCCTTCGCGACGTGTTCGGCGGAGCGAGCAAGTTCGGCGAGTTTCGAACATCGCTGGGGATCGCGTCGGATGTGCTGAGCGCCCGGCTCGCGACCCTGGTGGAGTTCGGCGTGCTGGAGAAGGTCCCCTACCACGAACCCGGGCAGCGCAGCCGGTTCGCCTACCAGCTGACTCCGGCAGGTCAAGAGCTGAAAATTGTGCTCGGCGCGTTACAGCAGTGGGGCGACGAGCACCTACCGCACCCCGAAAAACCCAGCGTCGTCCGGCTAGCGCGTGGGAGCCGGCACCCGCTGCGGGTGACGTTCGTCGATGACCGCGGCAACGCCATCGAGCACGGCGACGCCGAATTCGTCCTGACGGAGACCTACCCGAAGGCCGCCGTCATCGACTAACGGTCTCGCCCGACCTTACCGATGGCCTGAACCGTAGCCGATGAACGCCGCTATCGGCTCCTACGCGGAAACGGGCCGCTTCGGCATAGGTGTCGTGATGACACACAGCGCGAGGGAACGTGATCGGCGCGCCCCCGCTTCCCCCAGCGGGGCCGCGTGGGGAAGGGTGGCCGCTTCCTCGTCGCAACCCCCACCGAATCTCGAACAGATGCCTGGCCTGGGGGCGTTGAGGTACGGTCACGACTTCACATCGCCGAGATTGACCGGCACCGACAGCGGGCCGATGGTGAAGAAAGACGGCGAGTACGGGATGGTCTTCGGGTCGATCGCGAGTTCGAGTTCGGGCAGCCGCCGGTACAGTGCGGCGAGCGCGAGCCGACCCTCCAGTCGGGCCAGTCCGGCGCCGATGCAGTACCGTGGCCCGTGGCCGAACCCGAGATGTCCGCTCTTGTGCTGTCGAGTGATGTCGAACTGATCCGCGGTTTCGCCGTACTCTGCCGGATCGATGCCGCACGCCTGATAGACCACGCCGACCGCGTTGCCCTTCGGGATGGTCACGCCCGCAATGGTGACGTCCGTCAGCGTGAATCGCCAACTGGTCATCATCACTGAATGACGGTATCGCACAGTCTCTTCGACCACGTCGGCCCAGCGGTTTTCGGCCTTGGCCAGCTCGAGCTGATCGGGGTGTTGCGCCAGCGCCAAGATGGCGTATCCGAGCAAGTGGACGGTTGTCTCGTGCCCGGCGACCAGCATGATCCACAGGACGGCGACCAATTCCTCGGCCGTGAGTTTGTCGTCCTCGTCGCGGGCCTGCACCAGACCTGAGGTGAGGTCGTCGCCGGGCTCGCGCTGCTTGCGTTCGGCCAGTTCATACAGGTACGCCATGAGCGCCTTCTGCGTCGCAAACGCCTCGTCGGGAGCGGTAGTGTGCGCCAAGAGAACCGAGGTCCAACGACGCAGCCGATCCCGCTCCGCCTCCGGCACCCCGAACAGCTCGCAGATCACCGCCATCGGCAGTGCCTCGGTGAAGGCGGGTACCAGGTCGACACCATCGCCGGCGGCTATCACCTTGTCCAACAATCGGTCGATGATCTCTTGGATCCGCGGCTCCAGCGCCTGCACCCGCCCCGGGGTGAACGCCTTGCTGATCAGGCCACGAAGCCGCCGATGATCATCGCCGTCCTTGGTGGACAGGTGGTCGCCCTGAACAACAGCACGCAGCGGCCAGTCCTCCGGAATCGAACCGTCGTACAGGGCCGGCCAGTGCTTGGGTTCTCTGGCGAACGTCTTGTTGTCGCCGGCGAGAATCTCGCGTACCGCGTTGTAGGTCAGCGCCAGGTAGGCGGGCACGCCACCGGGAAACTCCACCTCTACCACCGGCGCGATCTCGCGGAGCCGGATACAGGTATCCAGCAGTTCCTCGTTCGCGGCGGGGAATGGGGGCAGGCTGGTTGTCATGGATTTTCCCTTCTACGCGTAAACCCTCCAACCGTCTTGGTGACGGCCTGCACGAGTATCACGCCGAGCTCGCCCGGCCGGACAGATGTGTCGAGCGATCCTGCCTTTAACCAGAAGTCCTGCGGCGCAAAACAATAATCGAGAAGGCTCACCGCATAACGGCGGTGGCGTCCGGATGTACTACTGTTCAAGCATGATTCGCTGCGGAGACGACGCGGAATCGGCTGCTGATCCGTAGAGCGCCGGTGTGGTACACCAGCCTGACCGGTTACGTGCCGCGGTGGAAGTCTCGATGTCGGCGACAGCGCAGACGAAGGACAACTCGAGCATCGGGTCAATGGGTTCCAGCAATAACCGCACCCGGGCCAGGCGGCACATCGACTACGAGATCCTTGCGGACAGCTCGCCGGCGCACAGCGAAGACATCAACTGAATGCGCCAGTCCGGTGGGAAGGTGCCGGAGGCGATCATCACCGATACCGGCTCCTACAGCGATATCGTGTTCGGGCTGTTGCACCTGCTCGGCCGCCGATACCGGCCGCAACTGGCGAACCTGCCCGACCAACGGTTGTGGAGAATCGACCCGGCCGCCGACTACGGGCCCCTGGACAAGGCCGCCCGCGGCCGGATCGATATCGAGCGGATCGGCCTGGGAGGACAAGTGCCGGATCGCGATCTCCATCCACACCGGGGAAGTGGCCGCGCACGAGGTCACGCGCATGACTCCCGTGACGGGCAGCCGACCTCACTCGGACATGCTATGGCTCATTTCGGGCGGATCTTCAAAACCTTGCACGTGCCGCGGCTGGCCGACGATGAACCGTATCGGCGCGAGGTCAAAGCCCAGGCCAACCTCACAGAGGGCCGCGATGAATCCTGGCGCGGCGGATCTTCCACGGCCGCAAGAGTGAGATGACCCGGGTCTATTACGACGGTACGGAAGACCAGCTGTCCGCACTCGGTCTGGTGCTGAACTGTGTGGTGCTGTGAACACCGTCTATAGGGATCGTGTCCTGGCCGAGCTGCGCACCCAGGACTACCCGGTGCTGGATGCCGATCCGGCCAGGTTGTCGCCGTTCGTGCGGGCCCACATCGGCGTTGACGGGCACTACAGCTTTCATTTGCCCGACCTCGACGGAACCCACCGTCCGCTGCGCGATCCCGACGCCTCCGGTGACGAATGAGACGCCGGGGATCAGGACTCGTCGATGACTTCGACTCGGTGGTTATCGATGACATGCCCGTTCTCATCTTCGATGCGGATGGCTTCGATGCGGGATTTGACGCCGGGATGCACACCGTTCATGAAGTGCATCTTCAGCTCTGGCGGTTTGCCGTCTACCCAGTACTCGCGGTTCATGTGGGAGATGGCGAGCTGTTTGCGGGCTTGTGCTTCGAGGTCTCTCCTCTGTGCGAGTTGAGTGTCGAGGTTGTGGGTTTTGACTTCGTGCCATACGCGTCCGTGGTCGGTGACGATGTCGACCTCGCTGGCCATCCGGGTACCGGTGGGGGTGCTCGCGTCGACCAGCGGGCCGAGATCGTGGATGTCGTCGAGTTTTTCGGCCATCCGGATTTCGCCGTCGTAGCCTCGGATATTGGCCTCGGGGCCGTGCAGGTCCGCAGATCCGATGAGAGGGGAGTCACGGCTGCCGGTGGTGGAGTCGGGAACCGTGGTGTCCGACAATCTCGTCAGTGCTGACCGTTGCGTTTCCAGTCCCGAAACCCACCGATCGGCGCCTTTGCTCATGAGTTCGGGGGAACGTTCCAAAAGAGTGGAGAGTCGCTGCTGTGTGCTGTCCAAGTCCTCGCTCATCCGGCTGAGCCGGTCGCTCAGTGTGGCCTGTTCGTTGTGATGTATCTGCGCGAGCCGTTCGACCAGGTCGACGTCGCTGCGCTGGCCGTCCCCACGGATCTTGTCGAACCATTGGTTGGTGTTGTTGGCTGCGACGCTGTCGATCATCCTTTGTGCCTTCGGTATTTGGGTGAAGGCTTCGGTGTCGCGTTGAGCGAGACGGTCGGCGACCTGTGGTGGAAATCCGTCGCGCGTGAATTCCGCGCGTCGTTCGAGCAGGGTCTCGCGGTAGGTGTTGGTCATGGGTTGCTGCCGGTACTGGTGGTAGCGGTCGTGCAGCAGCCTCGTGGCTCGGTCGACGGCACGGGGATCGGCGCCACTGTTCTCGATCCGGGCCAGCGCCTGCCTGAGCCTCTTGGGTAGCGCGCTGTCCTGTCCGGTGCGTGTCGTGAGCCGGGCCAGTGCCTCATCGACCGATACTGCCCGGGTTCGTGGTGAAGTCGCGATCTCGTGGAGCACGGGCGAGAGTCCGATGTTGTCTGCCCATTCGGTGGTGCGGGCCGCGGCGTCACGGGTGATCAGGTGCTGGGCGCGTTCCCCGCGCAGATAGTTGTCGACTTCGTTTCTGGCGATGGTTTCGGCCGGCTCCGCGGTCTCACCGCGTTCGCGTAGAGCGTGGGATCTGTTGTTGAGGAATTCTTGTCGCAGGTTCCGTTCTCGCAGCTGTCGTTGCTGCTGGTATCTGTCCAGCACCGCATGCTCGACCCGGGCCGCGGTCCCAGGATCCACCCCGCTCGCGTGGATCCTGGTCAGCAGTCCTGCCACGTTATCGGGAACCCGGTCGCGTTCACCGCCGCGCCCTTCGTGCGCGGTCGGCGGGTCCGGTCGCCATGCTGGCTTCGACCAGCTCACGGCCGTCATGCTCAGCGTCGCTGATCCTTCGTGTCCCACGAACCTCTTCGGCCAGGTCACCCAATGTGCGATGCAGGTGGGGGCTGGCCCCGGTGCGTGAGCACCTCGACCATGGTGTCGCGCATGTGCTGGAGCAACTTGCGTCCCGCTTCACTCAGCGGCGCCCCACTCATCGCGAGCCCGGACCGATGGAACCCGGCACGAAATCCACCGCCTCAGATCACCGCCGTCGAGTGGCAGGGTCGCTGTCGGCATAATACCGGCGTAACCCCTCGTCGGAGATCCGCGCGTATTTGACCAGGCTCCGTACCGAGGTATGCCCCGACAGTTTTATCAGCACCGGAGTGGACGCGCCGTCCTCTGCGGCATGAGTCAGCCGGGAATGCCGCAGTTGATGCAACGTGTACGGGCCGTCATCAAAGCCCGCGGTATGGTTCTCGAACAGCTCCGCGGCGCGACGGTAAGACAGCCGCGCCCGCCCCGTCGGCGGGTCGATATCGCCTACCCACCCACTGACAGGCGAGCCTTGCGATCGGTGAGGAATAGCGGCCCCGACCGGCGCCCGGCCAGCATCCGAGGCAACAACCGGGCGGTACCGGTCTGCCAGGCAATGACCTCGCGAGTTCCGCCTTTTGCGGGTTACCACCGCGCATCGGTTCGCCGTATCGAGGTCGGGCACATCCAGCATCAGGACCTCCGCGGCGCGAGCCGAGGACTCGTAGAGCAGATGCCACAACACCCGTTCCCGCAGCGCCGCCTCCGACCCAGATCTGTGCGACCTGCTCCCGGCTCAACGCCCTACAGGAATCCGGCGGCGCTGGCCTCGCCCGCAACCGGACCAGCGGATCACCGGCCAGCCAGCCCTGCTCCCGCCAGACCCCGGACGCCGAAACAAGTGCGGTCAACCGGATGTTGAACGTCTTCGCTGATCTGGCACCCCACACGACGGTGAACCAGCCGCACACCCGATCCGGTTCCGAATCCAGCAGCGACACATCGGTGTCTGCCCCGAAATCGGTGACCAGACGATCCAGCGCCGCGCCGTAGGTCTCGCGTGTGTTCCGCACCGTGAGGGTTGCCAGATAGATCTGCACCGCATCCGCCAGCCGCACGCCACTTGCCGCCCTCGGAAGCATCCGAACCCCGCCCATCCCCCGCCTCCGAACCCCGCTACCGCAGATATTTTCCCGAGTCGCCTCGCCGCGCAACGCCTATAGCGCCAGGACAGTCGAACAGTTACCGCGCATAGCATGTCACTATCTGCGGTAACCGGCTTTAGCGTGACTTTTCTCGCGGATTCTCCCGGACCCCCGGATCGTAGACGATGCGCCATATCGGGCCTGTTCGCGGACGGGGTGCGGTGATCAGATCGGGGAGCTCGATCGCGAGGTTGCTCGATCGTGGCCACCAGGTCGCATCGATGTAACCGCTCGGCTCGGAGTCCGCGCGCAGACGTAATCAGGGGGATGTCAGATCGTGGGGTGTCAGCGGGTGTACGACCAAGCAGTGCCGCGGACTCGTTCATCGATTGCGGCGTCATCGGACGCTCCTGCCACGGCCTCCAGGAAGTACCAGATATCGAATTCGTGGACGGCGCAACCTCTCTGATCAACGCACGTGATGCCGCCGAATACGTCAACGCTACACCTCGGTGCGCACCGTGCGGGGCGCCCAGGCAGCGGCGGACAAGTCTGTCCGGACGGATCAGATGTGTCTGTCCCGCACGCTCCGGACCACGATCGCACCGTAATCCCTGCTCGGCGGATCCGGATAATAATCAGCGACGATGTGCCTCCGGTCGGGCACCAGATAGTGGTGCCCCCGGTACATCTCCAGAAACGGATCGACGAGACAGCCGCCGAGTGTGCGAAACGCGTAGTCGCGGACGTCGATCTCGCCGAATCGACGGCAATAGGCGTTGTAGCCGGGGATCTTGGCTCCGGTGAGGACATAGTCCAGCCCGTATCGCTCGGCCAGTCCGACCGGGGTCTCCATCATCACGGCGTACGCTGTTCCGCCGCGCGCAGTGCGCTTCAGTGAGCCGGAAGCGAGATAGATGGCGTTCGCGGTGTCCAGGTCGATCTCTGGGTAGTAGCCGTTGCCGGTGACCGTGTCCCAATCGCTGAGTTCGTCAACTTTCTCGGCCGTGTACCGCATGGGAAAGCCCATCAAGGTGCCGACGACCTCGCCGTGCTGCTCGAAGATCCAGAAGCCCTCGGCAAAGGCGCGAAGGCGAGCGATCATCTGCTCCCTGCTCGCCTGTTGGGATTCGTCCCAGTCCTGTTCGATAAGCATGATCTCGTCCAGGTCGTCCACCGTCGCCTGCCGCGCCAGGATTGTCATCGCGCCGCCCAGGTCACGGGAAGGCAGTCCAGTCCGTGCACGAATACGCCGTCCTTCCACCGCAATGTCTCCGGATCGGCTGCGAATTGCAGTCCGGGAAAACGCTGCACCAATGTACCGATAGCCACTGTCGCCTCGAGTCGTGCCAGTGCCGCTCCTAGACAGAAGTGCAGGCCGAGGCCGAACCCCATGTGCCGGTTCGGGGTTCTGGTGATGTCGAACCGTTCCGGTTCGGGAAATTGCGCGTCATCGTGATGCGCGGACAGCAGCGAAGCCACAACCAATTCCTCAGCCGGAATGAGCGTGCCCCGGAACTCGACATCGGTCAGCGCAAATGCTCCGGTGCTGTTCTTCACTGGCGGGCAGTAGCGCAACACCTCCTCGATGGCCGGTTCGATGAGTGCCGGCGTCGCGCTGAGCCGCCGCAACTGCGCTGGATGCCGCAGCAACGCCCACACCCCGTTGCCGATCAGGTTGCCCGTGGTTTCGAAACCTGCCGCGATGAGCAGGAACACCATGCTCATCAGTTCCACCGACGACAGCCGGTCACCGTGGGTCTCCGCCTCGATCAACGCACTGGTGAGATCGTCGCGTGGCTGCCTGCGGCGCAGCGCGAGGAACTCCTCCAGGTACTGCTGGAACTCGATCGCCATCCGGCGCAGGGCATCGAAGTCTCCTTCCGACGGAGGAGCGATCAGAATTCTGGTCCACTCCCGGAAGCGTTCCTGGTCTTCGACCGGAACCCCGATCAGGTCGGCCAGCACGGTGATCGGTAGCTGGAAGGCAAGTGCGTCGAGAAGGTCCACCGAGTCCTGCCGCTCGGCCTGGTCCAGCAGCCTCGTCGTCGCCTCGACGACGCTGGGATGTAGCTCCGCGATGCGGCGGGGAGTGAAGGCCTTGGACACGAGCGCGCGCATCCTGGTGTGCTGCGGCGGATCGGCATAGAGCATGTGCTTGTCCAGCCGGTCGAATTCGGTGACCCGGAAGTACCGGGACCGAGCCTGATCGGACAGTTTCCGCTTGTCCTTGCTGAAACGCTGATCGCGGAGCAATTCGACCACGTCGACATAGCGGGTCACCCGCCACTCGGGCGCCCCCTGATGCGGATTGAACAGCCGGACGATCGGCGCTTCGGCACGCATCAGCGCCAATGTCGGCAACGGATCGACGCGCATTTGCTCGCCCCAGAGATCGAATGGATTCACTCGGGTCGCTCCAGCACTTTCCCGACGCGCCGCCAGGTCGGCCTTCCGCTGATCTCGCGCCACCATCTCGCGAGGTTCGGCCGCGCATCGATCAGGTCCGCGCCGTTGGACGCGACCAGATACTGCAAGTAGGGCAACCAGGTCACCTCGGCGAGTGAGAACTCAGGGCCGGCGAGGAATTCCTGCTCGGCCAACGTGGCATCCGCGACGTCGAATGGTGCCGCCAACTCGGCGCGCGCAGCGGCGATGGCGTCCTGGTCCGGTGGCGGCGGCAATATCCGCGCGGCCGGGCTTGCGCGGATGATCTCGTAAACCGGCCCGCCGCGAACAAGCTCCCACACCGGGCCGCTGACATAGCTCTGCTCGATGCTTATCCACTGTTCCATCAGCCCGCGCAGTCGAACGTCGGTCGGCGTCAACGCGGGACCAGGTAGCCGCTGATCGAGATAGCGGATGATCGCCCGTGATTCGTACAGCAGGAAACCGTCGTCTTCGAGTACCGGTATCTCACCGAAGGGCTGGCGCTTCCGATGTTCCGGCGACTTGTCGTGCCCCTTGAGAACACTTACCTCGACCAGATCGGCGTGCTGGTCCTTCTCGGCGAGCACCATCAATACCTTGTGGGTGCAAGCGCTGGTGGCGGCCCCGTAAACCTTAATCATGATCCATTCTCCGCGTGCTCGGCGAGCACCGTCAGCAGGTATTGGGTGATCGCCTTCGGAGTCGGATGCTCGAAGGCGAGGGTAGCGGGCAGCGCGAGGCCGGTTCGCGCGGCCAGTTCGTGCCGGAGTTGCACGGTCATCAGCGAATCCATCCCCAGTTCCATGAATGTGGCGTCGACCGGCACATCGGAAGGCGACGACAACTGGAGTACGACGGCCGCGTCTGCGCGTACGGCCGACTCGATCGCGCCCTCCTGCTCGTTCTCCGGAAGTCCGATCAGCTCCTCGACCCAGTGCGCCGTCTCGACGGCGGCCTGTTCTCGTGCCGGTTCCGGGGTGTCGAGCCAGTACCGTCTGCGCTGCCATGGATAGCGCGGCAACGCAACCACGCGGTGGGGGCCGGAAAAGAAGCCGGCGAAGTCCACCGGATACCCCGCGGTATACAACTGGGCGACCGAACTGAGCAGGCTGTGTAGTTCCGGGCGCTCCCTGCGCAGTGTCGGTATCGCCGCTGCGCTGCCGAGACAGTTCGCGACGTGGCCGGAGAGCACCGGATGGGGTGCCACCTCGAGGAAGACCTGTTGTCCATCTCTGGCCGCGGCGTGTACGGCGTCGGCGAACCGGACCGGTTGCCGGACGTTGTCTGCCCAGTATTCGCTGGTCAATTCGGTCCCAGCAACGCGGTCTCCGCCCACCGTGCTGTACAACGGGCACCTGGTCCGGCTGGTCTCGACCACGCCGAGTTCTGCCGCGAATTCGACGGCCAGCGGCGCCATGAACGGCGAGTGGAATGCGTAGTCGACCGGTAGCCAGCGGCATCGAACGCCTTGCCGCTCGAGTGGGCCGAGCACGATGCGAAGCTCGTCCACCGGGCCGGACAGCACGACGGATCCGCTGTCGTTGATCGCAGCCACGACGACCGAAGTATCCACTGCGGCCAGAGCATCCGCGATCTCATCCCGGCTGAGTGCGACCGCGACCATCGCCCCTGAACCGTCTGCCAGCGCCATGACGCGGCCCCTCGACACCACGATCCGAGTGGCTTCCGCGAGGCTCAGCGCACCGGCGACCTGCGCGGCGGCGATCTCGCCGACACTGTGTCCGATGACCGCGTCCGGCCGGATGCCCCAGGACGACAGCAGGGCCGACAGGGCGATCTGACAGGCGAACAGCGCGGGCTGGGCGATCTCTGTGCGGTGCAATCTCGACTGGTCGCCCCGCGCCGCCAGTTCCGTGAGCAGGGAGAACGACGCATGCTGTGCGATCAGTTCATCGCATTCAGCGAGCGCGGCGGCGAAAACCGGCTCGCGCGCCCGCAGCTGCTGCCCCATGCCGATCCACTGTGCGCCCTGTCCGGAAAAGACATACGTGAGTGCGGGCGGTGTCTCGGCTCGTGCTGGCGTGGCACCGTCCCGTAGGAGGGAACGCAGTTTCTCGGCCAGTTCGGTGCCGGAGTCGCCCACCACCGCGGTCCGCCACTGGTGATGATCACGCCGGACTCCTGCGGTATACGCGATGTCCCACGCATCATGGTCCTGCGCAAGGATATTTGCGTGCGCCGTGGCCAACTCGGCCAACGCCGCCGGGCTTCGTGCCGACAGCGGGAGCACTATCGGACCGGTGCGCGGCGGCGCCTGCTCGACCGTGGGCGCTTCGGCGACGATGACATGCGCGTTGGTTCCGCTCATGCCGAACGAGCTGACGCCGGCGATCCGTGGCTGTTCGCCTCGCGGCCACGCGACAGCCGTCTTCGGGATCACGAATGGCGTTCCGGTCAGGGAAATTCTCGGATTCAGCGTGTTGAAGTGCAGATTGCGGGGAATGCGTTCGTGCCGCAAAGCCAGGACCGCCTTGATCAGTCCGGCGATACCGGCGGCGGCCTCGAGGTGCCCGATGTTGGTCTTGACCGCGCCCAGCACACAACCGCCGCTGCCGCTGTCCACATCGCGGAAAACCTCGGTCAATGCTTCGATCTCGAGCGGGTCTCCGAGTGCGGTGCCGGTGCCGTGCGTCTCCACGTACCCGATATCAGCGGGGCGCACCCGCGCATCGGCGAACGCCTGACGCAGCATCTCCTGCTGCGCCAGTGGGTTCGGTGCGGTCAGCGCAGCCGAGTGACCGTCCGAGTTCATCGCCGAACCCTGAAGCACGGCCAAAACCCGGTCACCATCGGCCAGCGCGTCGGAGAGTTTCTTGAGCACCACGATTCCGCAGCCTTCACCGCGGACGAACCCGTTTGCCCGCGCGTCGAAGGTCCGGCAGCGACCATCGGGCGACAGTGCTTGCAGATCGGCGACCATCTCGGTGACCGACTCGTCGAGAACGAGATTCACCCCGCCCGCCAGCGCGAGCGAGCTCTCCCCCGTGCGCAGACTCCGGATCGCCAGATGCACCGCGACCAGCGACGACGAGCACGCGGTGTCCACCGCGAGACTCGGTCCACGAAGCCCGAGCAGATACGACAACCGGCCCGGCCCGAAACTGTGGGCCGTTCCGGTGCCCGAATACCCGCTCATGGCACCGGATCGGGCGCTGAGCAGCAGGTAATCGTTGTTGCTCATGCCGACGAATACGCCGGTTCGGCTGCCGGCCAATCGCTCGGTCACCACTCCGGCATCTTCGAGCGCCTCCCAGGCGACCTCGAGTAGCAGCCGGTGCTGCGGATCCAGCGCGGTCGCCTCCGGCGGCGAGATCCCGAAGAAGGCCCCGTCGAAACCGTCCACCGCGGAGAGAAAGGCACCCGTGGCCGCGGCGCCCTCGGTGGCATCCAGCGATCGCTCCGATATCGCATCGACACCGTCGGAAAGCAGTGTCCAGAATGATTCCGGGTCATCGGCGCCGCCCGGGAAACGACAGCCCATGCCGATCACCGCGACCGGCTCGGTCTGTTGCCGCTGCAATCGCTCGACTTCCGCCTCCAGGCGGCGCAACGCGGAGGCGGCTTTCCCCAAGCTGGCGCGGTAGCGTTCTTCGTCAGCGGTGTTCACGGTAGCTCCCAGTTTTCGACCCGGTCGATCGAACCGTCGATCTGCGCCAGCAACTCGTCGATATCCAGATCACCGAGGTCGTCGTGGTCGTCGGTGGGACCCTCCGGCTCGGCCGTGCCGAGCGCGTCGAGTAGCTGTTCGCCCAGTGCGAGCACCGTCGGTGCGGCATACAGCAGCGTCGTGGAGAGTCGGATGCCCAGCGCTGACTCGAGCCGGTTCCGCAATTCGAGCGCCATCAGCGAGTCGACGCCCATGGTGGTGAGCGGCGCCTTCCGGTCGATGCGGGCGGCGTCGAGATGCAGGATTTCGCCGAGCTGCTCGGTCACGACAGCGTCGATCAAGCTCGGCCGTTCGGCGGGTGTAGCCGCGTGCAGTCGGTCCGCGAACCACCCAAGGGTTTGCCCTCGCCCACTGTCCCGGTCGTCGTCGGCGAGTTCGGTGAACAGCGACGCACCGGCCAGGGATGGGTAGGACGCCAGCCACCGCCGCAGATCGAGATTCGCCGCCGCGACGTGACCGGCACTGCCGCCGAGCAGCAGACCGAGGATATCCGTACCCTGCTCGGGGGTCATGGTGCCGACACCACGATGAGCGAGCCGCTGCCCTTCAGCGTCTCGGCTCGCCATGATGCCTCGCTGGGAGTACAGGCCCCAGTCGACGCACAGTGCCGGTCGGCCACTGTATTGCCGATGTCGCGCCAGCGCGCCGAGAAATGCGTTCGCGGCCGCGTAATTGGCCTGGCCCGGCGAGCCGAGCAGGGCCGACGCCGACGAGTACATGACGAAAAAGTCCAACTCCCGGTTGCCGATCAGGTCGTGGAGATTCCATGCGCCCCGCACCTTGGGCGCCAGTACACGGTCGAACCGTTCGGCATCCAATTCGAGAATGGTCCGATCGTCGAGCACCATGGCCGCGTGCAGCACGCCGCGCAGTGGCGGCAGCCGATCGTCGATATCCGCGAGCAGCCGGGCGACCGACGCACGCTGGCCGATATCCGCGCGCGCAACCACGACCTCGACGCCATCTCGTCGGAGACCGATAATCCCGGCCTGTGCTTCCGAACCCGGATCGTGTCGTCCGACCAGCACCAGGTGCCGTGCCCCGCGTGTGGCCAGCCAGCGTGCCAGGCCGATGCCGAGCCCGCCGAGCCCGCCGCTGATCAGGTACGTTCCCTGCGTCAGGGTCGGTGCGGCGGCGCCGGTGTCGAATCCGGTACGGGCCAGCCGCGCCAGGTTCCGTGCCTCCTCGCGCAACGCGATCTCGTCTTCGCCGTCCGCCGCGAGCAGTTCCGGGAGAAGTTCTTCGGCACAACGGGCTCGTGTCCACTCCGAGTGCAGGTCGACCCGGGTGCACTCCAGCTCGGGATGCTCGACGCTCAGGGTCCGCGCCAGTCCCCACAGCGGTGCTTGCGCTACCGCGACCGGTTCGCGGCCCACCTGCTGTGCTCCTTTGGTAACCAGCCACAGCCGGGGAAGGTCCCGCAGGCGAAGGCGAGCGAGCGCCCGGACCAGTCGCACCGTGGCGAGACCGGCGAGGTGCTGGTCGTCGGTGAGCGTATCGGCGGTGATGTACTCGGTTTCGGTGGTGTCGAGGCTCCACAGGTGCACCACCCCGGCGCAGCGGACTTCTCCGCGAGCGACCTTGTCGAGCAGACCGTTCCATGCGTCGTCGTCAGCAATATCGATGTCGTCCTTGTCGACCAGTACACAGGTCTGGCCGCGCTGTTCGAGTAGCGCGGCCAGCGCCGTGCCGACACCGGCGGCGTCGGCGAGTACCAGCCATGCCCCGGTCGACGGTTCGCTCGGATCCGGTGCCGCGAGCCGTTGCCCCGGGCGCCAGGCCACCTGATACAGCCAGTCCCGGTACGGCTTCGACTCGGCCAGCCCGGCGACTGTCAGCCCGTCGACCTCGACCAGAACGGTGCCGTCCTCGTCGAGCACCAGCAGATCACCGGTGTCCTCCCCGGACCGTGCGCGCGCGTGTACCCACACGCGCCCACCAGGGGGCCGATGCACCCGAAGCCGGTCGATTCGGACCGGAACGACCCCGCCGGTTGCGAATCGGTCGAGCAACACACCACCGAGCACCTGAAAGCACGCGTCCAACAGGGTGGGATGACAGATATACCCGGCGGACGACCCGGTCAGCTCGACCAAGGCGACACCTTCACCGTTGCCAGCCCAGACTCCTTGTACGCCACGGAATGCCGGTCCATAGTCGATGGTCCGCACGGCGAAACGGTCGTAGTGCTCCGCCGCGGTGACCTCGGTGCGACACCGGTCGCGAACCGCCGCAGGCGGCTCGGCACTGGGTGGCTCTTCGTCGCCACGACCGATCGTTCCACGCGCACAAGCCACCCACGGCTCGTCTCTTGTCGCCCTGGCGAATACCTGGAAACCGTCCGAGTCCTCGATGAATTGGACGTGACCGGAACCGTCGTCCCCGAGAATCGCCATCTGGTCGAAGACGAGGTCCTTCAGCACCGTTGATCGTCCGGCGGCGCCGAGTGCCATCTCGACATAGGCCGATGCCGGGAACACCACCGCGCCATCCACGGTATGGTCGGCCAGATACGGGAGGTCCAGTTCGCGTTCCCAGATCCGGGTACCTGGTGAGGTCGCCGGGCTGACCGGCTCACCGAGCAATGGATGCCCGTGGACGGCGCGCCGAGCGGGGGCCTCGTTCACCCAGTACCGCTGTCGCTGCCAGGGATAAGCAGGCAGCGGCACACAGCGTCCACCGCTCGGGTGCAGCGCGGGCCAGTCGACCTGACAACCCTGGACATACAGCGCGGCAAGCGATTCGAGGAACACCGCTCGTTCATCGTGTTCGCGCCGACCTGACGGGACCACGGTGCCGCCGTCCTCTTCGATCGAGGGCAGCAAGACCGGGTGCGGGCTCAGTTCGACGAACACGGTGCGCGCCGCGGCGATACGATCCCGAACCACCTCCGAGAACAGCACGGGTTCACGAACGTTGCGTATCCAGTAGCTGGCATCCAGCTCGGCGCCGTCGCAGGCCTTTCCGAGCACGGTGGAAAACATCGGCACCGTGCCGGTCTTCGGTGTCAGCGCGCCGAGCCGGCCGCTCAACTCATCGACAATGGCATCGACTTGCGGGCTGTGCGAGGCGACCTCGACCTTGATTCGACGGCAGAACACTCCCGCACCGGTCAGCTCGGCCAGAACTTCGTCCAGCGTGTCCGGAGCACCAGAGAGCACAGTCGAACGCGCGCTGTTACTTGCCGCGATCGACAGCTGATCGGCGAATCCGGACACCGCTGTGCGCGCCTGCTCCAACGGCAATTCCACCAATGCCATCGCACCACGCCCCGCCAGCCCGCGGAGCAACTGGCTACGGCGGCAGATGATTCGTGTCGCGTCGCCCAGCGTGAGCGCACCGGCCACATGTGCGGCGGCTACCTCGCCCATGCTGTGTCCGATGACCGCGTCCGGCTCGATACCCTTCGACCGCCACAATGCCGCCAAAGCGACCTCCATCGCGAACAACACCGGCTGCACGATGTCGACCCGATCGAGCTGGGACTCGGACGACTCGGTGGTGAGTTCGTCGATGATCGACCATCCGGCCTCAGTGCGAATCGCGTCGTCGCACGCCTCGATGGCCACGCGGAACGCGGGTTCACCGGCGAATAGCGCGCGGCCCATGCCGAGCCATTGCGAACCCTGTCCGGGGAATACGAACACCACCTGTGGCCGTTCGTCCGGTTCGGCGCCGGCCACCAGCCGCGGCGGCCCATCCCCGGACAACACCAACGCGGCGCGGTGCTCGTGATGGTGTCTGCGGACGGCCGCGGTGTAAGCGATATCGCCGACCTCGGACTTTTGCCGGACGAGCATGTCCCTGAATGCGGCGACGTGATCGGTCAGTCCGTTCGCATCGCGCGCGGAGATCGGCACCAATGCCGAACCTGCGTTGGGCGCGGCTGTCGGAGGTTCGCTGTGTTCTGGCGGGTCAGCGACGATGACGTGCGCGTTGGTGCCACTGATCCCGAACGAACTGACCCCTGCCATCCGCGTCGCCCCGTCCTGCTTCGGCCACGGCACTGGATCTTTCGGCAGTACGAGTGCGGTTCCGGTGAGGTCGATCCTCGGGTTGACGGTGCGCAGGTGCAGGTTCGCGGGGATGCGTTCCCACCGCAACGCGAGCACGGCCTTGATGAGTCCGATCACACCGGCGGCTGCCTCGAGATGCCCGATGTTGGTTTTCACCGCGCCGAGCACGCAGCGCGAACCGTCGTCTCGCGGCCGGCCGAGCACGTCGATCAGCGCGTCCACCTCGATCGGATCGCCGAGTGGCGTTCCGGTGCCGTGCGTCTCGACATAGTCGATGTCCGCCGCTTCTGCCCGGGCGCTGCGCAACGCTTCCCGCAGCAGTGCCTTCTGTGCGGAGACGTTCGGCGCGGTCAGCCCGGAGGATCGGCCGTCGGAATTCACGGCCGAGCCACGGATCACCGCGAGCACCGGATCACCGTCCGCCACCGCGTCGGAAAGCCGTCGCAGGACGAGCATCCCGCATCCCTCGCCCCGGACGTAGCCATTGGCCAACGCGTCGAAGGTCTTGCATCGCCCGTCCTCGGACAGCGCGCGGGAGCTGGTCAGCATATCGGTCATGTCCCTGGCCAGCATCAGGTTGACGCCACCCGCCAACGCCATGGCGCTTTCCCCGGATCGCAGGCTCTGGACTGCGAGATGCACGGCGACCAGCGACGACGAGCACGCCGTATCCACAACCATGCTCGGGCCCTGGAGCCCGAGCGCATACGACAGCCGTCCCGCGGGGAACGAGTGACCGTTGCCGGTGACGGTGTAGATGTCGCGTTCTCCGACGCTGAGGCGGTCGTAGTCGGTGACGACGACACCGGCGAAGACACCGGTCTTCGAGCCCGCCAGCTGGTCGGGCAGTCCGCGCCCGGCGCGTTCCAGTGCCTCCCAGGCGACCTCCAACAGGAGGCGCTGCTGGGGGTCCATCGCCTCGGCCTCCCGGGGCGCGATGCCGAAGAAAGCCGGGTCGAATTTGTCTACGTCGGACAGAAAACCACCCCAGCGTGTGGCGGCGGTACCGCCGTCCGCGCGTGTCCACCGGTCCGGGGGGACCTCGGTGATCGCGTCGACGCGCTCGTCGAGCAGCCGCCAGAACTCGTCTGGGTCGGTTCCGCCGCCCGGCACCCGGCAGGCCATGCCGATGATGGCGATCGGCTCGGTCTTCGCCCGCAGTTCTCGGTCCAACCGTGTCTGCAGGGTGCGAATGGCGGTCAGTGCCTGCTTCACCGATGACGCCTGCTCAGTCATCACACCATTCCTGTTCGACGAGCTGGATACTGTGCAACAGCAGGGCCTCGGCCTCCGCATCGGAGAGCACATCGATGTCCGCTGTCACGGACGGCACCTCGCCCGATTCCGGTTCTGGTCTCCCATCCGGAGGTTCCAGCATGGCGAGTTCGTCCCCGATGAACTCCGCGAGCGCGGCGATGGTGGAGTAGGTGAAGACCAGCGCGACGGACAAGTGAACGCCGAGCGTGGATTCCAGCCGGTTGCGTAGCTCCACCGCCATCAGCGACTCCATGCCCATGCCTTGGAACGTCGCCTTCCGACTCAGGCTCGCGGGATCGCGTTGCAGCGTCAGGGAAACCTGCTCGACCAGGTGCTCTTCGATCAACCTGATCCGTTCCGGGGCGCTGGTCGAGGCAAGCCTGGCGGCAAGCGGGGTGGCGATATCCGGAGTACGGGATTCGATCTCGTCGAACAGCGGCGCCCCCGTCGCGCCGGGAAACGACTCGAACCAGTGCCGGAGGTTCAGTTTCATGACCGTGAGCTGCCCGATGCCCAGGTGCACTCCGCGATCCAATGCCTGCGCAAGAACTGCCCAGGTCACCGCGGAGACACCGTGTGCCGCTGTGTGAGTCGGTGCCAGGCCAACGCTCAATGCTGTCAGACCGAGGGCACGGCGGTGATGCGCGATCGCGTCGAGCCGGGCGCTGTCGACCGCATCACCCGGGCGACCGAACAACGAGGCGACCGAGGAGCACACTACGAAGAGTTCGAGCCTGCGATCGAGTGTCTGTCGGTGCCACTGCCACGCACTATCGGCGCCGCCGACATGGATCAGCCCCCGCAATGGCCCTGCGGCGGCCTCGATCTCGGCGAGTCGGCCGATTATCGCGCTGTCGTCGGCACCGGTCGGTTCGATGGTCAGCACCTGCACTCCCGGATAGCTGACCGGTTCGACCCGACCGGTGCTGGCCAGGATCACGACATGACGCGCGCCGCGGTCGGCCAGCCACTCGGCGAACGGCTCCGTGAGCGCGGCGTCCGCGCCGACGATCAGATACGCGCCGTCTGTCCGCAACCGCGCGACTCGCTCACCGACGTCCGGCGCACGAACGAGCCTGGCCACGAACCGACCATCCGGGCGCAGGGCGATATCGGTCTCCCGGTCATCGCTGAGCAATTCCGACACCAGTGTGGCCGTCTCATCAGGTGTCGGCCGGGCGGCGAGGTCCACCCGGGTGACGGACAGCCCGGGATGGTCGAGCCCGATCGCCCTACCCAGTCCCCAGACAGACGCTTCGTCGACGCTGACCGGCGCGGCATCCTCGCCGACTGCCTGTGCGGCCCGGGTCACCAGCCACACGCGTGGTTGATCACGCCATCCCATTCCGGCCAGCACGGCGGCCAACGTCTGCGCGCTCGCGCTGCCGAGACTTCCGATGTGCACCACTCCGGTCGGCGCCGGTCCAGCCAGAGCCGCTCGCAGCGAATCAGCCGTGGTCGGGTCGGTAGTCGGTGCAGTCAGCAGGGCGCACTGGATATCTCGAGCCCGCAGCTCGTCCACGACCTCGGCGCCGAGGCGATCCGCGCCGGCGAACACGACCCAGGACTGGCCTCTCCGTCGCACTTGTTCCTGCTGGACGCGTGCGCGCCATTCCACCGTATACAGGCAATCCGTGACCGGATCGCGATCACGGGGCGGCAAGGATCGCAGGCGAATGTCTTGGACCTCCACCAGTATTCGGCCGTCATCATCGACCAGGTAAAGGGTCCCGCCTGGACCCACCGACCGGGCGTAGGCCCACACCGGGCCCTCCGGTGTCCGATGTACCCGTAACCGACCGATCGCGGTGACGACATAGCTACCGGTTGAACCGTTGCACAGCGCGATCAGCGCCTGCAGACCGGCGTCCAGCATCGCAGGATGGATGCGGTAGTGGGCAGCGCCACGGTGCGCCGGCGGTGGCATGAGGAAGGCGAGCGCTTCGTCCGGACCGAGCCACAACTCCGAGACCCCACGAAGGTGCTCCCCGATATCGAGTCCCGCCCCCGCCAGCGCCTGGTAGTGGTCAATTCTGTCCCGGTGTGTCGTGCAGCGCCGCTGGATCTGTGCGGGCCGCTCGTGCATGTCCGGCGTACCGGTTTCCGGGCTGACAGTGGCCAGCGCGTGCCGGACCCAGTCCGAGCCCTGCTGGCTGAAGACCTGGAAGCATTCATCCCGCGTGCCGATCACTGCCTGGATCGCGGGCGCCGAAGCCTCGGTCATATCGAGCATTCGCTCGAAAGTCAGATCCGTAACCGCGATATCGCTGGTTCCATATGTCTCGACACCTGAAGCCAGTGCCATTTCGGCAACGGCGGCCGCCGAGAGCACGGCGTTCCCACGCACCGTGAGATCCGCGAGATACGGGAGCCTTGCCGGATCCAGCGTGCGTTGCCAGTATCGGGTTCCGTGCTCTACCGCCGAGATCAGCCCCATGCCGAGCAGCGGATGGCCGCTGTCGTTGCCAGTGGGCCCGGCGTGCCGGTCGGCCGCGAGCCAGTACCGCTTCCGCTGCCATGGGTACGCTGGCAACGAGACGACCCGGCCGGTATCGAGGATCTGATCGAAGTCGGGGACGCACCCGCCGGCGTACAGTGCGCCCGCCGCGCGGCGCAACGCGGCCCGTTCGTCTTCGCCCCTGCGCAATGTACCGATGGCGCGGCCGTCGATCCCGCGGGCGGCCAGGCATCGCTGCATGTTCTCCAGCAGAACCGGATGCGGTCCGATCTCCAGGAAAACCCGGTGTCCGTCGGAGATAGCGGCGTTCATCGCGTCCGCGAACAGCACTGTCTCTCGGACGTTTCGAACCCAGTGGCCCGCATCGAGTGGCTGATCATCGACGAGCTTCCCGGACACTGTGCTGTAGAAGGGCAAACGGCCCCGCCTCGGAGCAAGGTTGCCGAGCGCCTGCGACAATTCGTGTTCGGCGGGGTCCATCCGCGCGCTGTGGAACGCGTAATCGACGCGGAGTTCACGGCACGCTGTCCCGTCGCGGCGCAGCCGTCCGAGCAGGTCCGCCAAGGCGGCGACATCGCCGGACACGATGGTCGAATCGGGATCGTTGATCGCCGCGATCGAGAGCTCATCCTGGAACCCACTGAGCATCTCGCGCACGTGTTCGGCGGGCAGTTCCACCGAAGCCATCCCGCCTTCTCCGGCCGCGGAGGCGGTCTGCATCAGTCGGCCCCGCTGATATACCAACTCGACCGATTCGGCCATGGACAGCGACCCGGCCAGATACGCCGAGGTCACTTCGCCGACGCTATGGCCGATCAGCGCGTCCGGGGTGAGTCCCCATGACTCCCATAGCCGTGCGATCCCCACCTGGATCGCGAACAGCGCCGGTTGCGCGACCGCGGTTTCGTCGAGGCGACTGTCTTCGGCTGGTGCGGTCAACTCGGCGGTCAGCGACCACTGGGTCAGCGGCCGTAACCATCTCTCGACTTCCACTACCGCGGCACGGAATACCGGTTCCGCACGCAACAGGCTCCGGCCCATTCCCGCCCATTGCGAACCCTGGCCGGAACATACGAACACAACCTTCGGCCGCTCGCCATGCGCTGCGCTGCCCATCCACATGCCAGCGGGCATAACGCCGCCGTCGACGGCGCGCAACGAATCTGCCAGCTCGTTGGCCGACGTGCCGGTCACCGCTAGCCGGTGTTCGTGGTGGTCCCGTCGGACGGCGGCGGTATAGCAGAGGTCGCGCAGAGCGCTGTCGTCGACACCGCTCAGTTCACCCGCCATCGCGGTCGCCGATGCGAGCAGCGAATCGTGCGAGCGGGCGGACAGCACCAGCAACTCCGTCCGACCCTGGTCCGGTTGCGTTGGTCCGGTAGCGCCCCGGGTATACAGCACACCCAATGAGTCGATCGAAGTCGAGCGGTCGCGGTCCCCTCGGCGAAGCGTCGGCAGCGCTGTGGCGCCGTGTCGCTCGACCACCGAGGTGAGAATGGGATGCGGGTCGAGGTCGAGGAAAATCTCGTAGCCCCCGGCGCGCATAGCCTTCATCACGAGATCGAATCGCCACGGTTCACGTTCGGTGCGGGCCCAGTGCTCGGCATCGAGCTGCGCGCCGTCCATCAGTTCCCCGGTGACCGAGGAATAGAACGGGATTCGCGTCTCGCCAGGCTGCAGATCGATGAGCGCAGCCCGCAGATCGGGCAGCACCGAATCCACATAGGGAGTATGGGAGGCGTAGTCGACCCTGATCAGTGCCGACGAGATGGATCGTGTGGCGAGTGCGCCCCGGATCGTCTCGATCGCCGCTCGATCACCGGAAATCACCGTGGATCCCTGGCCGGCGCTGCCCGCCACCCACACCTGTCCGCCGTGCCGGGACAGCATCGCGTTCGTGTCCTCGATGGACAGATCCAGCACGGCCATGCCGCCGCGGCCGGACAACCGGCCGGCCAATGTACTGCGCTGGCACATGATCGAGACGGCGTCGTCGAGACTGATCGCACCGGCGACGTGCGCGGCCGCGACCTCCCCCATGCTCATCCCGGCGACGGCATCCGGCTCGACACCCCATGATCGCCACAGGGCGGTCAAGGCAACCTGCATCGCGAAGATCGCGGGCTGGGCCAGCTCGGTGCGCTCGATCCAGCTTTCGTCGGCGGAGGTCAGCAGCTGGGTGAGGGACCAGTCGACGTGCCGATGCAGCGCGGTCTCACACCGGATGATCGTCGACCGGAACGCGGGCTCACGCAACAACTGTGCACCCATCCCGGTCCATTGCGAGCCCTGCCCACCGAACAGAAACGTGACCTTCGGTCGCTCGCCTTCGACCTTTCCGGCGCTGACTCCGGCACCGGCATAGCCGTTGAGAAATTTCTCCGTGCCCGAGAAGAGATCACCGTTGTCTCGGACAGTCAGTGCGAGCCGGTGCGAGCTGTGTTCCTCGACCGCGGCGGAGGCACACAATGCGGCGATCGGTGTCCGGTCCCGATCGGCGACCAGTTTCCGCGCCGCAGCGCGAAGGCCATCGTCGCTGCCTGCGGAAAGGGGCAGCAGGTGAACCGGAGCGTCCGTGCCATTCTCGAGGATCACATGGCAGTTCGTGCCACCGAAGCCGAACGCGCTCACCCCGGCGAGGAGGCGGCCGCCCGCATCGCCGTGCCACTGCTCGGCCCGCGACGACACACGCAGACCCCATTCGTCAAAGGGGATATGCGGGTTCGCTTGCGCGAACTGGCTGCACGGCGGAAGAGTGCGGTGCCGCATCGCCAACAGCACCTTGATCAGCCCGGCGACCCCAGCCGCCGGTTCCAGGTGACCGATCACGCTCTTGACCGAACCGATCGGCAGTAACTGGTCGGCGGAGCGCCCCGCCCCGAGCACCGTGCCCAGCGCGCTTGCCTCGATCGGGTCGCCGAGGGCCGTTCCCGTCCCGTGTGCTTCGACGTATCCGACATCGGCGGGCGCGATACCCGCTCGGCGATAAGCGCTGCGCAGCAAGGATTCCTGGGCCAGCAAGCTCGGTGCGGTCAGGCCATTGGTGAAGCCGTCGTGGTTCACCGCGCTGCCCCGGAGGATGCCGTGCACCGGATCGCCATCGGCTAGCGCTCGGTCGAGCGGCTTCAACACGATCATCCCGGCGCCCTCGCCGCGCCCGTACCCGTCGGCACGCGCGTCGAACGCCTTGGACCGCCCGTCCGGGGCCAGCGCACCGAGTCGCAGCAACGCGTCTACTGTGTCCTGCCCCAGCATCAGGCTCACTCCACCGGCCAAGGCGATGTCGCATTCCCCAGCACGCAGGCTCTGCACCGCAAGGTGCACCGCGACCAGTGACGATGAGCATGCGGTGTTCACCAGCAGGCTCGGCCCGCGCGCACCCAGCGTGTACGACATCCTGGCGGGAATGATGCTCGGATCGCCACCGGTCAACGTATGTTGGGTGACCAGATCCGGGTCGGCGCGAATTCTCGCCCCGTACTCACTCCACATCGCACCGACGAACGCGCCGGTTCGGCTGCCGCCGAGACTGCCGGGTGGGATGCCCGCGTCGTCGAGAGCTTCCTGCATCAGTTCGAGCATCAGCCGTTGCTGCGGGTCGACGTGTGGAGCCTCGCGGGGAGAGATACCGAAGAACTCCGGATCGAATTCATCGATCCGGTCGAGGAACCCACCGCGCGGCGGCCCATCGGCCCACCGGCCGTCCGGCGGTTCGGTCAGTGCGTCCGCCCCTGAGTTGAGCAATCGCCAGAATGCCGCCGGGTCGGGAGCGCCGGGAAAACGGCAGGCAAGGCCGACGATTGCGATCGGCTGCGCCGCCGAACCCGGCGATTCGTGCTGGTCGGCTGGTTCAGGCTGGGCTCCGGTGAGTCGGCTTGCCAATGCGATTGGCGTCGGATGCGCCCACATCAGAACCGGCGACACCGGATGGCCGCTTGCCGCACTCAACTCGCCGGCGAGGGCTGTCAACGTGTGGGAATCGAGCCCGTACCGGGTAAATGGCTCACGTCCGTCGATCGCAGCGGGATCCAGCCCGCTCAACGCAGCGGTTCTGGCGATGAGCCAGTCCCGCACGGCCTCCATAGACCAGGACCGCATGGGTAGGGCAACCTCCAACACACAACCGAACCACTCGTCGCGTGTCCCTATGCCCTCCCGACGGCGGCACGCTCAAACCAGACCAGATAGTATCCTCGCTGAATTCGCCCTGTAAAGGCCGTGTCTCATGTCGTGAAATTCGCCAGGTACCCGGACACAGGGGGTCGCGACAGGAGCCGAGCGAGGATGTCGGAGCCGGATGGCGAGTCCCGGGGGCAGCCGGTAAGCCAGGAGATCGTCCGCTCGATCGGCCAGGGCAGGTCGAGGCGTTCGGACGAGGTGGTGCCGTGCCGTCGGATCCAACCCGTGATGGCGCATCGGTGCCAGCGACGCCGTTGCGCAGTGTTAAGCCTTCTCGGCGTACGACTTTGCGGGCTGAGTCGAGTGCCCGGTGCAGCGTCGACGAACTCGAGCGCCGGCGGGAGGGTCTGACCGGCCGATCTCCGTGACCGCAGTACTTCCGCCGAACCCAGAACTCGTCGGGTCCGGGTCCGGTTGTGCCAGGACGGTTGCGTCAGATCGGTAGCACGCCGCGGCGCGGGAGGTGTTGTAGTGAGTGCGGGACGGCCAGCACCCCCGTGCCTTGGACCGTGGTGCGGGGGCCGAGGTTTTCCAGGTTTATCGACAACCGCTTTGGTGCAGCGCACGCTCCGAATACCAGGTCCTGAGCGGACTCTGCCGGGAGTGGATACTCCGACTCCTCATCTTCTGTGGGCAAGCGATTGTCCCCATCACGCTCATCCAGCATGAGCGCATACGCTTCTGCCCGATCTTGGTCCTCTTCCGCCGGGCGAGACTCGCGTCTGTGGTCGTTGGCGTCGATCCACGCGTTCAATTCGTCGAGCGAGTCCACGGGGTCGTGTTCCTCGCATCGGTAGACTCTGACGTCGTCGGAAGATACACAGTGCATGCTGTTTTCGCTCGTCCCGAGCGATGCACCACTGGCTCCACGTGGTTGCCACGATGTCGTCGACGAACTGTTCGTACCAGTGCGCGGTTGCGAACCGCTGGCTCAATCGCTCCATCCGCCTATACATCTCGTACCGACTGTGCATCGAGGTGGAGCCTGGTGTCATTCCGCCGAGTGTCTCGTCGTGACAGAAGGCCAAGGTCTACCCGTCGAATGCCGGGGTGACGAACACCTCAGGGGTCAGGGTAAAGACCTCTCTTGTTTCGCTGTGAGTTCTCGGTCCAGAAATCGTCGTTTCGGTTCGCCCAACTGCCGGTCGGCGTGCTCTGCGGTCGTGTCCCCTGCCAGGGCGCGAATCCCGTGCGCATCGTCGTGGGAACCGGATCGGTGAGGTCGAGCGCGTCCAGGACTGCGGCCTGATCGGTGGTCGGCAAACGCATACCACGCGCCGTTCAGCAAAACGCGACGCAGAGATTCGGGTTCCTCGACCCGTCGTCTCATCCGGATCAACCGCCGCAGCAACCGCAATAGTTCAGCCGCGCCCGGCCCACGACCCTGTGCCCGCGTCGCCTCTTTTAAGACCGACTCGATCGAACCTGCGAGTAGGGCGACAACAACAGGCAGGTGCTTGCATCGGTGTGCGGCAGCGGCATCACCGTACCGATTCTTCCAATCTGTGCAGAGAAGGAGGACCGTCGCGAGGGCGAGGGGGAAGCGGAACGGCAAGCAGCCCAAGCTATCCGTCCGTCAGCAGTCCCCCCTTGCTGCGGCAACGCCGGTCCGTCAACCACTCCACCGAGATCCGTACCCTCGGCTGGGCGATCACCGCACAGATCCTCGACGTCGACATGGTGCGCGAACGGGCGACTCCATCGCTCGAGCGCTGCAAGAAGATCCCCTGCTGGAGATCGTGCCGCAGGTCGACCGGATCGACCGACCCGCCGGGCCTATCGCTTCCGATGTGCTCGTCGGCGTGCGGGTGGCCGAATCGCTGCTTCTGCTCTGACCTGGCCGATCCATTGTTCGGGAACGAGTTCGATGACGTCGGTTCGGGAGGTGATAGTCAGTTTCTGGAAGATGGCGGCCATTTGGGCGTCGACGGTCCTACGGGAAATTCCTCGGCGGGCCGCGATCGCGGTGTTCGTCCATCCCGCCGCGGCCAGGATCGCGACCTCTTGTTCGGCTGTGGACAGCTCGTCCCAGCGCGGCGGGGCATCCGCTCGAACGGAGCTGTCCGGCGGCATCCTGTCGATGGACAGCGTGCCCAATGCCAGGTGCTGCACCTCGCGAAACTCGGGACGCAACCGAGAGCCTTGCTGTTGCGCGGCGACGAACGCCTCGCCGCCCAGCACTCGGCGGGCAATATCGATCGCTTTGTTCGTTTCATCGGCGAAGAGTCCCAGGTCGCCGAAATAGACGCCCGGCCCCGCACGCAGCGTGGCGACCCCGCCAGCGAGTTGAGCGGTTTCGGTGGCCAATGCCGTGAGCTCTGCCCGGTCAGCACCGCCGGCCGCAATCGAATTCGTGATGACCTTCGCCAGTGCCCATATCCGAATAAGCACAGACAACGACGCGCCCCACTGGTCATGCACCGCTTCCTGGTTCGCCAATGTCGAGCGCCCGATGGTCAAAGCCTCGGTGGGGTCACCATACTTGGACAACGCGATCGCCCACACCAACTCGGCCCAGGATGTCGCCCACCTCGCCCCTGAGCCGGTCGCGTGTTCGAGGTGTTGCTGCGATAAATGCAAGGCCTGCTGCGCCGATCCGAGGAAGTTTGCCGCCAATGCCCCGTGCCACTCACTTCTCCCCTCACCACTGGGATCGCCGACGGCGCGGAACTTTTCCCGGGCGCGTGCCAACACGATGACAGCGCGCGGGTCGCGGTGGGCGAACATCAATTCCACGCCCCAGAAGAATTCGAGGGCAGCGGGGAGGCCGCAGTCGGTTTCCGGGGTCTGCCGCCAGTTCGCTCTGAGATTCGGGTCGCGGATACCGAGGGCAGCGCATTCCTCGAAGATCCGTTCCGCGTCCTCGTTCCTTCCCTGAATCAGGGCAAGCCATCCGATCCCGGTCATTGCCTCGATTTGCAGTTCGAGCGGTTGCGGCGTCAATGTGCGGGTGGCCTGCAGTGTGCGCTCGATCCACCGGCATATTTCCCGGGGTGATCCTCGGTAGATGGGTAAAGCGACCAGGCCCGTGGAGACCTCCAAACCCAGTGCGGCATCGCCCGAGGCGAAGCTGGTCTCGATCGCGATCGTGATGTTGTCGGCCGCCACCCGCGCCCAGTCCAGCAGATCCTGCTCGGCCGGGCTGAACCAATCCCGCTGCGCTGCGACGACTTTGTCCCGATAGTAGTGTCGGTGACGTCGCGCCAGGCGCGCTGGTTCGTCTACCTCGTGGGTGGAACGTTCTTCGAGCCGTTGCCGGGTGAACAGGCGAATACTTTCCAGCAGCGAATATCGCACGGTGGTCGGCGTGATGTGCACAGTGACCAGCGACTGCTCGACCAGGCGCTCGAGTAGTCCCTCGACTTCATCAGCCGCCAAACCCACCGTGTTCACGCCTTCGTGCGAGGGTTGCCCACCCTGGTCGGATGCCGGGTCGTCGGCGCAGACGTTTTCGATGGCTTCCAGATCGGCGCCGACGTCCATGACCGGGCTGGTGTCGTCTTCGGGGTTGGTGTCGTATCCG
>NZ_JBEZDE010000052.1:0-33248 GCF_040648115.1 Nocardia sp. NPDC049190
TCTGTTCTGGAATGGCGGCATCGGTACTTATGTGAAGGCCAGTACCGAGACCAATGCCGATGTCGGCGACAAGTCCAATGACGCGGTGCGGGTGAACGCGAACCAGTTGCGGGTCAAGGTGATCGGCGAGGGTGGCAACCTGGGTGCCACGGCGTTGGGGCGGATCGAGTTCTGCCGCAACGGCGGCAAGATGAATACCGACGCGTTGGACAACTCCGCGGGTGTGGACTGCTCCGATCACGAGGTCAACATCAAGATCCTGCTGGATGCCGTGGTCTCCGGTGATGAGCTCGCGGTGGCCGACCGCAACCCGTTGCTCGCCTCGATGACCGACGAAGTCGCACAGATGGTGCTGCAGGACAATGTGTCGCAGAACTTCCTGATGGGACTTTCGCGCACCGACGCGCCGGAGATGCTGAACGTGCACATGCGGCTCATCGACGAGCTGGAGCAGCGTCGCGGCCTGGACCGCGAGCTCGAGGCGCTGCCCTCGGAGCAGGAGATGAAGCGCAGGCTGGACGAGGGCGGGGGGTTGGTGTCGCCGGAGCTGGCGAACCTGATGGCGCACGTGAAGCTGTCGCTCAAGGCCGATCTGCTCGATTCCGACCTGCCGGATAGCCAGTACTTCGCCGCCCGGCTGCCCGCGTACTTCCCTACGCCGCTGCGTGAGCGGTTCGGCACGGCGATCAAGAAGCACCGGCTGCACAGCGAGATCGTCACCACCATGGTCGTGAACGAGATGGTGGACTACGGCGGCATCACCTACGCGCATCGGTTGACCGAGGAGATCGGCGCCACCGCCACCGACGCGGTACGCGCGTTCGCCGCGGCCAGCGGAATCTTCGACTTGCACTCGATGTGGGCGCGGATCCGCGAATGCGATGCGCCCACCCCCGTGCGCGATCTGCTCGAACTGGAGACCAAGCGGACGCTGGACCGGGCGTCGCGCTGGTTCCTGAGCAACCGGCCGCAGCCACTCGCGGTCGGTGCGGAGATCAACCGGTACAGCACCGATGTGCGCGAGCTCGCTCCGAAGGTGCCGGGCTGGCTGCGCGGACACCACGTGTCGATCCTCACCGACCAGTCCGCCGAACTGATCGCCCGTGGCGCGCCGACCGACCTGGCCACCGAGGTGTTCGGCCTGCTCAATCTCTTCCCGTTGCTGGACGTCGTGGACATCGCCGACATCACGGACCGGGACGGCGACGAGGTCGGCGCGCTGTACTACGCACTGAACGACCACCTCAAGATCGACTGGCTGTTGGAGGCGGTCAGCCACCTCGAGCGCGGGGACCGCTGGCACTCGCTGGCCAGGCTCGCTCTCCGCGACGATATGTACGGATCACTGCGCTCACTCACCCTCGACGTGCTCTCCGGTGGCGACCCCGAGGAGACCCCGGACGAGAAGATTGCATACTGGGAGTCGAAGAACCAGTCTCGTCTCGGCCGAGCCAGAGCGGCACTGTCGGAATTGTTCGAGTCCGGAACCCACGATCTCGCCACGCTGTCGGTTGCAGCGCGGCAAGTGCGGAGCATGGTGAGCGGGGTGGGCGCCCAATCGGAGGTACCACGTTGACCAGTTCGTTGCACGCTGACGCGAAGACGCACAGCAGCCTGTTGTTGCCCAGGCGGTTTCACGCCAGGGTAGACGTCAGGTGGTCGGACATGGATGTGTTCCAGCACGTCAACCACGCCAGGATGGTGACACTGCTGGAAGAGGCACGGATTCCGTGGCTGTTCGAGGACGGCCGCCCGACCGCGTCACTCCGCGAGGGCTGCGTACTCGCCGACCTGCGGGTCCGCTACCGCGGCCAGCTGAGGCACGAAGACACGCCGCTGGATATCGCCATGTGGATCGAGCAGTTGCGCGCGGTCGACTTCACCATCGGCTACGAGGTGCGCGCCGCTGGCGCGGCTCCGGATTCGCACGCCGCGGTGGTGGCGTCCACTCAGATCGCGGCGTTCGATATGCCGGCGCAGCGTCTGCGACGGCTCACCGACGCAGAGCGCGACTACCTGTCCGAGTGGATGGCATGAGTGATCGCGCACCGGTGATTGTCGAGACGTGACAGTAGAGCAGCCGTGACAGCAGAACAACGAGTGCTGCGGGTATCCGACCCGGTGGAGCGGGAGAATCTCGCGACGTTCCTGAGCAGGGCCGTGCGGCTGGACCCGGCGGTGGTGGTGCGTCTGTGCCGCCGCGGGGAGCGCTACGTCTCGGCCTGGGTGGCAACGGGTTTCGAGGCGTTGGCAACACGCACCGTGGTCGCCGAACTCGGCGTCGACGATGTGACCGCCGCCGCCGACCTGGTGCTGGCCGGGCTGTCGACCGGGAGGCCGATCGATCTCGGGTATTCGATGGACTCGTCCTGGCGCGGTGCGTTGCCGCCCTCGGGCGGCTTCGCACACATCGAGGACGTACCCGCGCGCACCTTGGTGGAGCTCGCCGAGCAGGGTGCGCGGTTGGCGAAGGAACACGGCAGCGGTCACGGCCCGCCCGCCTCGTTGCTCGACCAAACCGTGCTGACCGTGTCCGGCGCCGACACCCAGGTGCAGGTGCCCATGCGTATCGTCTTCGCGCTCACCGCCATGGACTTCATCCCGCATTCGGGGGAGAAGACCGACCCACGCCGCATTCCGACCGCTGAGATCGTCCGCGTCCGAGCCAGCCGGACCTGGCTGCGGCTCGACGCCCGCTACGGCTCGATCGCCCGCCGCCTCGGCGGCGGTATCCCACTGCTGCCACACTGATGTTGTTGTGCCTTACCGATATCAGCGTGCTGGACCCGAATGCGGCGACCGCACCGACATCGCGGTACCGCACAACGTACGGCGGTGTGGCACAGGTACGACGGTGATGCACGAAACATCGTGGTGGCCAGCGCGAGCACCGTAGTGCGGTGTCGGCGAACTCGTCAGTAGCACAAGGGAGCGCCCGAGCGATTGATGAGATGGGCGGCGCCGTCGACAGGAGGGGAGGGCGTCGCCCGCAAGCACGAGCCGCTCAGCGTGTTTCGGGACGGAACGCTCATGGCGTTCCGATCGGCCGGAACGCGACGTGCGTGGGGCGGTAACGACACTGGGCGGACCAGGTGGGGATTGCGAAATTTACGCTGTCCCAACGTAATCGGGGTCGGAACCACGAGGCATCGAACACGCGATGCTTGCCGAGGGTGTGCGCTGGTCAGCCCGGTCGACGAGCCCGTCGACCTACACTCCTCTCCTGGCGACCAGCCGCATATGCCCGAGGCTCGCGCGTTTGCCGACGTGGGCAAGTCTGGTGATCGAATCGCCTGAGCTCGGTCGAGGTCAGGCCGCGCCTTCGCCGAGGTACTGCAACCAGACCGGATCGAGTTCCGTGGTGGTGGACAGCAAGCGCCAGTGCGGGCCTTTCGGCGAGACCAGTGCCGACCGCAGTGTCCAGCCCAGCTCGCCCAGCAGCTTGTCGGCCTTGCGATGGTTGCAGGGCGCGCAGCTGGCCACGCAGTTCTCCCAGGAATGTTCCCCACCTCGGCTGCGTGGGATGACATGGTCGATGGTCTCGGCCTTGCCGCCGCAATAGCCGCACCGATAACGGTCCCGGTGCATGAGGGCGGCGCGAGTCATCGGAACTCTGGCCCGGTACGGCACGTGCACATAGTTGCGCAGGCGGATCACCGAGGGAATGGCGACAGATGCTTCGGCGGAGTGGACCACCGGCCCTTCGGCACTCTGATGGACGGCGTCGGCTTTGTCGCAGATGAGCAGAACGACCGCGCGGCGCGCGGACAAGGCGGTGAGTGGCTCGTAGGTGGCGTTCAACAGCAGCACCCTGGACTTGAGCCAACTCGTGTTCTCGACGGGTGGTGCGGTGGGGTGGGACGCATGGTCGTGATGGCCATGATGTCCGCCCGATCGATGGTCGGACAAGATATGCAGCGGAGTAGCCCCCGACCCACGATTGTGGACGTCGGCGGGCTGGAGTTGTCGGTACGCTCGCGCCTCGTGTGATCTGGCGCTGTGCCGCTGCTTCATCTCGACCTCAATTTCATGATTGGCAGGATCATGTGGTATCTGCGGCGCAGAGACTGTCACCCAGTGGACCATGGAACGACGACAAGTGCACGGTGATTTTCGACAATGTCCGGTTAACTGTGGCTGAAGACCTGTTCAGTCGCGACATTCGCGGCGGTTGCGCGGCCAGTGAGCGGCGCGGGCACAATGGACTGTGGCGCATTCGGCGAATCGAGAGGGTCTATGAGTTCGGGCGAGCAGACAGCGACGTCGTTTTACGAGGCAGTCGGCGGGGCGAAGACATTCGGGCGGATCCTGGCGGCGTTCTATCGCGAGGTCGCGGCGGACGAGGTGCTGCGTCCGCTCTATCCGGAGGAAGATCTCGGGCCCGCCGAGCGTCGATTGCGGATGTTCCTCGAACAGTACTGGGGCGGGCCGCGCACCTACTCCGACGAGCGCGGACATCCGCGCCTGCGCATGCGGCACCTGCCGTTCACGATCGGGCCGATCGAGCGGGACGCATGGCTGCGCTGTATGCGGATCGCGGTCGCGGAGATCGAGCCGGAAGTCCTCGATGACGAGCACCGCAAAGCGCTGCTCGACTACCTGGAGATGGCGGCCAACTCACTGATCAACGCTCCGTTCTGAGCACGGTGCCGCGGAACGCCGGGCCGGAGGTGATGGTTCGATGGCGCTGCGGTGGCGGCGAATTCGCCAGTGAACCGCCGGTGACCCGGCATTTCGGGGGCGCGGCAGCATCGAGGTTTTCGGCTGACGAGCGAAAACGCTGACCATTTGCCCGTGGCCGAGGACACCGCGCCGCCTAGCGGTTTTTGTCAGGAAACTTTGGCACTATTGCCCGTGTGACTGATGCACCAGCCGTAGCGGCGCCGGTGGATCGCACCACTCAGCCGTGGTGGCGGTCGGCCGTGTTCTACCAGGTTTACCCCAGATCCTTCGCGGACTCGAACGGTGACGGGGTCGGTGACCTCCGTGGCGTCCGGGACAAACTCGGCTACCTCGAACTGCTGGGTGTCAACGCGCTGTGGGTGTGCCCGGTGATGCGTTCACCGATGGCCGACGGTGGCTACGACGTTGCCGATCCGCGCGACATCGACGAACTCTTCGGCGGTCTCACCGCGATGGATGATCTGATCGCGGAGGCGCACGCTCGACAGATCAAGGTCACGATGGACTTGGTGCCCAACCACACCAGCGACCAGCACCCATGGTTTCGCGAGGCATTGGCCGCCGCCCCAGGTAGTCGGGAACGTGACCGCTACATCTTCCACGATGGCCGCGGACCTGACGGCGCCGAGCCGCCGAACAACTGGCCGAGTATCTTCGGCGGCCCCGCGTGGACCAGGATCACCGAGCAGGACGGCACCCCCGGCCAGTGGTACCTGCACCTCTTCGCGCGCGAACAACCGGATCTGAATTGGGACAATCCCGAGGTCGCCGACGATTTCGAGCAGACTCTTCGGTTCTGGCTCGATCGCGGGGTCGACGGCTTTCGGCTCGACGTCGCCCACGGCATGGCGAAACCCGACGGCCTGCCCGACTTGCCCGCGGTGGCGTCCGGCCTGTTCGCGCTCGACGACGACGATGTGCGATTCAACAATCCCGCCGTGCACGACATCCACCGCCGTATCCGGAAGGTCGTCGACGAATACCCGGACGCGGTGACCATCGGGGAGGTGTGGGTGACCGACAACACTCGCTTCGGCGAGTACGTGCGCGCCGACGAACTGCACCTGGCCTTCAACTTCCGCCTTGCCGAGGCCCCGTTCACCGCGGCGGCGGTACGCGACGCGATCGACAACTCGCTGGCCGCCGTCGGACCGGTCTTCGCCGTGCCCACCTGGACGCTGTCCAACCACGACATCGAACGTGAGGTCACGCGGTACGGCGGTGGTGCGGTGGGTGTGGCGCGGGCGCGGGCGATGATCCTGCTCGAGCTCGCGCTTCCCGGAGCGGTGTTCATCTACAACGGCGCCGAGTTGGGGTTGCCGAACGTCGATGACCTGCCCGATTCGGTGCTGCAGGACCCGGTGTGGGAGCGGTCCGGGCACACCGAACGCGGCCGCGACGGCTGCCGAGTGCCCCTGCCGTGGGAGGGCGCCGCACCGCCGTTCGGATTCAGCACGGGAAGTCCTTGGCTGCCCATCCCGCCGGAGTGGGCCGGGCTGACCGTCGAGGCGCAGCTCGAGGAACTCGACTCGACCTTGTCGCTGTATCGCATGGCGATGGAATTGCGTGCGGTTCGGCCGGAATTCGATGGCGACCGGATCGAGTGGTACGGCAGCCCGGCGGGCTGCCTCGCCTTCCGCCGTCCCGGGGGACTGGTCTGTGTGCTGAACGCCTCGGATACTCCGACGTCGTTGCCGCCGGGAGATGTGCTGCTGGCCAGCGCGCTGCCGGATGGAGGCCAATTGCCGCCGAACGCGGCAGCCTGGCTGGTCTGAGTCAGCAGCTTCCCAGCTGGGAATTGAACGACCTGGTCCGGCGTCGTGCTCGGACACGAAAACCGTGACGGTGCGACCAGACGGAGAACTACTACACACGATCGTCTACCGTTGGTCCGTGAGCATTCTCGAGACAGTGCTGATCTTCGTCGGCATCCCGCTGGTGATCTACGGCGTGATCGCCGGATTGTCGTTTCTCGGTAAGCCACTCCCTGGTGAGAAGCCGGTGCACTTCGATCTCGGTCAGAAGTGGACCCAGCCGCCGGTGCTGTGGACTGCCACCGACGAGGTGATCGGCTCGGGTCACCACCACATCGCAGAGACATCGCATGAGCATCATGCGGCTATCGAGTCCACCGAGGTGGAGCTGATCGGAGGCCGGGCAAGTGGCAAGTTCTAAGTGGCCCGCGGTCGTCGAGGCCGATCTTCCGCACGGATACGCGATCACCAGCAGCGGGCGCGTCTCCGGCGTGCACGAGGCGGGCGATGTATTCAAGGAAGCCCCGTTCCGCGATGTCGAGCGCCTCATGATCGACAACGTGCTCACCGAGGCGACCCGGGCGACCAAGGTGCGCTTCACCATTTACATCGGGGATCTGGGTGCCGACCCCGCCGCGGGTGCGGACGCGCTCTTCGCGACCACGCCCGAGGCGGCGCACTCGGTGCTGATCGCCGTCTCACCCAACGAGAAGGCCATTGAGGTGCGGTCGGGACGGGAAGTCGCCGATCGCGCGAACGACCGCGTCTGCCAACTCGGCGTCACGGCCGCCTCGAGCTCGTTCCGACAGGGCCAGCTGATCGATGGTCTCGTCTCCGCGGTCCGCGTGATGGCCGCTGCTATCGGGCGGTAGCTTCTCCCCGCGCCGCCCGCGCTACGCGCACCACTTGTAGCACTTCTGCAGTTTCGTGGTGGGTACTCCGACCGGCGCGTCCACCCGTTCAGCGCGGCGGACGCGCCGGTCTCGTTTATGACTGTGCGTCGAAGGTGCGGGCGCGCAGCGACCGTTCGATTCCCGCTTTGCCCTCGCTGATCAGTCGGCGCAGCGCCGGAGGGTGGTCGCCGGCGAGGAACTTGTCCGCGATGGTGATCGCGTCTTCGCTGATCGCCCAGTGTGGATACAGTCCCACCACGACGGTCTGGGCGACCTCGCTGGAGCGGCGCTCCCAGACACCGGGCACCTCCGCGAAGTAGCGTTCCACGTAGTCACCGAGCAACTCGCCCTGTCCAGCGGGTGCGAAGCCGCCGACGATCGAGCGTGTGGTGATGTTGGACAGCGAGTCGTCATCCATCACGGTGGTCCACGCGTGCTCCTTGACCTCGGCTATCGGCCGGGCCGCGGCCGCCGCGGCGGCCTGGCGGTTGCCCGCGGCGGTCGGGTCGTTGGCCAGCTCCTGATCGATGACCGGAGTGTCGAGGCCGTCGGCGTCGATCTCGCCGGCCGCTGCCAGCGCGGCGACGACACGCCAGCGCAAGTCGGTGTCGACAACCAGACCGCTCAACCCGACCCTCGCCGGATCGCCATCGAGCAATTCGCGCAGCACCTCGGTGTGCCACGCCGACAGCTTCGCGCCGGTGAGCGCGTTCACGAAGGCCAGCTGGTGATCCGAGCCCGGTTCGGCTTCGCGGGCCAGCTCCAGCATCCGGTTCGCGTAGTCCGGCCAGCCGGTGGTCGCCGCCCACTCCGGTTCGGCGTAGTTGCCGAGCGCGGTGTTGGCCTGCATCAAGAGTCGCTGCACCACGCCGATCTCGGTTTCGGCGCCGACGCCGCGCTGGACCAGGGCGATGAAATCGCGGGCGCGGAACTCGGCCTGTCGGGTCATTTCCCATGCCGCCGACCAGGCCAGCGTGCGAGGGAGCGGCTCGGCGATGTCGGCGATGCGGTTGACGAGCACCTCGAGCGAGTCGGCGTCCAGTCGCACCGAGCAGTAGGTGAGGTCCTCGTCGTTGAGCAGCACGAACTGGCCGCGTGGTACGCCGACCAGTTCGGGAGCCTCGGTGCGTTCGGCGGCGTCGAGGTCGAGCTCGACGCGCTTGGTGCGCACCAGTTTTCCGTCCTTGTCGTCGTAGACGCCGATGGCGAGACGATGTACTCGCTGCTCGCCGGCCCCCGGCTGCGCGCCCTCCTGCACGACGGTGAACGAGGTGAACCGGCCTTCGGCGTCCACCTCGAACTCCGGGCGCAGGATGTTCAGGCCGGTGGTCTTGAGCCACTGCGCACCCCAGCCCGACAGGTCGCGCCCGGACGATTTCTCCAGCGCGGACAGCAGGTCGTCGAAGGTGGCGTTGCTGTAGGCGTGGTCGGCGAAATACGCGCGCAGACCGGCCAGGAACGGATCGAGGCCCACGTACGCGACGAGCTGCTTCAGCACGCTGGCGCCCTTGGCGTAGGTGATGCCGTCGAAGTTCACCTCGACCGCCTCGAGATCGGGGATATCCGCGGCGATCGGATGGGTCGAGGGCAGCTGATCCTGACGGTATGCCCAGGATTTCTCCACGTTCGCGAAGGTGGTCCAGGCGTTGGTGTATTCGGTGGCCTCGGACTGGCACAGCACCGAGGCGAAGGTAGCGAACGATTCGTTGAGCCACAGGTCGTCCCACCACTTCATGGTGACCAGGTCGCCGAACCACATGTGCGCCATTTCGTGCAGCACGGTCTCGGCGCGGCGCTCGTAGGACGCCCGGGTCACTTTGGAGCGGAAGACATAGTCTTCCAGGAATGTCACCGCGCCCGCGTTCTCCATCGCGCCTGCGTTGAACTCGGGGACGAACAGCTGGTCGTACTTGCCGAACGCGTACGGGACGCCGAAATGCGCGTGGTAGAAGCCGAATCCCTGCTTGGTTTCGGTGAACAGGCGCTCGGCGTCCATGTGCTCGGCCAGGGAGGCGCGGCAGTAGATGCCCAGGGGGATGTCGCCGTGCTCGTCGGTGTAGACGTCGGTCCATCGCGTGTACGGGCCGGCGATGACCGCGACCAAGTAGGTGCTCATCTTCGGGGTGGTGCGGAAGACGTGTTTGCCGGGCTCCGCGGCGAGGGTCTCGACGACCGCATTGTTGGAGATGACCTGCCAATCGACGGGCGCGGTGACCGTGATGTCGAAGGTCGCCTTCAGGTCGGGCTGGTCGAAGCAGGCGAACATCCGTTTGGCGTCGGCGGTTTCGAACTGCGAATAGAGGTACACCGCGTCGTCGGCCGGATCGATGAACCGGTGCAGGCCCTCACCGGTGTGCGAGTACTCGCAGTCCGCCTCGACCACCAGCTCGTTGCGCTCGGCCAGATCGGTCAGCGGGATCCCGGTCGACTCGTCATAGCCGGAGAGGTCCAGTGCGGTGCCGTTGAGCACTGCTGAGCGCACGCCGCGCGCCACGAGGTCGACATACGTGCTCGCGCCCTGCGCCGCGGCGAAAGTCACCGTACTCCGAGAGAAGAAGGTCTGTTCACTCGGTTTGCCCGCCCCGTCGGTCAGGTCGAGTTCGACACGGTAGTTCTCGACCGACACCGTCGCGGCGCGTTCGATCGCCTGGTCACGAGTGAGGTTGGGTGCGGACATAAGGCTCCTTCGTAGTCGAAGAACTGGCACGGGCGCACCGCACGATGCCACCTCGATACGGCCATCCGCGCGGAGCTTTCCCCGCCAACCCTAGCTACGCGAAGCCACGCGGGTCGTGTGTGCCGACCACGGGGCATGCGGACGGCGTGGCTTCCTCGCCCACGGCGCAGCGGTATTGTGCCTGGTGCAGTGCAGGTTCACCACACGGATTCGGAGGCTCGACGTTGAAGCATGTGCACGCCGGGAAGGTGCGTGACCTGTACGAGGACGGCGACACACTGTTGCTGGTCGCCTCCGATCGGGTGTCGGTGTATGACGTCGTGCTGCCGACGCCGATACCGGAGAAGGGTGCGCTGCTGACGCAGCTGTCGAACTGGTGGTTCGAGTACTTCACCGACGTGCCCAATCATGTGGTCTCCGCCATCGACGTGCCCGCCGAGTTCGCAGGCCGCGGTATCCGGGTCAAGCCGCTGAAGATGGTGCAGGTCGAATGCATCGCCCGTGGTTACCTGACCGGTTCGGGGCTCGTGGAGTATCGGCGAACCGGCTCGGTGTCCGGGGTCGCGCTGCCGGCGGGATTGCGCGAAGGGGACAGGCTGCCCGAGCCGATCTTCACACCGACCACCAAGGCGTCGCAGGGGCACGACGAGTCGATCACGTTCGCCGACGTAGTGAACCAGGAAGGCCGCGAGGTCGCCGAGCGGCTGCGCGAGCTGACCTTGCGGATCTACGCGCGCGGCGCGGCGCACGCCGCCGAGCGCGGTGTCATCGTCGCCGACACCAAGATCGAATTCGGTTGGGACGGCGATGCGCTCACCCTCGGTGACGAGGTGCTGACTTCGGACTCCTCACGTTTCTGGCCCGCCGAAGAGTGGGAGCCGGGCCGGGCGCAACGTTCGTTCGACAAGCAGTTCGTCCGTGACTGGTCGACCTCCACCGGGTGGGACAAGGAACCGCCTGGACCGGAGATCCCCGCCGAGGTCGTCGCCGCGACGCGCGAGAAATACATGGAGGCCTACGAACTCATCACCGGCCGGCGATGGACGGGCGTGCCGCGGTAGCGGCCTTCAATCCGTCAGGTGCTCGGTCAACCGGTCGAGATACGGGCGCTGGCCCGCGCCCAGTTTTTCTCGAGCGGTGGTCGTGTCGAACCACGCGGCGCGGTCGATCTCCGGGAACTCGGCGATCGTGCCCGAGCGGGGCGGCCACTCCAGCTCGAAGGTTCCCGGTACCACGTCGGCAGGGTCGAGATCACCCTCGACAGCCCAGACGGTGAGGCACTTGCTTTTCGTGCCGCTGCCGTAGCGCACCTCACCCAGCGGAATCCAGTCGCCGTCGGGGACCGGCAGACCGAGTTCCTCGGTGAACTCGCGACCGGCCGCGGCGCGCGCGTCCTCCGAGTCCGGCTCGTACTCGCCCTTGGGAATAGACCAGGCGCTCAGGTCCTTTCGCGCCCAGAACGGCCCGCCCATATGCCCGATCAGCACCTCGACCTCACGGCTCGAGGTTCGGCGGAACAGCAGGACTCCTGCGCTGTGTTTGGCTGCCACACGCGTAGTCTGCCCGCGTCCGGGCCGGTCGGCTGCCGTGCCCTGGTCGTGTCCGTGTCGGCGCAGTCCAGCGGCGCGCATAGTCAGGTAATCGCGTTCGGGCCAGCTGGTGGTGCGGGCAGCGGCGGCCGCGTAACAGGTGACGGCGGCGGCGAGATCGCCCGCCATCTCATGGAGGTGGCCGCGGACGGCGTCGAGCCGGTGATTGTCCGCCAGTTGCTCGTCGAGTGTCGCGGCCACCTCGAGACCTGCTGACGGCCCGGACACCATCGCACTGGCCACCGCGCGATTGAGGGTCACCATCGGGTTGTCGGAAAGCTGTTCGAGCCGGGTGTACATCGCGAGGATCGTTGTCCAGTCGGTGTCCTCGGCGCGCCCAGCCTGTGCGTGCAGCACCGCGATGATCGCCTGGATCTGGTAGGGCCCGCGCACACCGCCGGTCAGCGTGCCGGTGGTCAGCGTGGTCCCCTCGATGATCAGCGCGCGATCCCAGAGCGCACGGTTCTGTTCGGCCAACGGGATGAGCTCGCCGTGCGCACCGGTGCGCGCTGCCCGCCGGGCGTCGGTGAGCAACATCAGCGCGAGCAAGCTGGTGACCTCGGCGTCACCGGGCAGCAACCGATGCACCGCCCTGGTCAGTCTGATCGCCTCGCCGGAGAGATCCGTGCGGTGCAATGACGAGCCGGAGCCGGCGGTGTGGCCCTCGCTGAAGATCAGGTACAGCACGTGCAGGACGGTGCCGAGCCGCGCGTGCCACTGCGCGTCGCCGGGCTGGGCGAACGGACGGTCCACCGTGCCCAGCTTCTTCTTCGCGCGCGTGATCCGCTGTGCCATGGTCGTTTCCGGCAGCATAAACGCGCGTGCGATCTGCTCGGTGGTGAGCCCGCCGACCGCACGCAGGGTGAGCGCTATAGCGCTGGCCTGCGACAACGCGGGATGACAGCACAGGAACAGCATGGCGAGCGTGTCGTCCTGGTCGCGTACGGCGGCGTCGGCCACCTCGCGAGCGAAAGCGCTCGTCTCCCTGCGCCGTCGCGCCACCTCCGCGCGGACCACGTCGGCCATCCGCCGCTGCGCCACGTGGATCAGCCAGGCGCGTGGATTGTCCGGCAGACCGTCGTGCGGCCACTGTGTCGCGGCGGCCAGCATCGCCTCCTGCAGCACGTCCTCGGCGGTGTCGAAATCCCCGAACCGGCGGACGAGCGTTCCGAGGACCTGCGGCGCCAGCGTGCGCAGCAGGTCCTCGGTGCTCGCCGGGAGCGGTGTGTCGTCGGGCACCGCACGCCGGTCGCTCACTGCTCGGTGGCGGGGGCGCCCATCACCGCGCGGACTTCGATGTACTCGCCGATCGGTGTGCCGCCCGGGCCTGGAGCGGCGGAGGCCCGCGCCGCGATCGCGTAGGCCCGCTCAGCGCTGTCCACATCGACGATCCAGTACCCGGCCAAGAACTCCTTGGTCTCCGGGAACGGCCCGTCGGTGACTACCGGCGCCGATCGCCCGTCCGAGCTGACCACCCGTGCCTCGGCCGGCCCGGCCAGACCCTGCGCGTCGACCAGCTCGCCCGACTCGGCCAGCTGCGCACCGAGCGCGCGCTGGAAGTCTATGTGCGCTCGGATCTCTTCCGGTGACCATTCGGTCATCGGAGTGTCGCAGTATGCGGCGGGCGCGTAGGTCTTCAGCAGCATGTACTTCATGGTTCGTCCTCGACTACGGCTGGGGGTCGGTCGCAGCACCGTGCGGCGTGCTCGTGCTGAGGTCGGAGCCCCTCGCGGTGATTCGACGTTGTCGCCCGGAAAGTGACTCACCTCACAGTGGCGCCGCGGTGTCGGCGAGGCGATCCGGGTCGACCGGCTCGCCCGCGAGGATCAGCTCTTTGATTCGATCGGTCACATCCCACACATTCACGTTCATCCCAGCGAGCACCCGGTTGTCCGCGTCGAGCCAGAATGCGACGAACTCGCGCGCGGTCAGGTCGCCCCGCACGACGACCCGGGCGTACTCGCCAGGCGCCGTGTACCCGGTGTATTCCATCCCGAGGTCGTACTGGTCAGTGAAGAAATAGGGCAGCCGGTCGTAGGTGGCGGGTTTGCCGAGCATGGTCGCGGCCGCGACGGCCGGCTGGTTGAGAGCGTTCGCCCAGTGCTCCACGCGGATCCGCCGGCCCAGGAGCGGGTGCTGCTGCGCGGCGATATCGCCGACCGCGACGATATCCGGGTCGCTGGTGGCCAGGTGCTCGTCGACGAGCACGCCGCCATCCACCGCCATTCCTGCCTCCGCGGCCAATTCGATGTTCGGTCGCGCGCCCACCGCTACCAGCACGGCGTCGGCTTCGATCGTGCTGCCGTCGCGGAGCCGGACCCCGTCGGCCAGCGCGCCCGTGCTGCCGTCTCGGGTGCTGATCTCGGCGACCTGCGCGCCGAACCGGAAATCGACACCGTGCGATCGGTGCAGGTCGGCGAACACCTGAGCCATCTCCGGGCCGAGCACGGCGAGCAACGGCAGGTCGCCCTGCTCGAGGATGGTCACCTCGACGCCCGCTGCTCGGGCCACCGCGGCGACCTCGAGACCGATCCAGCCTGCCCCGATAATCGCAATTCTGCGTGCGCTCTCGAACAACTCGATCAGTGCGTCGGAGTCCTCGATGTAGCGCAGCGTGTACACATTGGGCGCGTCCGCGCCGGGAATCGGCAGTGTGCGCGGCGTGGACCCAGTAGCGAGAGCGAGCTTGTCGTAGGTCACCGTCGAACCGTCCGGCAAGGTGACCGTCTTCGCCGAGGTGTCCAGCCCGGTGACCGTGGTGCCGAGGCGGACGTCGATATGGTGGTCGCGGTACCACGTGGCGGGATCGACGGTGAATTCGCTGAGCGCCTGCTTACCCGCGAGATGGTCCTTCGACAGCGGCGGGCGCTCGTAAGGGAGCCGGTCCTCGGCGCCGATCAGCGTGACGGTGCCGTCGAAGTCGTTGTCCCGCAATGCTTCCGCAAGTTTGGCCGCGGCGAGCCCGCCGCCGACGATGACGAAATGTCGATCAGAACTCATAGCGGACTCCTTCTCTGAAGAAAACCGGATTCCCGGCGATCAACCCTACTGGCCGACGTGCGGGCGCCTCGGGAAAACCGACGCGTCAGGTGGGAACGAATCGTGCCCCACCGTGGTTGGTCGATATAGCGGGGAGGTGTGCCCGCCGCTACCGAGGATGCGATCGAGAGGAAGCCGCCCGTGACCGAGAAAGCAACCAAGGACGTCGCTGATTTCTGGTTCGACCCACTGTGCCCCTGGTGTTGGATCACGTCCCGCTGGATCCTCGAGGTCGAGCAGGTCAGGGATATCGAGGCCCGGTTCCACGTGATGAGCCTTGCGGTGCTCAACGAGGGTAGGGACGATCTGCCGCCGCAATATCAGGAGCTCCTCGCCGCTGGCTGGGGCCCGGTCCGGGTTGTCATCGCCGCCGCGCAGCAGCACGGTGACAAGGTGCTGTTGCCGCTCTACACCGCCATGGGCACCCGCATCCACGATCGGCGCGCCGAATACGAGCGGGAAGACCGCAAGGAGTCCCTCGCCGCAGTGATCGCCGACGCACTCGCCGAGGTCGGCCTGCCCGCCGAACTCGCCGCGGCGGCCGAAAGCACCGACTACGACGACGCGCTGCGTAAAAGCCACCACGAGGGCATGGACAAGGTCGGACCGGACGTCGGCACCCCCACCATCCATATCAACGGAACCGCGTTCTTCGGCCCGGTTCTGTCCCGGATCCCGCGGGGCGAGGACGCGGGCAAGGTCTGGGACGGCGCCGTCGCACTCGCGTCCTACCCGCACTTCTTCGAGCTGAAGCGGACCAGGACCGAGGACCCGTCGTTCGACTGAGCACCGGCGTGCGAGTGCCGCCGCGCGCGGCACTCGTGCCGGTCACGCAACGGGCTTCGGCGGGCTCGCCGGAATCCGGCCGTAGGCGCTCGGATAGCCGCCCGGCGGGGGAGTGACGGCGCCCGCTGGCGGGCTGGGACGCCAGAACAGCTTGCCGTGCCTGCTGCGGTCACGCAGCGCCCACATCCGCCAGGTGAGCACCGGGTGGCTGGACAGGGCGTTCACCGCCCAGATGAAGAAGTCCTTCTCCATCGCCGCCCGATCGGCCATCTCGTCGAAGCCGACCAATGTGTTCAGATACTTGCCCCCGGCCAGCGTGCCCATCGCCGCGGGTGCGCCGGTGTGCCGGTGGCAGTAGCCGTGGTTGTCGGCCGTGTACTCCTGCGAACGGATCAGCGAACTTCCGACGACCGGAAGGAACGGCACGAGGAACATGCCCAGCTGCCGCCAGTACGACGTGTGCCCCGCCGCGATATGGCCGACCTCGTGGCCGATGATGAACGCCAGGGCGTCGGGTTCGCGAGCGGCGCCCCCGATCTCGAACAGGTCGCTGTACACCACGACGTAGCGACGGAAACCGTGTCCGCTGGCGAATGCGTTGATCTGGCCATTGCCGAGCACCACATACGCGTCCGGCGCTTTCGTCATGCCGAAGCGGGCGGCAGCCTCCACCACGAGTTGATACCCCTCGGGGAATTGAGTCGGTGACATCTTCACCCCGTTCACCCGCTGCGTCGCGTAGTTGACGCCGCGGCCGAACCACAACAGCAGCGGGGCCGCCGCGAAGGCGATCACGTACTGGTCGAAGTTGCCGGTCGCCAGCAGCAGCAGCGCGATCAGATACGCGAGCACGGTGAGCACGATCACCAGGACGAGCAACGGAATCTCCCAGCTGTGCCTGGCGGGCATGCCGAACGGCGCGAGACCGCGCGGCTGCGCCTGTGGGGGGACTCCGGGCGGGATGGGCGCGCCGGGATAGCGGCCGTACTGATGGGGCGCCGCCAGGTACGAATCCGGTGGTGCGGCAGGGTACGAGGTTGCCGGGTACGGCTGGCCGTAGGGTGCGGCGGGCGCGTCCTGAGCATGCGCCCACCCGGCCTGCTGGGTATACGGGTCGGCCTGCCGGCCCGCGGGGTGCTGCGGCTGGGGTTCGTACGGCTGCATGGGATGAACTCTATTCAGTTACTGGAAATGCGGGTGGCGCCGCTGACCTGTTCGAGCTGTGGCCGCGAACACAACTGGGAGATCGGTCGATCCGGGCGGACGGTGTGCGGGTGGCGATCGAGGGGTGTGCCCTGTCGCCGGCCTGCCGCGGCGGCCTGACACAATGCCTGCCATGCGCGTATATCTGGGTGCCGACCATGCCGGTTTCGAACTGAAGAATCACGTCAAGGCCCATCTGGAGCAGGCGGGTCACGACGTTGTCGACTGCGGCGCGCTCGAATACGACCCGCTCGACGACTACCCCGCCTTCTGCATCGAGGCGGCCCGCCGTACCGTAGCCGATCCGGGCAGTCTCGGCCTGGTGTTCGGCGGCAGCGGAAACGGCGAGCAGATCGCCGCGAACAAGGTGCCCGGCGCCCGCTGCGCACTGGCCTGGAGCGTCGAGACCGCGAAGCTGGCTCGCGAGCACAACAATGCGCAGCTGATCGGCATCGGCGGTCGCATGCACTCCACCGAGGAGGCGCTGGCCATCGTGGACGCATTCCTGGCTACCCAGTGGTCGGATGAGGAGCGCCACCAGCGGCGCATCGACATCCTCGCCGAGTACGAGAAGAGCGGTGTCGCACCGGCGGTACCCGCGTACTGAGCACGCCGCGGTAACCGGCTGTGCCGGAAGGGCATACGCTGCACCGTCTCGCGCGGCGGCATCAGCGCCGCCTCGCCGGCGGTGTAGTGCGGGTATCGAGCCCGCAGGGCAAGTTCGCCGCGGGCGCGGCGAGGGTGGACGGTCGGGTGCTCACCAAGGCCGAGGCGTGGGGCAAACATTTACTGCATCATTACGACTCAGGGCTGGTCGTGCACGTGCACTTGGGCCTCTACGGCAAGTTCACCGAATCGGACCTGCCGATGGGCGAGCCGATAGGGCAGGTCCGGATGCGGATGATCGGGATGTCGGACGGGCAGCCGGGCTTCGGCACCGATCTGCGCGGGCCGACCGCATGTGAGATCCTGCTCGCGCCGGAGGTTTCCGCGCTCACCGATCGGCTCGGCCCGGATCCGCTGCGTCGCGGCGCCGACCCGGATCGCGCGTGGCAGCGCATCCGCCGCTCGCGCAGACCGATCGGCGCGCTGCTGATGGACCAGCAGGTGGTCGCTGGCGTCGGCAACGTCTACCGCGCAGAACTACTGTTCCGGCACCGCATTTCGCCGTACCGCCCAGGCGCCGCGCTATCGGCCGACGAATGGGTGTCCATGTGGGCCGATCTGGTCGCGCTGATGCGCGTGGGGGTGCGCGTCGGGAAGATGGTGGTGGTACGACCCGAGCATGATCACGGTGAACCCCCGTACGCGCCCGACCGTCCGCGCACCTACGTCTATCGCCGTCAGGGCGCGCCGTGCCGGCTGTGCGGCACACCGGTCGCCCATCGGATCATGGAGGCGCGGAACCTGTTCTGGTGCCCCACCTGCCAGGCGCGCTGACCCGACCGGAATGCTCCGGCGCCTCGCGCCTGAGTTTCTGGCCCGGCGGCCTTCGGACCCGCGCGGGGCGTCAGCCCGCGACCGCTGTGTCGATATCCGGCTCGTCGTCCAGGGCGAAACGTCGCCCGCCCGCGGTCTTCGCGGAGTACATCGCACGATCGGCGCGCCGGAGCAGATCGGTGAAATCGCACGGGCTGCCCGGCGGGTTGTACGCCGTGCCGACGCTGGCCGATATCGGCACCGGGCCCGCCGACGACCAGACCGGATCCCGCAGCGCGGCCACGATCCGGTGTGCGAGATCGCCCAGCGTGTTCCGATGGGGGTTGATCGCCAGCACGAATTCGTCGCCGCCGTACCGGCAGATCACCGTGCCCGGCGCGCAGGTCTCGCGCAGCCGGTTGGCCAACTCGACCAGCACCTCGTCGCCGATCGCATGGCCGTAGCCGTCGTTGATCTGTTTGAACCGGTCCAGGTCGATCAGCAGCAGCCCGACGCCGCGGGTCGGGTCGGCGGCCATCAGTCGCACCTTGTCCTGCAGCAGCGTCCGATTGGCCAGGTCGGTGAGCGCGTCGTGCGTTGCCTCATGTCGCAGCCGATGCTGCAGGGCGGCGATCTCCTGCACCCGTAACGAAACCTTGGCCGAGAGATTCTGTTCCTGCTGTGCGAGCGCCCGCTCCTGCAGCGCCTGCGCGTAACTGTCGATGGCCTGGCTGGCGACCAGCGGCCAACGCGTGGCCACCAGCGAACCCGGAGTTCCGGAGGGAAAGCCGAGCAGCCACCGCGTGGCCTGCGCGAGCATTCGGATCCGATCGAACGGCGCCTCGGCGAGCCTGGCCCCGAGCATCCGTGCCTCGGGCACCGGGAACGGCTCGGACCCGGCCAGCGTGAGCAGTCGTTCGACGATGTCAACCAGTACCGATTCCAGCTGTTGGGGTGTCGCGCCCGAGCCGGGCTCGGCGCACACGGCACAGGCCCATGCTCGGGCCATGGCTGCCACCGGGGGCTCGATGTTTGTCGACATCGGACTCACCCGGTGTGGGAGACGTCGGTACCCAGGTGCCGTGCGCTGGCACGGCTGCCGACGTCACCACGATCGTTCGCACTGCTACGCGGTTGTGTCCACCTGGTTCGGCGCACGTTCACCGCCCCCTTTCCAGATACCCCCCGTCCGGCAAAAAGGATCCTAGCAAGCCACTCGACATCGAAAAGGTCCATTCTGCAACGTGTTCTCGATCCCTCGCAAATGGCGATCGGGTATGTGATCGCTCCGATCGTGTCGGTGTTACACATCGAGTCCGTTCGTTGCGACATCGCGGTCCGACGCGCTGGCGACACGCAGAGTGCGGGTGGTGCGCGGGTAGCGGGCCTGGGCCACACGCCGACGCCGCCCGCGGCGCAGAACGCGCCGACCGTTACGGCTGGTCGTGCGGTCCCCATCGGAAGTCCTCTTGCGCGACACCGGGGCGTGACCGGTGGCCGCCTGGTGGGCTACGACTCCCCGTGGTGGGTGTCGTCACGCCCAGTCCATGTTTCACTTTCAACGCCCGACGCGCCAGGGTTTCGAGGAATAATCTCCGCTAAATTTCGCCGATCTGCCCACGTGGCCGGCCTGGTCGCTGGTCGGCACCGAGTCGGGATGCCAGTCGCTTCATGCCGGTGAGATCTCGCGGCGTGGGGGCGGATTGGCATTTTGGAAGCCGGGTTCGGTAGAGTCGGTTCGCACACGACATCGTGGCGATCCCATCGGTGTCGTATGCCTGCGGGTGTAGTTCAATGGTAGAACCTCAGCCTTCCAAGCTGATGGTGCGGGTTCGATTCCCGTCACCCGCTCCACGGAGCATTCATCCTCGTCGGCGGTCCGCTGCGGCGAGGACAACGGGGTGTAGCGCAGCTTGGTAGCGCATCCGCTTTGGGAGCGGAGGGTCGCAGGTTCAAATCCTGTCACCCCGACAGTATTTCCACCTCCGGCCCTGGTCAGAGGCTGTGCCGGAGCTGGTCGCACCGTGGGGTCGTGCACCATGGCGACATGTTTCGCTGCGATGTGAGCGTGTTCGGTGCAGGTACACTGCCACGCTCCAGTGGCCCAAACCGGAATCAGGACGTTCTGCCACGGATCGGGTACGGGGCCGACGTGCTGGCGAGCCGCGCCTTTTCAGCGGGCATTACGCGTCGAAACAGTGGGCCCGCGAGTTCGCACGGGTTGTTCTGCGTATCGCTGTGCGGCTGTTGGCCGACCGCGTTTCTGCTGGAGCGGGAATGTCCAGCGCCGGAATCGTGGTGATCCGACGTCGGCAACGGACCGGTCGGTTGGGCTCGCGCGACCCGGGCTCGGTGTCGTCGATGCGACGACCGCGGGCTGCGCGCTCTCGAAGCTCAGTGTGCGAGCGAGAAACTGCGCAGTCACGTTACCGCCTCTTCGGTCGGGATCCGTATGCGTACGTGTGTGCAGGCGTGTGCGTAGTGGTCGGATCGGCGTGCTCGTCGCCCGCGAGAAGCGTCGAACGACTGCTTGTGGACAGCGTTTGTGCCACTCGGCAACCTTTTGGCATAGCCCTACGTCAGAAGGGTTTGCTGGCTCGCCGGCCATTGGGTCGCCGCTTGCGGTTGTGGGCGCGAGGCATTCGGCTGAACCATCGGGTGAACGGAGTGAAAGACGCGACGAGTCTGCGCGAACGAGACTGTCTGCGTAAGTATTCAACGGTTGAGGGCAGAAATGGTGCGTATGCAAATCGCGACAGACTCGCTCGCGGTAGGCGTGGTCGTGTGCGGGCCGCGGTGGCGCCGAGGAGAGGGCGCACGGTGGCGCCGAGAAGACCCGCCGACGCGCCCGTCACCGAGTTGCGCATCGGTCCAGGACAACCGGGGTGATGCTGAGCGCGTTCGCCGATCGAAACCGGAAACGGCCGGACGGGATCCCCTACCTCGTCATCGTTCGATGGCGGATTGCGGGCCGGGCACCGCGGGCGGTGGCAGCTCGGAGTGCCGGGCGAAAGCCTGATCGATCAATTCGGAGGCCGCGCGGGTGACGATCAACTGGGCGATCGCAAGATCGGTCTCCAGCTTGGTGCGATCCCGTGGCGTGCGTGGCGATTCCTCGTACGCTTGTCCGGCCAAGCGGTAGAAGAGTTCGGTGGCGAAGCGGTCGGCGATACGGTCCAAGTCGGCCCTGAGACGCTCGACCAAGCGGAAGGTGTCGTGCGCGGGCAGGCCGGTGTCGTTGAGCCGGGTCGCCAGATCGCAGCAGCGCGGGTTGGTGAGCCGGTAGGCCTCGAGCGGATCCGCACTGCTGGCCAGTGCCTGTTTCGCGTAGTCCGGCAGCTCGGGGTAATCATCTTCTTGTTCGGCGTTCGCCGCCAGCTCCGCTGCGGTGCTGTTCGCGTGCTTCACGCCGAGAACGTCCGCGAGTCCGTCGCCGCGGTCCCAGGCTTCGAGCAGCTCACGGATCCCGTTGAGCTTCATACCACGCCCCAGCAGGCGGCTGATGGTCTGCAGCCGGTTGAGGTGGTCCGACCCGTAATACCCGATCCGCCCGCGCACCTCTGGCGAGGGCAGTAGCCCACGCTCGTGGTACACGCGAACGCTGCGCACGGTGGTGTCGGCTGCCCGTGCCAGTTCGTCGATCGTGAATTCGTCTGCAGCCATGTTTAAAAGGAAACCATAGTCGGGCCTTCGTGGAAAATGGGCCGTTTCATAACGTGCCGTTAAAAGACGGTAGCTGGGTGTTGCTGCAAGGTCAATGAGCCGTTACGCAGCGGTACAAGAGGTTGTGTCCTGGGCAACAGTGAGCTACCGTGCGTAGACCAGCTTATCGCGGCTGGGTTCCGGGGACTGTTGAGCAGCCCTGATGACCGTCCGATCCATGGGACACGCACCTGTTTCAGGCGTGCCCTCGGCATCCCCGGAGATGGCTATGAGCATTACGCGAACCCTTCCGATGGACACGGGATCTCTTGCGACAGCGAAGATCTCGTCGATTCCGGCAAAGTCGAACCAGCGCCCACCTTGCGCCGATGTCCCAGACAACTGGGACATGGACACCGGAAGTCCGGATGCCTGGCGGTCAGCAGTACGCACCTGCGAGAGCTGCCCATTACTCGTACAGTGCAGCCAACTCGCTCAAACGCTCACAGCTCGTGGCGATGGTCCCCGCGCGATGATCTGGGCGGGCGTTGCCTACGACAACTCGGGCGGCGTCATCGAGAACCTGGACCGCCACCGTGCCGCGCCGATCGACCACAAACGCCCGATGCGCATCATCCGCACCGGCCCGCGGCCGTTGCGTACCGTATCCTCTCTCCCCGCGCCGCGCAGGCACATCGTGCTCGGCCAGCCACTGAAACCGACCGGAACCGACGGTCTGTGACTATGCTGCATGGACATTTCGATGTCGGATCTCTAGTTGGTGGTGTGTAACTCATGACGGTGCTGGCGTTGGAGATCGGTTCATCGAGGTTCGCGGCGGGTCGGGTGGCCGATGATGTCGGTGACGAGGACATTCGGGAGATCCCGGTGCCCGCGTCCGGCGCGTGGGACCGGTGCCGGGAGCTTCTGCTCGAGGTCGCGGGCGGTGCCGAGGTCACCGCCCTCGGCATCGCCTCGGGCGGCCCGATCGATATGGCAGCCGGGGTCGTCGCGCCCGCCGAGGTCCCTGAATGGCGAACCGGTTTCGGCATCGTGGAGGCAGCACGGAAGGTGTTTCCATCGGCCGCCATCAGAATCGCACTGGACGGTGTATGTCTGGCGCTGGCCGAGCGAAACTTCGGTGCTACGAGCACTGTGATGGACGCGCTGGCCATCAATGTGTCCAACCGCGTCATCGGCGGCGTCACGGTGGGTGGATTCACGGTTGTCGGACGGACCGGAAACGCGGGACACATTGGTCATGTCCTGGTCCCCGGCTTCGATGATCGTTGCACGTGTGGTGGTCGCGGTTGTCTGGAGTCGGTCGCGGGTGGCATGTCGGCGGTGCGCTGGGCTCGGGGGCAAGGCTGGGCGGGTACGTCGGTACCGGAATTGGTCGAAGGTGCCCGAGTCGGCGAGGACATTCCCGCTGCGGCACTGGGTCGGGCCGGAATCGCGCTCGGTCGTGCGATCGCGTCGGTGGCCGCATTGCTCGACATCGATTTCGTGGTGCTCGGCGGCCCGCTCACGGAAGTCGGTCCTGCGCTGTGGAAACCGCTCGGCGAGGCGGTCGCCACGCACGCCAGGCTGAGCTTTCTGCCAGGACTGCGAGTCAAACCATCTCAGCTCGGTGATATCGCGATACTCGCAGGTGCCGGCGTGCTTGCGGCGACCAGATCGGACACTTGATCTGGTCCGCGCCGCGCCGCGGCGTAGCGGCTCGGGAGGGAGAGTTCGGATCACGTCACGGATCAACCGTGGGAAAGTCACAGGCAGTTCATCGCGTCGAGTGCGCCTGATGTGCCATCGGATTACGCGCCGATCTCGGGGTTACGTAACTGAACTCGAGGTGAATACTATGAACATCCGCTCGGACGCTCGATGCGAGTGATGCAGACTTCATAGAACTGGCGCCGTCGTTCGGTTGATTGAGCCGCTGAATAACGGTACATTGCCTAGGTCACGTGATGTCTCATCCGGATTGAGGTGGATCCGGAGGAACGGCTGGTCAGGCGAAAGTGCGAAGCGAAGTGGCGCAGTGATTCCATGGGTGACTATCGAGACGTTGGCGCCCGACTGCATGTCCGTGGCATCGGTGGGGGATGCGCCGCGCGAGTTCGCGAGCTGGCAGCGGGTTTTGCAGCGCATGCTCTCGAAGGTTCCCGCGCTCTACGACAAGCTGACGACCGCGCGGTTGACCGAGGCCATCCGTGCGGCCCATGAGCAGGCGCAAGACATCGACCTGACGATCCAGACCGGCGCAGGTCCACACCAGCTGTTGATCAAGCCGGTCTTCGGCCCGGCAGGGGATGTTCACGCGGTACGGCTGTGGCTCGGCCCTGTCAGCGAACGAGTGCCTGTCCCTCGCCCTGCGGTGGGCGTCATTTGGGACTTGAGCACCCAAACCATCCAGCAGCCGAGCGGCATCACCAGGTTGTCCGGTAGCACGCCGGAGCAGTACGTACCCCGGATGTCCATCGCGGAGCTGTTTCATCGGGTGTCGAGTTTCGATCGGCACGCGGAAGTCCTCGACCTGCTCTACGAACCCAAACCCGGTGACCGGATGCAGTTCGACACCACGGTGTCGTCCGGGTTCGGGCGTACCGCGCAGTGGCGGATCACCCTCCGTGCCCGTGACGACGAGCGGACGCGTGGGGCCTGGTGGCTGATCGAGGACGTCACGTCGGAGGACGCGCCCGCGGCGTGGCCGACCCTGGAGCGAATCGGGTTGCGCGAGGCGCATCGTCGTGCCGGGACGCACCTGGCGGTAGTCCAGCTCGAGCACACCAGCATTTCGCACTGGCTCACCGATCCCGCACCCTGGATCCGTTGGGACTATCTGTTTCGGCCCATCGACGTGTTCCATCCCGACGACCGATCACGGTTGGCGGAACTCGGCAATCGGCTCCGGTCCGGCGACAGTGCCGGTGTGACGCTGCGGCTGCTCGATTACGGCGGCGGGTACACGCCGACCTCGCTGCTGCTGTACCCGTACCCGGGCTACTCGAGCAGGCAGCTCGCGATCGCGCAAATGGTGCGGGCCGCCGACGATGTTCCGTTGCTGGAAACCCATCGCCAAGTCCTGGAGCCGCGGCAGCGCGGCGCGCCGATCGGTTACGACGATCAATTGCGGCATTGGCTTGCCAGCAGGATGAAAAGCAACCCGGCCTGCTGACCTCAATTCCCACTGTTGGGAACGGCTGGCCGGTTGGGATCGTCGGTCCTCTCTACCATTTCGAGAGTGAGGACAGTGGTTCGCGGACCGGCGGATTCCGGTGAAGCTTTGCTTCGCCGGATGGCTGCGCGCCGCCGCCGCGACAATATCGTGGTCGGTGTGCTGGCCGTTCTGGCTGTGCTCGGTGGTGGCCACGCGATCCTGAGTGTGTTCGACTCAGGTCCTCCTCCACCGTCCGACGATTCGACAACCGCAATTGTGGGTCGTTCGCAATTGGCTGGGTCTTTCGCCGAACAGTTCGTGGTGACTTATCTGACCGCCGTCGCGGGACAACAGGATCGAGTGGGCGAATTCGTCGGCTCCGGCCAGCAGATCGCCCTGCCGACTTCCGCGCGGCAGGTGTCCGATCCCTCGGTCGTCTATGTTTCGCGTACCGTGTCCACCGGCAGTCTGGACGTCTGGTCGGTGACGGTGTCGGTCCGGGTCGGCAAGCCCGGAACCGGTGCGACTCCGGAGAACCGGCAGTTCTACCGGGTCGCGGTGTCGATCGCCGATGGGCGCCTACGGGCACTGTCGGTGCCTGCCGTGGTCCCGGCACCCGCGAAGGGCGCCGAACTGGCGCTGGCCTACTCCTCGCCGTGCGCAGCGGACACGCCGCTGTCTCAGGTGGCAGCCGGATTCCTGGGCGCGTTGTTGGCGGGCGCCGGTGACGTAGCCCGTTACACCACCCAGGACGCGGGTGTCACCGCGCTGAAACCGGCTCCGTTCACCGCTGTCGAGTTGGTCGCGCTCACCGCCGACAACGCGGCCTGCGGGACCACCGGCGCGAAGGCCCAAGTATTGGCCACCATCAACCCCAAAGCCGATACCGGCGCCACCGCGACACTGGCCTATCCGCTGACGATGATCCGCAACGGTGGCCAGTGGCAGGTGGTGTCTATCGATCCGGTTCCCGCCCTGTCGAGTCCGCTGGCGGTGGTCGCCGGTCAGGACTCGCGCGGTGGAGCACCGACCACTTCGACCTCGCCACCTTCGTCGTCGGCAAATATCCCGCCGGCGACACAGAACTGATCCGAGAAGAGGCAGCCCGATGGGCAATCTGAGCAACATCCTCTATGGCGTGCTGATCTTCGTCCGCTGGGCAGGATTGATTCTGATCACCATCCTCAGCATGGGGGTGTTGATCTCCGAGGCGGCGAGGTCGCGATTGTCGCCGGCCAAGATCCTCGCGGTCGCGGGGTCGGCGGTTCTCGCGGCGGTTCTCTTCTGGGTGCTGCCCACCCTCGTCAACTACGCGCGCACTGATTCCAACATCATCGTTCCCGATCACCCTATCGGTGGCTATCGATGACCCAGGTGATCAAGGTGTTCACGCCGATCAAACGTGTCCCCACGATGATCGGCAAGGCACAGAACGGGCAGAAACTCCCGTTCGGGCCTTACACCTTGCCCCAGGTCGGCGGAGCGGTGGTACTGATGCTGGTGACATCGGTGTGCGCCATGACCTTTCCGGTCAACCCGGCGATCACGTTCGTGGCCGGGCTGGCTTTGACCATCGTGGCGGTCTTCACCCTTGGGCTGGTGCCGTACACGGGTGTCCGCATGACCTCACGCGCGATCTGGCTGGGCAGGCTGATCGTCTACCGCAAGCCGGTATCGGCCTCAGGTATGCCCATCACCGAGGATTCGGTACGCCACACCATGTTCATCGAGGAGACGGTTGTTCTTCTCCTTCCTGATCGAATAGATGCGCGCCCGGTCGCGGCACCCAAGACCGATCGTCGGCTGCTCGAGGTGATCGGAGCTCAGGGTAGCGGTGCCGACCTGCGGAATCGAATGAGCGGCAACGGTAGCGAACGGACATCCGGAGGAGGTCGCTGATGGCATTCGGACGAGATCTCCAGCCCACCGCGGCGATTCGCGGCAATATCCAGCTGACCCATTCGGGGCTGGTCACCGCGACATACTTCATCAACCCGCTCGGTTATGGACTGCGCAAAGCCAGCGATAAGCACGACGTGAAGATCGCCCATCACGCGCTGATCAACAACCTGCCGAACGGTTCACTACTTCTCGGCATCCAGGCGCGGCTGAACACGATCGATGTGCTCACCAAGATGGTGGAAGGCGTCGACCTGGACGAGTGCGAGGACTACGCGGACGAGGTGGTCGCCTCGTATGAACGAGTCCGGGCGATCGCGCCGCAGACGCGGATCTATTTGCTGTCCATTCCGGTGGGGGCCACCAACTCCGGTGTCTCCGCACTGTCGCGTGTGTGGCGAGGCAGCACCACCACGATCGACGCCACCGCGATCTCGCGCGCCGAGATGGACGCCTACGACGAGGAAGCGAACACGATCCTGTCCCGAATCGGAGCGGATTTCGATCCGATTCCGGTGCCCGCCGCGCTGTTCCAGTGGTTGTGGGAGCACTACCTGTCCCGCGGCGCGGTCGGCGATCCGGTCGCACCGACCCGGGCAGGGGCGTTGGACGACGCGACGTCGGCCGTGTTCCGCTCCGCGGCGCTCGATGAAGGAGCGCAGGCCGACAGCAACCGGCGAATCCGCCCGTCATTTGTTCCGGTCATCAAGGTGGTGCAGCCGGACTCCATATATCGGCCGTCCTATCAGGCAATGCTCACGCCCCGTTCTTTTCCGTATGCGGGCATGACTTTTCCCGGCGGCAGTGAGTTTCTCAACGTGCTGGAGGGCCTGGGCGACGTCACCGTCGACTGGGGGATGCGGGTGTCGACCAAGCCCGCCGAGCAGGTACTGAAGAACAACGAGCTGAATCTGCGGCGGCTCGGCGAGCAGATGGACCAGCGTGATCAGGAAGTCTCCTTCGCGCAGAACACGTTGATGTCGAAGGCGCAGATGCTCGGTGAGTACAACCAGCACTTCGAGGTCAACGGTGGCGAATCGGAAGTGTCGTTCACCACCGTCATCGCCATCGGTGGGCCCTCGCGCGACGCGACTCTGGACGCGGTGAACGCGATCAAGCGCCGCTACAAGCGGTTTCAGGTGGAGATGACCGCGCCGGTCGGTGCACAGGTCGACCTGTGGTCGATGTTGATACCGGGCAACCCGCCGCGCCGCGCATTCGACGACTTCGCGCATATCGTTCCCTCCGACATGTGGGCCGGTTTCGTACCGTTCACCACCAGCCAGATCGGTGACGACAGTGGCCCGGTCATCGGGGTGAATCTGCTGTCCGGCCAATTCGAGCCGATCCACTTCGGCATCATGGAGGCGGCGCTGCACGACCTGTCCGCGTCGTTCGCGGTCACCGGCGAGCTCGGATCCGGCAAGTCGTACTTCCTCAAACTCATGGCGGTTCTCGTCCACGACATGGGCGGTCAGTTCCTCGCCATCGACCGCAGTCAGGTCGGCGAGTGGGAGCATTTCGCCGCCGCCATCGACGACGCGGTGGTGATCGATCTCGCCAATCCGACCGTGTCACTGGATCCGCTGCGCCTGTTCGCCCCCCGGATCGCGGGGGAGCGGGCGCTCGACTCGATTCTGCCGCTGCTGGACCTGTCGCCGACATCCGGCGCCGGCGCCGCGGCTTCCAACCTGCTGACGCCCAGAGCGATCGCCGAGTACGGCATCCGGAGCCTGCTCGACCTTTTTCACGTCGTCCGTCGGCTCCGTGACGACCCGGCGATCGGCGACGAGTACGCCGATCTGGCGGCGCGACTCGGCACCGTTGTCGAGCGTGTCCCGGTGCTCTTCGACCCGAAGTTGCGTCCGCTGAAACTCACCGCCGCGGCGACTGTCGTCCGCAGCCATCACCTGGCGTTGCCGACGGCCGAGGAACTCACCACGCCGCATCTGTACAACCGTTTGCCGTTGACGAAGCGACTCGGGACAGCGCTGTACGAATTGGTCGGTGTCGCCGCCCGCGAAGCCTTTCTCACCGACAATGGCAGATTCGGGCTGCTGGTCGGCGACGAGGCCCACCATTTCACCCAAACTCAAGTCGGCTCGGCGGTCACTTCGGACTTCAGTCGTGACGGCCGCAAGCACTTGGCCGCCATCGGACTGGCCTCGCACGATCCGGCCACCGACTTTCAAGGCGCGGCACACAATCTGATTCCCAACCGGTTCGTCTTCCGTCAGCGCGATGAGACCCTGGCACGCAATAGTTTGGAATGGCTCGGCGTCGACCTCGACGAGGCTCCGTTCCTGTTGCAGATATTGCGCGAGGAGACCTCTCCGCCGGTTGGCGCGGGTCGTCAGGTGCCGGAAGAACGGCGCGGCGAGATGTTCATGCGTGACGCGTTGAACCGTATCGGCCGCGGCAAAGTGCTCGGCCCCGCGCGTTCCGACCGTGCCGCAGCGATCACGAGTACACCGAACTCGGTCAATGGGCTTCGCGCCTCGCTACCGGAAAGACAGGTAGTGCCATGAGTTCTGTGGGCCACCGGGGTGTTCGACCATGTGGGCCCACCTTTGGAATGCCGTGGGATCCTGAGCCATGGGATCTAGATCGTTGGCGGCCACGGGCGGTGCTACGGCGATGTCGTCATTGGGTATTCGCGACCCGGCGGCGACGCTGGACCGCATGGATTTTCATCGCATTCTTCGTGCTGGTCATATTTCCGGGCTTCATCGTTGCGTTGGGCACTGCGCAGACAAGCGCATTGACAGCGGTTGCAGCGCCCAACAGCGCGCTCAGCTGGATGGATATCAAAGATACGTCGGGGGTCCAACTTTCGAGCTATCTATTCGCCACCAATCGCGGCGGGGTATTCAACCCTGGGAACACTGTGCTGTCGCTCCTGATCAGTGTCCTGTTCGCGATATGGCTCGTCCTTGTGACAACTGGGGTATGGCTACCCAGCCAGACATTCGATTTCGGGTGGCTGAATATGTTCAGCGCGCCTTTGCGTGGCGTGGCCACCAACTTGACGGCGCAGATCGCGACGCCGCTGATGATGGCGACGGCGGCGGCGATCGGTGCGTTCTTCGTGGGGTGGTTCATCGTGCGCGGCTATCACGCCAAGGCCGTGATGCAAGTCTTGACGATGGTGGTGGCCGCCATCCTGGGGCCGTTGTTCCTGGCCGCGCCGCTGGCCGAGGTCTTGTCGTCGGACGGATTGCTGGTGCAGGGTCGCGACCTGGGAATTTCGGTCGCGGCAGGTTTGAACGGCAATAATAATCCGAATCCGAGCCAGACAATGGCGCAGATGCAGGCCGACATGGCAACCAATTTCGGGCGCTATCCATTACAGGTCTGGAATTTTAACCATATCGTGGACAACCAGCCGTCCTGCAAGGCCGCATGGACGGCCGGCGTGATGGCTGGTGATGAAGACCGGGTGAAGGACGGGATGAAGTCGTGTGGCGACAGCGCCGCATACTCGGCCGCCAATAATCCCAGCGTCGGTCAGATCGGAGCCGGCATTCTGCTGTTGTTCTCCGCGGGCATGCTGTTGCTGTTCGGCGCGTACCTTTCGGTCAAAGTCGTCTGGGCTGCGCTCGACACGATCTATTACGGGTTCGCGGCGATCTTCGGGTTCGCCGCCGGCGCATTTGTCTACGGGGTAACGCAGACGTTCACGGTCCGCTCCGTGGTACATGGTTTCGTCGCGGCCGCACGCATGGCCATCTTCATCATGTTCCTGGGTATCTATGAGCTGTTTCTGGGCAGCTTGTTCCAACAGGCACGCGGGCAAGTCATGGCCGTGTTCGTCATCGGGGCGCTCGTCGAGATCGTGGCCATCTTGCAGGCGCGGCGCTTGAGCAGGGGCCTCGACAGCAGCAATGACTGGATCTCCAATCGTTTCGCGATGGCGATACAGAGTGGTAATGCCAAGAGTTCGGGTGGAGGGGGGACGGCCCTGGGAATGGGGCAGGCGAGTTCGCGCAACGCTATGAGCGGACTCGCAATGTTCGCGGCGGCCAGCACCATCAGCGGTTCGCCTATCACCGCATGGGCTACCGGCGGGATTCGTGACGCACTCATGCCCAACGCGTTTGCCAAGAGCAGGGCGGACAAACTGGGGTGGGCTATCGCGGGCGAGTTCGGTGAAGAGATGCAAAACATTCATTACGATCGTCGCGCTTTGGGTGAATTTGCGGAGAGGGGCAGTGGAAGGGCCGTCAGGATACACGGTGCCCAGCCCCGCGGCCAGCTTGCTGCCGCTTTTGCGGCGGAGCAGGCCATGGCCTCCGGTGGCGCCCCAACATCCACATATGCTGCACTCAGAAAGTCGGGCTTCGGTCATAATATCGCCCTCAGGGCGTCCTCGGTCCAAAGTGATATTACCGAATTGTTGAAGGCTGATCCCCTTCCGTCGGAACACTTGGCACGCGTTGTTGCCGCCTCCAGGCTCTTCGAGCAAGATTATGAGCATCCGGGGTGGAGTGGACCCAAACTGGATGGGTTGAGAGCGGCCGCCTATAAATTTCGGAGAAATAATCCCGGTGGTGTCAACCTGCCTAGAGGGCTTGTCGAGGAGGGTGAAAGGTTTCTCGCTAATCCCACGCAACAATATATCCATACTCTCCAGAAGATCGCTCAAGGAGGGGACCCTGGTGCGTCGACTTGGATGCATAGAGACGGGGTAAGGCCATTTTCCAAGCGAGATGCGGAGCGATTGGAGAAATGGATAACGAACGAATCGGCGCTCAGGGTGCAGGCGGCAACGGACTGGGTAGCTGATAATCCGACCGATTTCCAACGGATACGGCGGCTACGCGAGGAAATCAACGTTGCGTCCGACATCAACAATTGGCAGAACGGTAAGGCGAGTACCGGGCAAACGGCGGTCGCGCCGCCACACGTTTCGGATACCAGGCCGCTCGCTGAAATTCCTGCCGATTTTATTAGAGCGGCGCAAGAAAGAAGAATGACCTGATCCGCACCGCGTATCACCAGTTTTGAGATGGGTCAGCTTTCGAGGAAGGGCAATCGATGATCAACCGACTCATAACTGTCGCAATGATTGTTTCGATGACTCCGACCTGGTTGATCGTGGCCGTAGTTGTGACAGGCGGCTTGTTCGCAGTCGTCGTTATCCTCGTGCTGATCGTCGGCGGCGCGACGTCGTCGATCGCCTCTGATCTGCACTACCAGTGCGACAGTGCGGTAGGGCCGGATCCGTTACAGACCGTGGCCATGACCCCTGCCGCCGGGGCCGCGCGCCTTGCTGCGCCGACCACCCCGGTTGCCAGTACCTCGGCCGCGCCCACCACGAACCCATACGCGGCGCTGACCATCGCACCGGACGATACGAGCGCTTCCGACTGGCAGCGCGCCTGCGTCACGGCGCTGAAAATCGCGCCGTACCAAAGTCCGCCTCTGCTCACCGGCAGTTCGGGATTCGGCGCCGACTGCGCGCGTGAGCTCGCGCTCGGACAGGCGGCGTCGGCGGGCGGATCCCAAGACGCGGCCGGTGGCCGCGGGGATGCCGCGGAATTCACCAGGGCGGTTATCTACCGAGCCTCCGCTGCGGAGGTGACGGGGCGCTGTGAACTCGTTGCGGGCTCAGCCGCGGCGGAGCCCTACCCAGGTGGGCAGTCGAGCGGTTCGGTCCAGCGGGCATGCGGGCAGCCGGGCAGCAACGGTGCTGCTGTGGTCGTGTTGCCGAATACTGTCGCAGCGCAGGCTGCGTGTGGACAGCGTGTGGATCCAGCCGCGGTGTCGGCAGGCGATCTGGTCTTCTGGGACTATCGGAACAATGCGCCGACACATGTCGGGATCGCGGTCGGCGCCACTCAGGTCGTCACTGTCGACGGGACGACCGGCAGGTATCTAGCGCTCTCGGTCCCGAGCACGAACGACGTGCGGGTGAAGCGGGTGCTCGGCACCGGGATGTGATGCGTAACAGATGCCACCCACTGAGGTAGAACCCCAAGTCGAAGCCGGCCACGAAGGCGACGCGCCGGCTGTTCCGGTGACGCCGTGGTCGGGTCGGTCGGGGAGTGAGCGTTCGCGTCCTGGCGCGTCTGCGCCGGGTCAGTCGGGTCCGTCGGGGACGGGTCAGCCCGGTGATCAGTCGGGTGGTGTTGGGCCATCTGGTGTTCCGGGTCAGCCTGCTGGGCCGGTTCAGCCTGGCGGGTCGGGTCAGCCGGCTGTTCCGGGTTCAGTTGGTGGGTCGGGTCAGCCTGGTGGGTCGGTTCCTGGTCAGTCGGGTGTTGCGGGTGGGTCGGTTCCTGGTGGGTCGGGTCAGTCTGGTGTTGCTGGTCAGCCTGGTGCTCAGGGTGGTCCTGGTGGTCCGGGTGGTGTGGTGGCTCCGGAGGCGGGTTCGGGGTCCTCGGGTGGGTCTGCGCAGGCGGAGGAGCCGCCGCCTGGGGTGGATCCGGAGTTGGTGGGTGCGTTGTTGCCTGCTGCGGCGATGGCCGGGACGATGGCGATGACGATGTTGCCGATGATCGCTTCGGC
>NZ_JBEZDE010000053.1:0-32747 GCF_040648115.1 Nocardia sp. NPDC049190
GTCGCGTTCGAGCTGCGTGGCGGTGTGGACGCGGGCAAGAAGTTCGTCGACGGATTAGCCCTGCACAGCCATGTGGCTAACATCGGGGATGTGCGTTCTCTCGTGATCCACCCCGCGTCGACGACGCATTCTCAATTGACACCCGATGAACAACTGACCTCCGGGGTGACCCCAGGGCTGGTCCGCCTCGCGGTGGGCATCGAAGGTATCGACGACATCCTGGCCGACCTGCGTGCCGGCTTCGCGGCTGCGACGACGTGACCGTGAGCACCGAATCGAGTACTGCCCGCTCGTCCGACATAGCACTGCCACCCCCGGATGGGCGGCTGGGCACCGTCCCGATCGGAGACGTGCGGCTGGAGAGCGGCGCCGTCGTTCCGGACGTCCAGTTGGCGGTGCAGCGCTGGGGTGAACTCTCGCCCACGCTGGACAACGTCGTGCTCGTCGAACACGCGCTGACCGGTGACTCGCACGTTGTCGGTAAGCCCGACGGCATCCACCCGCTGCCCGGCTGGTGGGATGGCATGGTCGGGCCGGGGGCGCCGCTGGACACCGACGAATGGTGTGTGATCGCGACGAACGTGCTGGGCGGCTGTATGGGCAGCACCGGGCCCACCACCCTTGCCGCGGACGGAAAAGCCTGGGGCGCACGGTTTCCGGAGATCTCCATCCGTGACCAAGTGACCGCCGAGGCCGCGCTGCTCGACCTGCTCGGCATCGGGCGGCTCGCCGCCGTGGTCGGCGGGTCGATGGGCGGTATGCGGGTGCTGGAGTGGATGGTCGGCGCACCGGAACGGGTCGGCGCGGCCCTGGTCCTCGCGGTCGGCGCTCGCGCCACCGCCGACCAGATCGGCACCCAGACCACCCAGATCGCGGCGATCAAAGCCGACCCGGACTGGCAAGGCGGCGACTACCACGACACCGGCCGCCCGCCGCTGGTCGGGATGGGCATCGCCCGGCGCATCGCGCATCTGTCCTACCGCACCGAGGCCGAACTCGACCATCGGTTCGAGAACAAGCCCCAGGACGACGAGAACCCCTGGAACGGTGGACGTTACGCGGTGCAGAGCTACCTGGACCACCAGGCCGAGAAGCTGTGCAAGCGCTTCGATCCCGCCACCTACGTGCTGCTGACCGAGGCGATGAACCGCCATGACGTCGGACGCGGACGCGGCGGCGTCGCGACAGCGCTCGCGGCCACACCGGTGCCGTGTGTGATCGGCGGTGTCGACTCCGATCGGCTGTATCCGCTACGGACCCAGCAGGAACTGGCCGATCTGCTGCCCGGCTGCGACGGGCTCGAAATCGTGCACTCGCGCGACGGGCACGACGGTTTCCTCACCGAGGCGGCCGCGGTGTCGAAACTGCTGACCGAGACCATGCGACTCGCGCGCCACGGTCTGCGGTCCGAACGCTGAGCAGCCGTCGACTCGGTGGTTCGGCGATCGCTAGCCGACGCCGAGGGTATTGATCGTGGCAGCGAGAAACACGATGCTCGAACCGAGCAAGGTCAGCGCGCCGACATCGAAGGGCTTGCTACGCACTGCGAGCAAACCGACGCGCGCGGTCGGCAGGCACAGGCGAAACGCCGCGGCCAGCAGCGTCGCACCACCGAAGAACAGCGCGCCGCGCCGCCACCGGTCGGAGGCGACGAACACCACCGCCACCGCGATGACCAGGGAGACGACGACCATCGGCAGATGGCAGCGCAGGAATTGCATGGCGAGGCTGCGGCTGGCGGACCGTGGTTGGGCGATGGGCGGGTCGGCGTCGGGCACGCTTCGATTCTTGCAGATGTGGCCGACCCCCTGCCGCCGACGGTGGATTCGCCGTTTCGGCGACGACATGACTGGTGGCGGACCGTTTCGCTGCGGTGGAATCAATCGAGTTCACTAGGATCGATGCCATGACCGCAGCGCGTGACTACGACGACCTTCACAGCTTGGTCGACCGGCTCACTCCGGACCAGGCACAGGCACTGCGTGCTGTCGCGCTGCAGTTGGTCGTCGGTGATTCCGCTGAGCCGGGGACCGCGGGCGAGCCGATCGGTGACCAGCGCGGCCGGCTCTCGCTCGAGGGTTCGACGCACGCGGAGCCCGATCTCGCCGTCAGATCGCGGGAAAAAAGATCTTCGGCGCGGAACGTGGAAGGCGAGCCGAGTATTCGCCTGCGGCACAGAGTCCTTGTCGCCGTGCTCGACGACCACGACGTAGATCATCGGCGCTGCCTGGACTTGCTCGAACTACACGGCGGACCACTACTCGTCCCCAGCTCGGGTACGCACGGGAGTGCGCTGTCTCGCGCCGACGCGCATTGACCGAACCGAGGCCGCTTTTCCGGAGATGACGTGCTGACTGCCGATGACGCGACGCATACGTGCGCCCACGGGATCCCGATGTGGTCGGCCGTATACGGCCGGGCCTCGAGCTTCTGGACTTACTCGAAGAGTACTGAGGGACATGCGGATCGACCTCGTTCGGCGACAGCGGCCTCCGCTTCGTCGAACCGCATCCCGCGCACGGCTGCTGTCGGTGAGGCGGCATCCGCGGTGCGGTGGCCGGTGATGCCGCCGAGCGGGGAGTCTCCCGCCGCCCGGCGCCTCCACCGAGCGGGTCACACCTCCAGGTCCTCCTCGATGCCCTTGAGGCGGTGGCGGGCCAGCGCGAGGTTCGCCCGCGCCCGATCCAAAGCGAGGTAGAGGAACAGGCCGTGGGACTTGCGGCCGGTCATCGGGCGGATGATGTGGTACTGGCCGGACAGCGTGATGAGGATGTCCTCGATACCCTCGTTCAGCCCGAGCTGCTCCATGGTGCGCAGTTTGGCCCGTACCACCTCGGTGTTGCCCGCGGCGGCGACTTGAAGATCCAGGGTCTTGGAACTGCCGAGCGAACCGAGTGCCATGCCGCTGTTGTAATCGACGACGGCGGCTCCGATCGCACCGTCGATCGCCATCATTTCTTTCAGCGCCAAATCCAGGTTGGACATATATGTTCCTTTCCGTAGGTGTTTGTTGCCTAGTCTTTTTCGGGGACCGTCAGAAGGTCGGCGATCGTGCGAGCCACCGGGCGCGACTCCAGATGCAGCCGACCGACGTTCACCTCCGAGCTCGCCAGCACGGTCAACGAGGCCCAACCCGCCGCGTAGACCACCACGTGCCCGCCGGTACCGCGCACCACGACCTCATGGAACCCACCACCGTGCGCGGTGGTGGCGAGCCGATGCGACAGCGCCAGCTGCGAGGCGGCCAGCGCGGCCATCCCGCCGGGCTCGATGTTCGAGGGCAGGTCGTGGGCGATGAGCAACCCGTCGCTGGATGCCACCAGCGTGCCGGTCAGGTGCGGGACGCGATCGCGCAGTGTCTTCAGTTCCGTCAGCACCACAACGTTCGGTTCGGGTTGGGGCATCGGCACCTTGGTCAACCTTCCCATCAGTGCGTGACCGAGCAGTTTCCTCCGTGCGGTCACGCCAGCTCCTCCAAAGCCGCCTGCAGGCGGAGAAGCAGCGCCTTGTCGACCGGCTCCCAACTGTCCGAGTCGGGAATCGGCTCCCACCGACCCGAATGGGGAATCGGCTCCCAACTGCCCGAATCGGGAACCGGCTCAGACCTGTGCCGCCCGCGTCGAGGTAGCGGCTTGGACTCGGCGAGTGCGCGGACCGCCCCGGCTGGATCGGTGCGCACCGGCTCGGTGCGCACGGGTTCGGCTTTCACGACGGGGAAAGGCGCCGCGACGGCCGGCTCGATCAGCCCCGCCGCGGTCAGATCCCGTACCGCCTCCAGGCACCCATAGGTGGTTCGGCCGAGGTCGCGTGCGATCCCGGTGACGCTGCGCCGAGTGTCCGCGGCGGCCAACACCTCGGCCTGTCCCCCGGTGAGCACCACGCGCCGTCGCCGCACGCGGTGAACCGGCACAACGGGGGCGCGATCGACCAACTCGGCAGGCCACGGCCCGGACTCCGGATCGCCACGCCGCGTGCATTCGTGTACGAGCGCGCGCGGCGTGATCTGGCAGATCGGGGCGAGCCAGTGGGGCGGCGCGGGCTGGAATTCGGGGACCGACGACGAGGCCAGCAGAAAATAGGCGGCATCGAATACCGACAGCAATACCAGGGTTTCCAGCCGCGGCCGTCCCAGCATATGGCCGGGATCGCCGGCCGCGGCACGCTGCCAATCCTCGGTGGTCGCCACGCCCGCCGCCACCACGAGCCGGTCCAGCCCGGTCGCGCGACGGCAGTCGACGGAGGCGATCGCGCCTTCGGTCAGATGAAACGCGCCGTCGCCCGTGCGCAACATGCCGGTACATCTTTCCTTCTCGAGCCGCTGGAGTTCGACCGCGAGCTCAACGCCCATGACCGTCCTCAGCCAATTCGCCCAGAATTCCCCGGAGTTGGAATCGCGCCATCCCCAGATTCCCGGTGTCACCGTCGAACACAACGTGCACGAAAAGCCGACCGTCGAAGTCGCCGTTCACCAGATACAACAGGTGATAGGCGCGAGTCCCCGAGACGATGATCTCGGTGACGTCGTCATCGTCGTGGCCGGTCGCCAGTGCCGCGCACCCGAGTACCGCACGGACCACGTCGGTGGTGGTCGCGGCGTCCTCGTGCTGGTCCACCAGATCGTGTCGACCGGCAGCGGCGATCGCCAGACCGCTCGCTCCGTCCACCAACGTCACACTGCGCGCACCGGGAATGTCCATGATGCGGTGCAGACAGCCGTCAATATCGGTCACCGCGTCCTGGCCTGCCTATCCTGTGAGATTTTTTGCGAACCAGACGCTACACACTGTGCCCAGTGAATGTACAGAAAATACCGGAAAGTCGTAGTAAAAAAGGCATTTCCCCTGGAAAAGGCAACAAGAGGACTAGTCGGTTTCAATGTTCTTCGCGGACCTGGCGTTTCGTGAGCGTGTCGCCCGGGTCGCACCGTCTGCCGCGGCGCGCGGGCTGGCGCCGGAGTTGCCCGACAAGAACTTCCGGACTTGCGCCGGGACGCCGGATGCGAGGCAGCACCTGCCCGTACGGGCACGCCGAAATGCCGAAGCGGTGCACGATGACTCGCGCGACCGCGTGAGCGACCAGCTCGGGAGGGACCGCGGCGTCGCGTCGAGCCAACGGCTACCCGGCACTGAGCACAACGATCCGGTGCTGATCGATCGGGAGGCCGGCGACTCGGCCGTGCGAGAACCTGATTGACTGGCTTCTGTGTTCCACTTGATGTTCCACGAGCCGCGCATCCCGCCGAATACGGGCAACGCGATCCGGCTGGCCGCGGGCACTGGATGCCAGCTGCATCTGATCGAGCCGCTGGGGTTCGACCTTTCGGCGCCGAAACTGCGGCGGGCCGGGCTGGACTACCACGATTTGGCCTCGGTAACGGTGCACGCGAATCTGGCCGCTGCGTGGGAGGCGTTGCGGCCCGAGCGGGTCTACGCATTCACCACGCAGGCCACCACCCGGTTCACCGACGTGGCCTATCGCGAGAACGACGTGTTGCTTTTCGGGACCGAACCCACCGGGCTACCCGAGGAAGTGCTCACCGACCCGCACGTCACCGACCGGCTGCGCATCCCGATGCTGCCGGGGCGGCGGTCGATGAATCTCTCGAACGCGGCGGCGGTGACGGTGTACGAGGCGTGGCGCCAGCTGGGGTTTCCCGGCGGCGTCTGATCAAGGTGCGAAAAGCGTTGTCCGGCGGTGAAACCGGACAGCGGTCAGCGGTCAGTCATCGATCGCGAACCGTTTGAAGCGCGAGGTCGCGCCGGCCACCAGCCGGACCGCGGACTTGGGCACACCATAGTGCACGGCGAGTAATTCGATCGCAGCCTTGTTGGCCTTGCCCTCGACAGCGGGAGCCCGCACATACAGCCGCAGGCTCCCGTCATCGAGGGTTTCCACCAGCGGGCCCTTACGGCTGTTCGGTGTGATCGTCACGCTTACTACTGTCGGCACCCGTCTCTCCCGCGCTGGTCTCCGCACCGCCCGGGACGCCGGTCGAGGGCTCCGCCTCCGGTGCGGGAGCAGGCGCAGACTGTACCGGACCCGGCCCGGCCTTCTTACGCCGTGATATCGGCCGCGCGATGGCCCACACCACCGCGGCGATCACCGCGACGAAGCCGAGCCACGGAATCGCCTTGCCGGCAAACACCACCGCGTCCTGCAACCACGACACCAAGGAGTTCCAGCCGGACACCATGCCGTCCCAGAAACTGTGCGCGCCGCCGCCGGAGTGCCTCTCGTCGGCGGTGACCTCGATGGTCAGCGTAGACAGCGCGATCTGGTCGTCGAGATGACGCTTCTGCGCGGTGAGGCTGTCGAGCTGGCCCTGGCGGCTGGACAGCGCCTGCTCGGCATTGAGCAGGTCGGCGGTGTTGGTGGCGCCCGCGATGAGTGCGCGCAGCCGGTCGACCGAGACCTGCAGGGCCTTCATCCTGGCGTCCAGGTCTTCCCACTGCATGGTCACGTCGTCGCGGGTGGTGCTGACCCGGGTGATGCGCCCGACACTGCCGAGCCCGTCGATGAACGCCTCGGCTCTGTCGGCGGGCACCCGCACGGTGAGAGTGGCGCTCGGCCCGCTGCCCGAGCCGGGCACGCGCTTGGTGTCGGTGCCGGGCTGTTCGGTGCGGCTGTCGATCCGGCCGCCCGCCGCACGGACCTGATCGGCGATCTTGCCCGCCGCCTCGATCGGTGCGTCGGCGGTGATCTCGACGCTGCCGGTGACGACCTCCTTTCGCGCGGAAACGGTCTGGCCACCGGAGTTGTCGTCCCGTTTCGGGGGCGCCTGTTCGCGCAACCCGGGGGGCGCGGCCGCGGGGGCGGGCGCGGTGGCGATCATCGACGACCGGTCCGGCGCGGGCTTCGTCGCCTCGCCTCCGCAGCCGACGAGCGATGTCAACCCCAGCAGGCCGATGCCGAGCACAGCTAGCTTCCTCATGGCTCGCACAGTAGCCGTTCGCGCCGGGCGAGCAGGCCCGGATAATCGTTCTCTAGAACGCTTCTCACACTTCTCTAATCAGCGGAAGTCGCGCGATGTCGACTGGACCCGCAGATCCATGCGCTGCAGGTGTTCGGCGACGACACTGACCGCGCCTTCGGCGTTCTGCACCCGACCCCGGATGAGCAGGGCGGGCGCGCCTTGGGCGAGACGCCGATAGCGGGTCCACAAGCCCACCGAACAGACGACGTTCACCATGCCGGTTTCATCCTCCAGATTGAGGAAGGTGACGCCCGCCGCGGTGGCGGGCCGCTGTCGGTGAGTTACCGCGCCGCCCACCAGGACTCGGGAACCGTCGGGGACGGCGAGCAGGCCGGAAGCCGGTATCACGCCGAGGGCGTCGAGCCGAGGGCGCAGGAACTGGGTCGGGTAGCTGCCCGGGGAGACGCCCATGGCCCAGACATCGGCAGCGGCCATTTCCAGATCGCTCATGCCGGGGAGGGCCGGCGCGGTAACGGCCGCGCCGGTACCGGGCAGGCGGCCCGGACGTTCGCCCGCGGCGGCCCCCGCCGACCACAGCGCTTCGCGGCGGGTGACGCCGAGGCTACCGAGTGCGCCGGCCGTGGCGAGGGATTCCGCCTGGGCGACAGTGAGTTCCACCCGCCCGGTCAGGTCGAGGAAGGACGTGTAGGCCCGCTCGCCCCTGGCGGCGACGATACGTTCGGCGAGGTCGGTGCCGATATGACGGACTGTGGCGAGACCGAGACGCACCTCGGCGCCCTTCGCCTCGAGGGTGGGTTCGGCGCGACTGGCGTTGATGTCGGGGCCGTGCACCACGACATCGTGCCTGCGGGCATCGGCAACCAGGGACTGCGGGGAATAGAAGCCCATCGGCTGGGCTCGCAACAAACCCGCGCAGAAGGCGGCGGGGTGATGCAACTTGAACCAGGCCGAGTAGAAGACGAGCGAGGCGAAACTCTGCGAATGACTCTCCGGAAAACCGAAATTGGCGAAGGCGTAGAGCTTCTCGTAGATACGATCGGCGACCTCGCCGGTGATGCCGTGCAGTTCGCGCATGCCATGGTAGAGCCGGTCCCGGAGCCGTTCCATGCGTTCCGGAGACCGTTTGGAACCCATGGCGCGGCGCAGTTGATCGGCCTCCGCCGCGGTGAATCCGGCGACATCGACGGCCATCTGCATGAGCTGCTCCTGGAACAGCGGCACACCGAGGGTGCGTTCCAGCGAATTCTTCAGTGCCGGATGGTCGTAGACGATGTCTTCGGTCCCGTTGCGTCTGCGAATGTAGGGGTGCACCGAGCCGCCCTGGATGGGGCCGGGACGAATCAGCGCCACCTCGACCACCAGGTCGTAGAACCTCCGCGGTTTCAGCCGAGGCAGCGTCGCCATCTGCGCTCGCGACTCGACCTGGAAAACGCCCACCGCGTCCGCACGCGACAGCATCTCGTAGACCTCGGGTTCGGCCAGATCGAGTGCGTGCAGCTCGATGGTCTCGCCTTTGTGCTCGCGCACCATATCGATCATGTAGTGCAGCGCGGAGAGCATGCCGAGGCCGAGCAGATCGAACTTCACCAGATCGATGGCGGCGCAATCGTCTTTGTCCCATTGCAAGACGCTGCGGCCGGGCATCCGCGCCCACTCCACCGGGCAGACGTCGGCGATCGGCCGGTCGCAGATCACCATGCCGCCGGAGTGGATACCCAGATGCCGTGGCAGTCCCTCGATGTCGGCAGCCAGCGCCAGCACCTCGGCGGGAATGTCGGTGTCCGGCTCGGCGGCGGCTCGCGTCCCCACGGAGCCCCCCGGGAACGCCGACGAGGCGATACCGCCCCAGCGGCTCACCTGCTTGCTCCACGCGTCCTGCTGGCCGGGCGAAAACCCCAGTGCTCGTGCGGCATCGCGTACCGCTGACTTGCCGCGATAGGTGATCACGTTGGCCACCTGCGCGGCGTATTCGCGCCCGTACTTGGTATAGACGTGCTGGATCGCCTCTTCACGGCGGTCCGACTCGATGTCGACGTCGATATCGGGCGGGCCGTCGCGCTCCGGAGAGAGGAAGCGCTCGAACAGCAACCGGTTGCGCACCGGGTCGACGTTGGTGATACCGATCGCGTAGCAGACCGCGGAGTTGGCCGCCGAACCACGGCCCTGGCAGAGGATGTCGTTGTCCTGACAGAAACTGACGATGTCGTGCACCACCAGGAAGTAACCGGGGAACTCCAGGGCGTTGATCACCGCGAGCTCGTGCTCGATCTGCTCATACGCTTCCGGGTTGAGCTTCGCAGGGCCGTAGCGCCGCGCCGCGCCCGCCAGGGTGAGTTCCCGCAACCAGGACTGCTCGTCATGGCCGGGAGGCACGTCGAACGGCGGCAGTCTCGGAGCGATCAACTTCAGGTCGAAGGCGCATGCACGGGCCAGCGCCGCCGCGTTCGCCACCGCCTGCGGGCAGTCGGCGAACAACCGCGCCATCTCCGCCCCGGAACGCAGATGCGCACCGCCCGCGGGTGCCAGCCAGCCCGCCACCTCGTCCAGGCTCCGCCTGGCTCGGATCGCCGCGAGCGCCATGGCGCGCCTGCGCTGGCGTGGCGCGGCGACATGCGCTCCGGTGCTGGCCAGCACGGGCAGGCCGAGGTGATCGGCCACCGTGACGAGGTGGGCGTTGCGCTCGTCGTCCTCCGGGATGCCGTGGTGGGTGAGTTCCACGCTCACCCGGTCGGCGCCGAAGCGTTCGATCAGATCGCGCAACGCGGCCTCCGCGTGGGCGAGACGCGTATTCCCCGTGCGCAAGTCGTAGTCCAGTGCCTGGCGAAGGTGCCCCTTCCGGCAGCCGGTCAGGATGTGCCAGTGCCCTTCGGCCGCGCGGGTCAGCGCGTCCAGGTCGTAGCGCAGGATGCCCTTCTCCCCCGCGGCCAGGTGGGCGGTCGCGATCGCACGGGACAGTCGGCGGTAGCCTTCCTTGCCGCGGGCCAGTACCAGCAGGTGCGGTCCGGCCGGATCCGGTGACCCGGTGCGCGGCGCCGAGTCGGGTGCGGCGGCGTGCTCGCGTTCGGTCGCGGACGCGCGCGAGGGGGCGCCGAGTGACAGTTCGGCGCCGAAGACCGTGGGCATCCCCCACTCCTTGGCCGCTTCGGCGAAGCGGACCGTGCCGTAGAAGCCGTCGTGGTCGGTGAGTGCGATCGCCTCCAGGCCGAGCCGGACCGCCTCCTCCACCAATTCCTCCGGCTGGCTCGCACCGTCCAGGAAGCTGTAGGCCGAATGCGTGTGCAGTTCCGCATACGGCACCGGCGTTTCGTCGGGGCGTTCCACCGGATCAGGCCGGTACGCTCCGCGCTTACGTGACCATGCCGGACTGTCACCGCCGTCACCGGGATACATCGCCTCCGGATCCGTCCGTCCCGGCCGCCCGGACAGCACCCGCTCCATCTCCGCCCAGCTCGGCGGCCCGTTGCTCCAACCCACCCCACACCTCCTCGCACTCGAACACACATTCGATATTGTAGTTGCGCGTCAAGGTTCCCGGCAGGGTCGCTCGGCTTACGCACCGAGTTCGCGAAGGGAACAGAAGCTCCCTGGACCGACAATCAAGGATTCAACCGGCCACAACGTTCGCCCCGTGCCACACCCATCACCGCTGAGCCGATGCCTATCCCCGGTGGATGCGCCGGGTGAGTCCGCCGGCGAAACCGAGACCCGCCGCATCCGCACTTCGACTGGTTGGCCAGGTCGGGCCTTTCGGCACCGAAGGGGGATGCCAGTTGTCACATCCGTTCGACGATGAACCGGGCCCCTATGAAATCGGTCCGGGCGGCGTCTGTGGCCAGCCGAGAGGACCTAGCGCGCCTTCAGCGGGATTCAGCCTTGTTCTTCGCATCTGCTCGTCGACCCTGTCGCTTCGGAACGAATCGGACGATGTCGGCACGCGATGTGATCTGCAATTTCTGGAGGACCGTCGCAACTTGTGCGTCAATGGTCCGGCGCGACGTGCCACGCCGGGCGGCGATCGCCGAATTCGTCCACCCCTCGGCCGCCAACGCCGCGACCTCCTGCTCGGCGACGGTCAGGGCGAGCCACTGTGCGTGCTCGGCGCCCATACCGCCGACCGGTGTGGGACGCGTTCCTATCGCCAGTGTGCCCATAGCCAGGTGCTGAACCTCATTCAGCTCTGGCCGCAGCGCCGATCCCCGTGCTTCGGCGCCAGCGTATGCCTGCGGGCCGAGCACTTTCTCAGCTGTCCGGACAGCTTCGGCAGCGAGATCTGCGAATGGCCCGAGCTGATCGATATCCACACCGAGCCCGGTGCGAAGCGTCCGCGTACCGCCTGCGAGCACAGCGATTTCGGTCGCCGTTGCCGTGGCCGCGCGCCGATCGGCCGGACCGCTCGCGGGTTCGCTGATGATTCGCGCCAGTGACCACGCGCGAAATTCGACCGCCCACAGTGCACCCCACTGTTCACGGGTCGGCACCAGATTCGCCAGCACCGAGCGCTGAATGGCGAGCGCCTCGGTGGGCTTGCCCAGCCTCGTCAATGCGATAGACCACGTCAGTTGCGCCCAGAATCTGGTCCAGGTCGATCCCGCGGCCGTGGTGCGTTCCAGGTATCGCCAGGCCAGGTCGTGCGCTTGCGCGGGGGGACCGAGAAGACTGGCCGCGAGTGCCGCGAACTGCTCACTCGGAACCGCCCCCGACATGCTGCCCGCATGATCGAACTTCTCGCGGGCGCGTTCCAGTACCGTGACGGCAACCGGGTCCTTCCGGACCACCATGAGTTCGACGCCCAGGGCGAAGTCCACGACAGCGGGCAGACCGAGGTCCCGCTCGGGCGCCTCGCGCCAAGCATGCCCCGGATCGGACAGACATCCCTGGACACACTCCTCGAGCAGCTGTTCGGCATCCTCGATTTGGCCCACGCACAACATGATCCACACCAGCAAGGCCATCGCGGTCACCTGTAGGTCGCCTGGCTGCGACGACCGCGCACGAGTCGCGACCAGTGCCCGCTCGGTCCACAGGCGTATCTCTCGGAACGAGCCCGTGACGAAGGGAAGCCGCAGGACCAGCAGGCCGACACAGATTTCCAGGCCACGATGCGCGCTGCCGCCGGGCGTGAGGCTGCGCTCGATCGCGGTGATGATGTTGTTCCACGCAGCGGATGCCCAGTCGATCAGGTCCCCTTCCGCTGGGCCGAAGTAGCTCGCCGCCGCATGCAGGATTTTGTCGCGGTAATAGACGCTATGACGTTCGGCCAGCCAAGCAGCCTCGGCTATCCCATCGGCCGATCGCGCACTCAGCTTCTGCTGCGCGTACACGCGAAGATTCTCCGACAGCGAATAACGGACGGTGGTCGTCGTGAGGTGCCGGGACACCAACGACTGATCGGCCAGTCGCCCCAACAGATCTTCGATCTCGTCCGGGACGAGGCCGATTCCGTCATCGGCGGCGCCGGGACCACCGTCGCGGCTCGGGCCGGCGCAGATGACTCGGATCGCGTCCAAGTCGGCGCCGACGGCGGGTGCCGTTGCGCTCGCGACGTCCGCGCCGGTGTCATAGCCTCCGGCGAATACCGACATTCGATCGAAGAGCAGCTTCTCCTTCTCCTGACACAAGTCATAGGACCAGCTGAGGACGTCGTTGATACTGCGATGGCGCTCTTCACCACCGAGCGTCGGTCCGGACGCCCAGTCCAACCGGCGGTCGCTCGGCAGAGTTCCACCGAGCTGCCCCAAGATCATCGCCAGCGGTTGGCGCACCAGGTGACCGGCCGCCAGACGAATGAACAGCGGGTGATGATCCATGCGCTGACAGATCCGGGCAGCCAGGGCCGCCTGTTCTGGACCGGTGATCGGGTGGCCGGTCAGTTCAGCCCGATACCGGAACAAACTCAGCGCCTGGTGCGGTGACAAGGCAGGCACCGCGAAAAGGCGTTCGTCGACCCAGCCGATGGCCTCCCGACTGGTGGCCACTATGCACAATTCCGGTATCGCGTCGAGCATTCGAGCGATCACCCTGCCGATACTGGGCAATACGTGCTCGCAGTTGTCCACGACCAGCACGGTCTGCACGGCCCTGCCTCTGGCATCGGTCTTGGCCAGGGCGGTGACCAGCGCCTCCCACATCGAGCGATCCGAGTAGTCGGTCGTGACAACCGACCTCGTGATCTCCTCCTCCACCGCCGCCGCGCTGCTGTCGGCGGCCAAACGGGCGAGCCGGACCCAATGGACCGGGGTGTGGCGCGCTTTCTCGAGAAGTCGCGACGCCTGTGCAGCCAGCCGGGTCTTCCCGATCCCGCCGGGGCCGATCAATGTCAGTAATCGGGTCTGGCGCAGCAGCAACGTGATGATCGTATCCAGCTCGTTCTCGCGCCCCACGAAGTCGTCCGATGGCGCTGTCACGTCGCTCTCGTCGCGATAACCCGCAGCCATACCTCTGACGATATCGGCTCACCAGAGTATCGCGACTGGAAAACTTCACGTGGGGATTACCGAGACGCCGGCCGTTCGCCGACGCGCATCCGTGATCGATCTTCCAGGCGCACAACGACGCTCAGGTCACCGACTCCTGCGACATACCGATGCAGAACTCGATACCTAAGCAATCACTCTGTGTGCGTCGACGCGTACGAGAGAGCGAGCGGCAGGGAGGTGTGCGAGCGTGGTGTGTTGTCTATTGCTCGGCGGGTTGATGTTGCTCGGGCCCGAGGCGGCGCGGTGGTGGCAAGCGCTGCGACGACCCGTCGGCTCTCGACCACATCGAGTGGTGGCCTCCGAGGTCGGTACCGCTCGCCACCTGGTCGTGTCGACCAGCATGTCGTCGACAGCGCCGCAGACGCGATGACGACGACCGAGTTTGTTCCATCGACCCGGCTGCGGGGCCGGTCGACCGCGCGTTGGTTCAGGCGCACAGTGGCCATCGTCGCTGTCGTGTGGGTGGTCGCGGCAGTCGGCCCGCCGCTGGCGGGACTATCCGGTCCGTGGCGCGCATTCGGCGCCGGGTTGATCGTTCCCGGCGCCGGATTGGTCGTCGCGGTGCCGCCGCTGGATCATCCGTTCGGTCCGGCAATGATTGCCGGACATGGTGCGCTGATCGTCGCAGAGATCTGTATAGCAGGGTGGGCGCTGCGCCGATATCTGGTGAGCGTGGGTATCGGTGTCGCCGTAGCCGGCGCTCTGCTGGCCGCGGGGATCCTGATCCTGCCGGCGTCCGTTGTGGTCGCTGGGCATGTGATTGCCTTTGTCGGCGTTCTCATCGCGTCCGGCTGGGCATTCATGTTCCGGTGTATCGCACGGTCGGATTACGTGACCCTACCGGTCATTGTGGTCGCCGCCGCGGCGACCGGCGCCGCTCTCGCGGTCCACCACGGTGACATGATCGGCCCACTCCACTGGTTTTCGTGGGCCGCGCTCGCGATCGCTGTGGTGTCGACCGGTTCCGCGATCATCCGTGAGCGGATTCGCCACCGCGCCGCCCAGCGTCTCGGGGCCGAACGCGCACAGTTTCTCCAACAGCAACCCACCGCGACACGCACGAACCCGGTCGCGTTGCGGCGCTCGGCCGGAATTCCTGTTGTCGCGGAGGCGAATACCGAACAGCTCGCTTTGCTTCGGCACCTGCTCAGCATCGCCATGCAGCCACGCGGCGAGTGGGACGGCTTCGACGACGAAGGGCCCGGGCCACTGCAGCAGTACCGCTATCAGCTCAACGCGCTGGGCTGGGCGCTGTCGATGTACGCCTATTCGCACACGCCGGCGCTGCGTGGACCGCTGCACACTGCGCAGCTGAACCTGTTCGACCGCATGCAGGACCGTGCGGTCTGGGGATACTGGTACTGGCAAAACCTGTTGGGTAACTGGGACTTCCACCACCGCCGGGCCGACCCGATCGATGTGCGGCAGAACATCATGTTCACCGGATACCTCAACCTGCAGCTGGGCATGTTCGAACAGGCCACCGGCGATCCGCACTTCCGCACCGAGGGGGCTTTGGAATTCCGGTGGTCGCAGCACCGGTCGAGCGCCTACGACCGGGACATGATCAACGCGATCGTTGTTCGGAACTTCGGTGGCGAACTGTGTCTGTGGCCGTGTGAACCACTTCCGCTCGGACGGTCGCGTACCAGGGGGCTCGTATTCCCGTACTGCAACGCCGTCAGCGCGGCAGGTGTCGCCGTGCTGGACGCGTTGTGCGGCACCAGCCACGCAGCGGAGATCGCGCCTCGACTGCGACGCGCGCTCGATACCGAATTCACGGCGGCGGACGGCGATATCGTCAGCTTCCTCGTCTCTGGGCTGGGGCTGACCGCGCGCGGCTTCCGAGGACCGACAACGACCGCGGGAATTGCGGCGTTCCTGGCGCCGATGCTGCCCGAACTCGCCTGGCGGGCGTGGGAAATCCTGCGCCGGGACTGGCTGGAGACCGGTCGCTACCTACAGCCCGGCTCAGCCGGTGCCGAATCTCCGACCGCCGAGGACTGGGGTTCGCGCGCGCCGACGAACGCGGAATCGCTCGCCGCGGCCATGCTTCTCGCCCAGGAGTGTGGCGAGCAGGACTGGCAGGCGGAGTTGTGGCGCGCGGCCGTTGATCAGTTGTGCTTCACCGAATACGAAAACGGCCCAGGCGTCAAGAGATTCCGGGCTGCGTCGGTACACGCCAACGGAATGCTCGGCTTGGGCAGTCTGGGGCGCCCGTCGGCGCTGACGGACATGATGTCGACGACGCGGCCACCCGCATGGAACAGCGGGCCGCGCATCGCGGCGATCCCGCACCCGGATGTCCTGGTGGCACTGGCCGTCACCGACGGCGCCGGCTTGGACGCCGTCCTGCGGCCAGGTCTGCGGCCCGGCCGATTCGCTCTGGTTCTGGACCAGCTGCAGCCCGGACGAACATATGCCGCACACGGCACCCGCGAGCAACGCGTCTGCGCTGACGAACGCGGCATCGCCCACGTCGTCATCGACCTGCACGACCGGACTGCGATCGAGCTGAGGCCGGAATGACCAGCTCACCGATCAACACCGGCGGGCCCCGCGTGGCCCTGTACTCGCCTGCGTTCGCCGCCGATCCACATGGTTTCTATCAGCGGATGCGCGAGTCCTACGGCTCGCTGGTTCCGGTCGAACTGGCCCCAGAGGTGCCCGCGACTTTGGTGATCGGTTATCGGACCGCAGCACGCATACTGCACGATCCGGCCCGATTCCCGGCCGATCCCCGCGCCTGGCAGCAGAACATCCCCGCAGATTGCCCGGTGCGACCAATGCTGGAATGGCGGCCCAATGCCATCCGCAGCACGGGTGTCGAGCACCTTCGCTATCGGCAGGCCAACGTCGCTGCCATCACGGCCGTCGATCTGCACGGGCTGCACGACGTCGTCGAAGATATCGCCATTCCGCTGATCCACACCTTTTCCGGGAACGGGTCGGCCGATCTCCTCAAGCAGTACGCGACCCCGCTGGCCTTTCAGGTCATCAATGCCATGCTCGGTTGCACACCGGAGATCGGGCAGCGGGTCGCAGCCGGCATTATCGCGATGTTCGAAGGCAATGACGCCGCCCGCGGTAACGGCATCCTGATCGAGGCACTAGCCGAATTGGTTGCCCACAAACATGCCGAACCCGGTGCCGACATCACGACCCGGCTGCTGCGGCATCCTGCCGCATTGGACGACCGCGAAATCGTAGAACAGCTGGTCCCGCTCTACGGTGCCGGTGTCGAACCGACCGTCAACCTGATCGCCAATGCCCTCCTGGCGGTTCTCATCGATGAGACGTTCGCCGGCGGCGTCCTCGGCGGCAGTCTGTCGACCCGCGATGCCTTGGACAAGGTGCTGTTCACCGATCCCCCGATCGCGAACTTCTGCATGACCTATCCGCGGCAACCGATCCTGATCGACGAGATGTGGCTTCCTGCGCACCAGCCGGTGGTCATCAGTATCAGCGCATGCAACACCGACCCCACGGTCGGCGCCACCGACCACAGCGGCAACCGCGCTCACCTCGCGTGGGGCGCCGGGCCACACGCGTGTCCCGCACAGCAGGCCGCATACCTCATAGCCCAGGATGGACTCGATCAACTTCTCGACGCGCTACCGGAGATCCAGCTCGCCATCGCGCCCGACGCGCTGACCTGGCGGCCCGGCCCGTTCCATCGAGCGCTGGCAGCGCTACCGGTCACTTTCCCTCCGGCACGGCCTTTCGAACTCCGGCAACTCTCCGAGGCCGATGCGCGGTCGTCACCGGGCGCCTCCGACTGACCCCTTCGCGTATCAGGCTCACCGACAACTCTCCACGGACCGAATCCTGCCGAGGCCGGCGCAAGCCGGAGGTGATGCGGGCAGGTCACGAGTTCGCGAGCGGCGACAGGGAACGGGCGAGGAGGGCAGCTTCGATACTTCGGAGCCGACTCCGGATCAGAGCGCCGTAGGCGTCGGCGGCGAGGACATCGAGATGTCCGCGGGCGATCGCCAGTTGCATCCGGGCCACCTCGAACTCGCCGACGCGCCGATGACTGTCGGCCAGGTTGAGATACAGCGAAGGAAGAAAACCTCGCAGTCCTTCGTCGAGCGGGATACCGGGGCCGAACACCGCCGCAAGTGCGCACTGATCCCAGTGCAGCGCGTCGGCGGCCTCGGCCTGCAGGTCGGCCAGGTAGTGCGCGATCAGGCAGCGGTGCAACGCGTCCGCATGATCGCCGATTTCGTTCCATAGCTTTTCCAGCACCTGCCGCGCCGCAACCTGGTCAACGCCACCGAGCCGCACCGCGGCAAAAACCTCCGCCATCCGATCGTCCGCCATGCGCCGAGTATCGCACATATGTTCGATAGATTTCGAGACCTGTTCGACTCGAACGCATACGCGCCGCACCCCTCGCGCACGTCGGATCCCGAACTCGCCGCCCACGCCACCGCGACCCGTCGCAGCGGCGCAGGCGGTCGACCCAGGACGCGAGCAGAACCACTCGGCACGTAAACTTACTTGACAGTCAGTTCAAGGAACCGACCTGCGAAGGAGCAGCGATGACCGACGCATCCGCTGAGACCACCGACCCGCGCGGGCAGATCCGGCGCCCCCGTCGCGACCGTGACCTCACCGGACGACTGGTCCTGATCACCGGAGCCTCCTCCGGGATCGGACGAGCGGCGGCGCTGGCCGTCGCAGGCAAGGGCGCCACCGTGTTGCTGCTCGCCCGCCGCGGTGACGAACTCACCACCGTGGTCGAGGAGATCAGGTCCGCGGGTGGCCGCGCGTACGGATACCAGTGCGACATCACCGATTCCGACTCCGTCGAGCACACCGTCGCGACCATCCTGGACGAGCACGGCTACGTCGACATGCTGGTGAACAACGCGGGCAGGTCGATCCGCCGCGCCATCCACCGCTCCACCGACCGGCTGCACGATTACGAACGCACCATGGCGGTCAACTACTTCGGCGCGCTGCGCCTCATGCTGGCCCTGCTGCCGCAGATGCGAGCACGCAAGTTCGGGCACATCGTGAATATCAGCAGCGCGGGGGTGCAGGTGGCTACGCCGCGGTTCTCGGCATACCTGGCCAGCAAGGCGGCGCTGGACAAGTTCACCGAGGTGGCCGCGATCGAAACCATGGCCGACGGTGTCACTTTCACCACTATCCACATGCCGCTGGTGCGCACCCCGATGATTACCCCGAGCGGCGATCAGGGACCCGCCGAGTCCCCCGAGTGGGCTGCCGCGACGATCGTGCGCGCGCTGGCCGAACGGCCCAAGCGCATCGACGTTCCATTGGGCACCCTCGCCGAATACGGCGCCCTGCTCACCCCGAAACTCCGCGACCGCATCCTGCACCGCTATTACCGCGCGCTACCGGACTCCCCCGCCGCCAAAGGCGAGTTCACCGAAACAGCCGAAATCCCTGCCGAACCCGCCGCCTCTCGACCGAAACCACGAACACAGTCGGCGGCTCGCCGTGCCACCGGCACCGCTCTGCGTCGGGCGGCCCGTTGGGTCCCCGGCACACACTGGTGATCGAAGCGCAACCGGTCGCTCGTTCCGGAACGCCCCGATAACCCACCAGCGTGACTCGCTCCAACGGCTCCGGGCATGACAACGGAGGCGGTCAGCGACCGAAAACCGTTCCGCCATCCCACCGCGCACCGCTCCCGTGCCGAGAGCCGTCGCGCTGCACACGAGTAGCCGCCAGTGCGGTCCCGACCAATTCGTCCGGCGCCGCAACTGTCAAGGCGTCAGCGGTTGGACGCTGCCGGCGATCAGGGCGGTCACCGGCTTGGGAGCGGCATTGCAGCTGGCCTGGCGCGGCGCCAGCGCGTGCGTGTGCGCGGTGACGCGCCAGCGGCGGCCGTCACGGTGGGTGACGACGGCGGAGCCGGCCACGGTGGCGCCGATGGGGGCGGGCTCGGACTCGACCGTGAAATCGTCGGTGTGCGCGCACACCTGTTCGCGCACGGCGATTTCGGCGACCTGTTCGACCGGCGAATAGCAGCTGCGGCCACGCAGGCCGGTCAGCGCGACGGCCCCGCGGCGGGCCGCTTCGACCGCCTCGACTGCGGTCGCCGGGTCGAGACGGCCATAGGTCAGGCCCGTGGGCAGTAGCACCAGCGCGGGGGCGAATCGGTGGCCGCCGGTATGTGAGCACTCCCAGACCTGCCCCGGATACCTTGTCGCGAGATCGGCGGCGATCGGTCGGCCGAGCAACGCACAGCACTGGTCGCGCTTTCCGTGCGCGCAGACCAGGACGAGCGGAGCACGCACAGGCACACCGATTCCCGGCGGCGGACCGTTCAGCAGGTGCAGGTCCAGCTCGAGCAGCTCGTTCAGATCGGCGATCTCGAGGCACTCGCACCACGCGCCCGTGCGGCGCGAACTCGCGAGCAGAACCGTTCGGGTGCCGGTGAATTCGCTGCGGCCGGGACGGCGGATCAGGGTCGGGCGGACGCGCGCCGCCGCGGTACGGGCCGCCAGCTCGGCGGTGATCTCCCGTCCGAGTACCTCGTCACCGATCACATCCCGACCCCACGCGCCCGGATGCTCCACACACAGCCACCCGGTGACCTGGGTCGCGGTGCCGGGCAACGGAACGTCGACCGCCGCCGCGGCCGAACAGAGCATTCCCTCGAACTCGCTCATCGGCGTCTCTGACCATGACCTGGACACCCCGGAGTCCGGGCGACGGAGCCCCGGATGGTGTTCACACGACAGACCCGTGGTGCGCAGTGCGCGTTCGGCTCGGCAGGACAATGGGCAAACATCTCGAATCCGGCCGACCGGGGTAACGCGGCGTTCGCGAGCCGACCACCGACGACGCCGGGCCGCCGGCTGCCGAGCGCCTCGGCAGGAACGGCAGCCTGTTCCTCGGACAAGAACAGAACTGGACGGTCGTGCGCGAGCATTCCCTCACTCTAGAATCCGGGCCACGCACCCATCGGCTCAGCCCGCCAGGAACGGCCGGACAGCCGCGGCGAACTCCCGGTAACGATCACGGTGAATGCTGTGGCCGCACGGGAAAGCGGTCACCGTGCAGTCAGCGATGGCGGCTTGCAGGATGTTCAGTTTCGCCGGGTCGACCATGCCGCCGGGACCGCCGCACAGCACCAGCGTCGGCGCGGTGATGTCGGAGAGCCGGTCCCACCACTCCGGGTTCGGCTTACGGAACTGCTCCAGCGCGGTCCTCGTCATGGAACGGTCGAAGGCGAGCACCGCGCGCGGGTGCCGAATCAGGCTCGATGTGGCGTGCCACAATTCGGGCACGGTCGGGAAGTGGCGGGTCAGGTACAGCTCCTCGGCGCCGGATTGCAGCGGCAGCGGACACTCCTCCATGACCAGCCTGCGCACCAACTCCGGCCGCTCCTGCGCGACGCACGACACCGCGTAACCGCCGAGCGAATGCCCGACCAGATCGACCGAGGTCACCTCCAGCCGATCGCACAGCGTCAGCAGATCGGCGCCGAAGTCGTCGAAGCGGTAGGAATCGGTGTGCGTGCTACGACCGTGTCCGCGTAGGTCGGGAATGATCACGCGACGCCCGGACTGCACCAGGACGCGGGCGAACCGATCCCAGGTGTGACCGTCGCCGCCCATGCCGTGCACCAGCATGACGGGAACGTCACTGACCGCGCCCACCCCCGAATCCCGGTAGGCGATTCGCACGTCTCCGAATGCCACCCGGTCCACCATCAGATCCACGACTTTCGAGGATACCGACGGTCATCGTCGAGTTATAGCCCGGATCACCGGAACTGGCCGCGTCGGTACCGGACCGGAGACGCTCGAGACCGAAACCGCCGTCCGAAGCACACCTACGCCCTGGCCTGCGCCGGCCACCACACAAGTCGGCGCACCGAGTCAGGCCGACCTGATCTCGAAGACCGGATGGGTGCGGGCGTTGTCGAGGAATCGCTCCGGCGCGGAGTCCACGCCCACATCCAGGTACGGCAGGACGAAGAACCGTCGATACAGCGCCACAATGGGTTTCGGAACACGGGGCGGACCCGACACCAGCGCGGCGCGGAACACTCCGGCCGCCCGATCGGTCGGCAATTCCACGGCCGTCACGGTCTCGACATGTTTGCCGTGGCGCAGCGCCGCCTCCCCTCGGGCCGCACGCAGGTTGCGCACCCAGTTCACGGTGCCATAGGACGCCACCAGGTATCGCCGGTCGCCTTGTTCGAACACCGCCACCGGAGTCTCGATCGCGCGGCCGCTGCGCCGTCCGGGCACGGTGAGCACACGGAAGGTCCACATCGGCAATCCGGCACGCAGCACGGTCCGCATCCACGCGTTGGACATCCGGACAGCCCATCCTGCTCGATATGGCTTGGCCATAATTCGAGCGTCCGCCTCTGTGTATTCGAGGGCAAGGGGCAGCACGGCTCCCTGCGGCGGGGCGCGACTATCCACGTTTTCACCGGCTATCCGGCATAGTCGGTCAATTGGCTCGAAATGCCGCCGCGCCGACTGTGCCCACACCCACAGCGTCGGACCACGCGGCACACAAGCAGGAGGTTGCCGATGGAGGTCGGTAGCGACGGCGCTGTCGCGATGTTGATGACCCACCGCGCGCGCGTTCGGCTCCCGTGCCCTGACCGGTAAATCTTCCGCGCAATCGTGCTCGGGCGAATACTCACGACATGCCTTCTTTCGCCGATTTCGACCGTCGCCACTATCGCACCGTCGACGTGGCGACCGGGTACGACGGATGGGCGCCGACCTACGAGCAGACGGTGCTGGCCGAGATGGATCTCGCGCTGCTCGGGCGACTGCGGCTCGACCTCGGCCGGATACAGCGGGCCGCCGACCTGGGCTGCGGCACCGGACGGATCGGCGGCTGGTTGCGCGAACGGGGATCTCGCACATCGACGGCGTCGACCTGAGTCCGGGATGCTGGAGCGGGCCGCCGAACGCGGGGCCCACACCACGTTGACCGAAGGGGACGTCCGGGCCACCGGCCTGACCGAAGGCGGTTACGACCTGGTGATCGCCTCACTGATCGACGAGCACCTACCGGAACTGGCGCCGCTCTACGCGGAGGCCTGGCGACTGGCCGCACCCGGCGCGCTGTGCGTGCTGGTCAGCTACCACCCGCAATTCATCATGGTGTCCGGCATGCCGACGCACTACACCGCGACGTCCGGCGAGCCGGTGGCGATCACTACGCATCTGCATCTGTTCAGCGACGACATTGCGGTGGGACTGTCCGCCGGGTGGTACTCACCGAGGTCGCCGAAGCGCTGGTGGACGACTCTTGGCTGGCCCAGAAGCCGAAATGGGCTGCGCTGCGCGGACATCCGTTCACCCTGGCGACGGCGTGGGGCCGCCCTGCGTGAACGGTTCGACAGCCTGGTTCGCCGAGAGTATGCGCCAACCCGCCATACCCGCGCGGGGACGTTCAGTCGTAAAGCCCTTCAGCGCGCCAGATTTCGTCGTGGTAGATCAGCAGCAGCACCCGGACGTCGGGAGGCGCACCGTCGAGTTGGACCTGCGCGCGGGCAGCGCGTCCGGCGGGGGCAGCGCGTCCGGCGGGGGCAGCGTCCGAATCCGACGCCCACCACCGTTCGTCCACCGGCCATGGACCCGCCCAGCCGGTCAACCGCCACTGTCTACTTCCCCAGCGCAGGAGTGCGGGCGCGGCGTCGAACAGGCCGCGGTCGGTGATTTCGACCGGGGCGCCGTCGGCGGATTCCAGGCGTACCAGCGGACGGTTCAGCAGTATCACGGCCGGCGCGGGCTCGGGCAGACGGCCCGGCCATGGCTGCGCGGGATCGGCCGCGGGGACGAGTTCGTCACCCAGCGCGACCATGGTGATGCGCTCGGCGGGTCCACGTCCACCGCTGAGCACACCGACCCGCACCGCTTGCCCGCCGAGTAATCCCTGCACTCGGATCAGTGCGCGCCGAGCCCGCTCGTCCTCGGCACCGACCCCGCCCCACAACCCGAGCTGCAACGCACCCGCCGCGACCACTTCGACCGGCTCCAACCGCAGCACCGTGACCGGTGCGGTGGGCCGTGCGCCGTCGCGCCGGGTAAGCCAGCCGTCCAACTGCCAGCGCACCCGGTCGGCCGTGCCCTCCGGCGTCAATGGCTCGGCGCACCGCCAGATCCGGGCCAGCGTCTCCCCCGCCGCGGTTTCCGCGGACACCGAGAGCCTGGTACAGGCCAGTCCGGCCGCCGCGAGCGCGGCGTGCAGCCGGGTGGCGAGCAGACGACCGGCGAAAGCGGCGGCATCGACCCGCTCGATCGGCGGATCGCAGCGGTACTCCACCCCCAGATCCGGTGGCGGCCGCCGTGCGGACGGCGGACGCTCCGGCTCCGCTCGGGCACAACGATGCGCGCGCACGGCGTCGGCGCCGAACCGGGAGGCGACCTCGGCCGGGGACAGCGCGGCGAAATCGCCGACCAGGCGTAAACCCAAGCGGTGCAACAGATCGACCAAGTCGGCACGTTCCGGCGCGGCCAGGCTCGGCTCGACCGCGAGTTCACTCACCGGCAGCGGCGCGAGGAACCGCGGCCCCGCTCCGGCAGGCACGATCGCGGCGCGGCGGGCGGCGAGCACCGCGGTGGACAACTCGTCGGCGATCCCGATCTGCGCCTCCACCCCGACCGCGGCCACCGCGTCGACCAGACGTTCGGCCGCCGCCTCCTCGGACCCGAAGAACCGCGCCGCGCCGCGCGCGCCGAGCACCACCAATCCGGGGCGCAGCACCTCCACCCCGGGCACCGCCGCGGCCACAGCCGCCACCACCGGCTCGAACAGCCGCGCATCCCGGTCCGGATCCTCTTGCGCGAGAAACAGATCCGGGCATCGTGCCTGCGCTTCTCTGCGCCGCGACCCCCGACGCACCCCCTCGGCCCGCGCGATCGCCGAACATGCCACCACCCGATTGGCGAACAGCACCGCTACCGGGCGCGTAGCGGGAAGTTCCGCCATCGCCGCGGCGGCGACCGCGGGCCAATCAGGACACCACAGGGCGAGCACCCGCTTGGCGTTCGGCCGAATCACGGTCCCGCATCGCCTTCGTCGCTCGTCACAGCGGCGACACCTGGGTCGATGGTGACGTTCGACCGAATCTCCGGCGATTCGGACCGCGCACTCACGACACCGCCTCCCGCGCATCGATCGTTTCGGCTGTCCGAGCCGACTTTTCGCGCAGCACCCATTCCACCCGCCCAGCGTTCGGGCACAGTTCGAGCCGCCCGCGCCGCGGCGGTCCCGCCTTTCCGCGCACCTCTACCGCGAGATCGAGCGACCGCAGCCGCCCTCGACCACGACCGAGACCGGCGTAGCCCGCGATGCGGGCATCGAGCTGGAGGGAAGCTCCCGGCCAGCGGCCGTCGGCGACCACGAGGGTGGCGCCCTTGTTACGGGCGCGGGCCGCGATCACCCGAGTGCGGGCGGGCGGGACGGCGGCGCCGTCGAGTCCGAGCACAACCAGGTCGAGTCCGTCGAGCAGCACCGCGGCGACCTCCACCGGGTCGGGGCCGGGGTCGGCGACCACGGCGAGCCGCCGCAGCACAGCCCCCATTTCCACCGCGGCGAGCAGACCGAACCGAGGCATCCCGACCACCGCGGCATGGCCGCCGCCCTCGGTCACCGCGGCGAGTAGGCCGGCCAGCAGCGAACTCGCCCCCGTGTACGCCACCACGGATCCCTTCACCAAACCACCGTCGGGCAACAATGGAGCTAGCGCGGCAGGCACCGGTAGCGCCGCTCTGCGCAATTCGGCGCCGAGCGGAATCCGCTCCGCTGCCGATTCACCGCGTCCTGGCACCGCGGCCATGCGTCTGCGCAGTTCAGCGAGCAAAGGAAGGCCCTCGCGGTGACTTCCATGCGACACCGCACCCCGGCTCGCCCCCTCCTTCGATGTCGCATCCGAACCCATCTCTACCACCTACTTCCCACGATGGACCCGAGCGAAGCTCGCGGGGCGACCCTCGCGACTCGAGAGGCAGCACCGATCCAGCTATCGATTCGTATCGAATATACGTTCGATACCGACCCCAGTAGAAACCGACCCCCAGGTTTCGTCAAGCGCCCACGACGGCGCCTCCGGATTTCGCAACAAGTCTGTTGTCGCGGGGTGCCGATCGAGGTCGTGGAGGTCGGATCCGCAGCGGTCCCGGCACGTCACTCGATGGCTGCGCGCCCCACCGAGCGCCGGCCCCACGTAGCATTCGCCGCCCTCCATGCGGTGCGGATCCGACACGCGTCCGGATACGATGCCCGCCCGCCGTTCGTCGGTATGGTGCGTAGCTCGCGTACGAACCGGGCGCTTCGGGGAAGGCCGAGGCGTGCCCCCTGTCTCGGCTCCGCGTGGCACGAATCAGGCCGGCTATCCCCATTTTCCGCTACCCTGCACCCGTGACCGAACGCGCTCGTCCCTTTGTCGGCCCCGATTACCTCGTCGCAGGCCGTTATCGCCTGCAGTCCAAGCTGGGTGGGGGCGGTATGGGAGCGGTGTGGCTGGCGCACGACCGCCTGCTCGACCGAGACGTCGCGATCAAACAGGTCCTCACCACGGCCGGACTCGGCGAGGAAGAGGCCAACGCGGTCCGCAACCAGATCATGCACGAGGGCCGGGTCGCGGCCAAGCTCTCGCACGAGCACGCGATCGCCGTGTACGACGTGGTGCTCGAGGCAGGCGAGCCCTGGTTGGTGATGGAGCACCTGCCCTCGCGCAGCGTCGCGCGGGCGCTGGCATTGGTCGAGATGCTGCCGCCGATCGAGGTGGCGCAGATCGGCGCGCAGGTCGCCGACGCGCTGGCCGCCGCACACTCCGTGGGTATCGTGCACCGAGATATCAAGCCGGGCAACATTCTTGTGGCCGACCGAGGTCCGGGTGTCGGCATGGCCAAACTCAGCGACTTCGGCATCTCCCGCAGCGCGAGCGATCTGTTCGACGAGCCGGACGGCGTGATCACCGGCACTCCCTCCTACCTCCCTCCGGAGGTGGCGCGCGGCGCGCAGCCGACCAGGGCCAGCGACGTGTTCTCGCTCGGCGCCACGCTCTACACCGCGATCGAGGGGCAGCCGCCGTTCGGTTTCGACGAGGACAGCGACGTCATCGTGCATCGCGCCGCCATGGGACAGATCATCCCACCGAGTCGCAGCGGCATGCTCACCCAGGCACTGCTGCACATGATGGAGCCCGCTCCGCAGCGCCGCCCGACCATGGCCGAGGCAAGGGACGAAATCCTCACGGCTGCTTTCGGTCCCGGCACCGGACCGCACATTCTCGGCGCACCGGTACGCACCGAGGACGGCACCATCCCGGCCTGGGCAGCGCGCAATTCGGCATCCGGTCTGCGCAGCCCGCACTCGGCCCCGCTCCCCCGCCCACACCGCAACCTCGTCGGAGCAACCGCGGCCGCCCCACCTCAGCGCGCCAAACCCGCCCAGCCCAGCAACGCCCCCCTCGCCATCGCCGTCGGCCTCCTCATCGGCCTGATCATCATCATCGGTGTCATCGTCGCAGTCATGTGACCGCGACTCGTCGCGCACCGCTGATGTTCTCGCGCACACACCAACACCGACGCAGAACCACCAGGGTGTGCGACGCGCCGGTAGGGGCGCCTGTGGTGCGGCTCGGCAGGTCAGTCGATGCGGCGACGGTGAGCCCAGCGGGTCAGGGCGTTGCGGTTGGACTGCTGGGTTTTACGGAGCACGTTGGACGCGTGGGTTTCCACTGTCTTGACGGAGATGAACAGGGATTCGGCGATTTCCCGGTAGGTGTAGCCGCGAGCGAGTAGACGAAGGACCTCGAGTTCGCGGGGGGTCAGAGAGTCCAGTTCGGGGTCGAGCGGCGGCTCGGGCACCGGGGACTTCCCGGTGAACGAATCGAGCACGAAGCCGGCCAGCCGCGGGCTGAAGACCGCGTCGCCGCCTGCTACCCGGCGAATGCCGTCGGCCAGTTCCGATCCCGAAATCGTCTTGGTCACATATCCTCTGGCTCCGGCTCGGATCACCGCGATCACATCCTCCGCGGCATCGGACACGCTCAGCGCCAAACACACCGGCCCCGGCTCGATACCCGTCAGCACCGCGACGCCGCCGCCGTCCGGCATGTGCACGTCCAGCAAGACCACCTCCGGGCACGCCGCGTTGATCCCGGCGACCGCCTCGGCCACCCCGCCTGCCTCGCCGACGACCTCCATGTCGGCTTCCCGGCTCAGCTCCGCCCGCACACCCGACCGGAATACGGCGTGATCATCGACGAGAAAGACCCGCACGGTCACCTGCCCCGCCTCTCCGCGTCTTTAGGCCGTACTAGTGTCTTCAGGCCGTACTAGTTGAGTAGCGCGGGATTTGCGTTCAGGTCCTACGTTGGGCCACCCGTGTTCTGGACGTACTCGACGAGTTACCCATGTCCGCGCGAAATCAGTTGTCTGGTTCGCCTACCACCTTAGCCGTCCGCAGGTCGTCAACCTCCGGGGCCCACCGTTTGCCCGAGCGCACCGGTTCAGTCGTCATCGCAGAATCCCGGTCTGCGTCGACGGCGCTCGCCTCGTCACCCTGACCGCCGGAATCACTGCGCGGCATGATGATTCGAACCTCGGTGCCGCGGCCGGGCGTCGACAGGATCTCCACCTGGCCGCCGCGACGCTCGACTCGACCGCGAATCGATTTGGCCAGGCCACGGCGGTCCTGCGGCACCGACGCGAGGTCGAACCCGGCGCCCCGGTCTCGGACGAAGATGCTCACCTGGTGCGGTTCGGCCTCGGCGAACAGGTCGATCTCCGGGACGCCCGCGTGCTTCGCGGCGTTGACCAGCGCCTCCCTGCTCGCGCCGAGCAGCGCGGTGAAGTGCTCCTTGGGCAGGCCCGACCCACAGCTGTCGCTGTCCATCGACACATCGCCGACGGTCACCGGCGCCACTTTCACGCCGTGCTGATCCTCCACTTCGCCCGCGATGGTGCGCAGGGCCGCGGCCAGACTCGACTGCGCCGGACCGACATCCTCGAACAGCCATTTGCGCAGCTCCCGTTCCTGGCTGCGGGCCAGCCGCACCACCTCCAGCGGATCATCTGCCTGCCGCTGGATGAGAGCAAGGGTCTGCAGCACCGAATCATGCAGGTGGGAAGCGATCTCCTCGCGTTCCTCGTTGCGGATGCGGGCGGCGCGCTCGGCGTTCAGCGCGCGCAGTGTGCGCAGCCACAGCGGGATCGTCAGCAGTCCGGCGCCGACCAGCGTGACCGCCACCGCGACCAGCGCCGTCCCGAGCGAACTCAGATCGATCCGGCCCAGCACCACCACGCCGAGACCGGACACCACCAGGGTCGCCCCGGCGACGATGCGCGACCAGGTCACCACCGACGGCCGCGCGGGCAGACCGAGCAATGAGCGCGGACCGTCGACGTCGTATTCCCGCCACACCAGCGCCGCACCGACCGCGACCACAATCACCGGCGCGAGCACCTTCGCCGCCGTCCCACTGAATGCCCACGACACAGCCACCGCCAGCCCGAGCCCGAGCATGGCGAGCCCGATGGCCTGGCGCCGCTCCGCGCCGGAAGGCTTCACCTGGTCCGAACCACCCGACGTGAAGATCCACAGCATCCCGTACGCGACGATGCCCGCCCCCGCCAGCGCAAACAGCAGCACGAACGCCATCCGAACCTTGAACACATCGATCCCGAGATGATCGGCGATGCCGCCCGCTACCCCGCCGACGATTCGGCCACCCGACCGGCGCACCATCCGCGCCGGCGGCGGCTGCCCGGGGATCGACGCGGGCGCGGGGCCCAGCCCGCGCGCACCGTCGAACCCCCGGGCGTCGAACGCGGGAACAGACGGATACATACCTCCGATACTGCACGAGCATCCGACGGCAGGCATCGGGAATCACCCTGATCCGGCGATGTCCACCGCGCCGACCAGCGCCGACGCGCACCCGGCGCGCACTTCGGCCACATGGATCCGACGGTGTCCCGCACGGCGACCACTGTCTGCTCGATCATCGGATGGTCCAAAGGGTTCACGAATTTTTTCAGGGTTCCCCCCGATGTGCTGCCGCGCGAGTCGGGCCCACCATGAGAAACATGACGCAAACGAGTTTCGGCGATCTGCTCCAGCAGATGTGGCACACGCGGCCGGTACGGCTGCCGCGGCAGGGCCCGATCGCAGGCGTCGCGGCAGGGTTCGGTCAGCGCTACAACGTGGATCCGATCCTGATCCGGGTCGCGTTCGTGGTGTCGACGATTTTCGGAGGCGCGGGCATCGTGCTCTACCTGCTGGCCTGGCTATTGCTGAGCGAGCCGGGTGACCAGGTGTCGGCGGCCGAATCGTTGGTCGGCAAGGGATACAGCTCGCAGTCGCAGACCAAGACCATCGTGTTGATCGTGGCACTGGCCATCGCGGTCAGCACGATGGGCCCGGTCGGGGTCGGGCTCGGCGGATCGGGCCTGATCAGCCTCGCGTTGATGCTGGCAGGCTGGTGGATGCTGCACCTGCGCAACCCCGTCCCGCCACCCGGCACGACCAACGCGTACGGCGAGTTCGCCCCGAGCGACGGGATCAGTGGCTACCCCGCCACCGGCTACCCCGGCGCAGTCTTCCCCCCGGGAGCGCCCCGGACCGTCGGCGACATGTACGCCCCGCCGACCACGGTGTATACGCCATACACGAAGCTGCCGGACTCGTATGTTCCGGACGTGCCGGCGTCCGAGTCGTCGGGTGCCGATCGCGAGCCTTCGCCGCGCCGGCAGGACACCGAGAGCGCGACCGACGCACAGCAGGCCGGAGCCGACCGGAGCGAGATCGACACCGTACAGCTCGACAAGCCGGCGGCATGCGGGGCGTCCGACCACGCCCGACCACACGATGCCGCGACAGATCGCACTGCCTCGGATGCGCCCGTCGGCAAGACAGCCGAGCCGGCGCCCGCCGACGACAATGTCCGAGAAAGCACGTTCGCCGGCAACGAAACCGCACCGAACCCGTTCGGCGGAACCGGACCGGCGCCCTCGTCCTCATCCGTGCAGCGCGCGAGCGACCACGCCGCGACATCCCTCGACGCCGAGACCGAGCATCTCGGTCCGACACCCACTTCCGCGTCGACGGCGGGTCCCGCACTCGGCCAGGAGTCCGGAGACAAGCGCCCTCCCCGGCCGAATGCGAACCGCCCCGCGGCATTCGCCCAGACCGCGGTCATCGGCGGACCCACGCCACCGTCCTGGGACCCGCTCGGCGTCGCCCCGCTCGCCTGGGACCTCCCGGAGCCCACCCCGGTCCGTACCACCGCCACCGCGCCGCCGAAGCGTCCCCGCTCCCGGCTGACCCCGACGGTGATCGGCCTTGCCGTCCTCGCCGCGGCGGCCGCGGGCGCGGCGGCCGCCGGGGGTGTGGAGTGGATGACGCCGGGCCGGATCGGCGCGGTGGCACTAGCGGTGATCGGCCTCGGCCTCGTGCTCGGCGCATTCCTGCGCCGCGGCTATGGCCTGCTGGTCCTCACCGCCCCACTCGCCGGGTTCGTGCTACTCGCCTCCGCGATCGGCCCGATCGAGTTCGACCGCGGCGCGATGGGCGAGCACACTTGGGCGCCGAATTCGGTCGCCGAACTGGCGCCGAGCTACACGGTGACCATGGGATCCGGCACGCTGGACCTGAGTTCGCTGAAGCTGACCGAGAGCCGCACCGTGGACGTCGCCGTGCAGATGGGCGAGATCCGCGTGCTGCTGCCCGCCGACTTGACCGTGCGCACCACCTGCACTGCGACCTTGGGCGATGCCCAGTGCGTCAACGGAATCAGCGGCCCGAATACCCCCGGTGCGCCGATGCTCACCCTCAACGTCGATGTTCGTGCCGGAAACGTGGAGGTGAAACGTGGCTGAGAACGACAACCCCGAATCGACCCACGAGCGTCGCCACGGCGTGTCCCCCGCCCTGCTCATCGTCGGACTACTGGCTCTCGCGGTGAGCGTGTGGGCGTTCGTCGGCCCGGTGTCCTGGCCGTCGGCCGGCATGATCCCGATCGGCTGGATCCTGGTGCTCGCCGCGATCGTCATCGGTATCATCCTGGTGATCTCCCCACGCAAACAATCCTGAGCACATCCCGGCGCCCACTCGGCTCGGCCCGAACTGAGCGAAATCCTCGCGGCGTCGGCGGCGGCTCGAAGCCACTTCGGCAATGGCGTGCTTCAGTTCTCCTCGTATCTGGAAGTCGACGCGATTTCCTGATGAGGCGCCCAGCACGATTCGCGCGATATCTCGCCGATAAAGCTAAGCGAAGTCCTGCTCGGCATCCACCCCGCACAGGCGAAGCAATTCGATAACGTACCGGTCGAGATCTTCACCGACTTTCGTCACTTCCGCGCTGCCCAGGCTGCCGAACTCGTCGCTGGGACGATGCATGGCGAAGACGGCATCATCGTTGTCATCGCTCCACACCAGCATGCGCAGCGGCGCATACAGCAGAGCCCGCGGATCGTGGCGGAACATACTCTCGGCGATGACATGATTGCCGATCAAATACTCGATGGATCGCGTCGAGCCCTCCGCCAGCTTCAGGACTTGCGTGGCATTGATCCGCCAGTAGCGGGCCAAGTGATGGGGAGCGTTCACGGCCATGGCCGCGCGGACGTCATCCCAAGTGCCACCAGCTTCCTCGATGAACTCATACGCCCCCGCATCGACAGGGGGAGCCGCTTTCTCGAGCGCAGTGACAAATTCGCCGTAGGGAACGCCGGTATGGACTTCTACGCGCTTGACGGTGTGGTTTTCGCTGGGCAAGTCGAATCCCTTCGCTTCGTCCGTTCCTATTGACCGGACTTCACGGAACCATCTACGGGTCGCGATCTACCAATACGAACGTACGTGTCGCTCATTCGCGCCGACAACAGCGTATTGCGCCGGACATCGGCCGACATCGGACAATCAATTGTCGACGTCTTCAGCCGCTCCCGTCTCACCGGAGCATCACCCCGACCACATCACATGCCGCACGATGTGACGAAACTTTCGGCTGCGTGGGCAAAACTCGACGTGAATCCAGCTTTCCAAAAAGGCCTTCGGCCAAAGCACATACTACTCGAGAGACCACAGTCATGAGCCCCTCCTTGGTGAACCACCTACGTGGGCGATGTGCCGAACGAGCAAGCTCCAGCCCTATCCGAAAGACAGGGGACACTGCTCGTCCAAACGGCCCCCCGCCCCAACCCAGCAAACCAACCACACAGCGCCCCACAGCAAACATCCCGAACAAAACCCGATACCTACCCACCAACCCCGTCGGGTGCGAGCCCTACGAGCACCGTTCGCGGCCCGGCTCGCGTCCGAGCGGCCGAAGCGCCCGCGCCGTAGGCGCAAATCTCGGCCGCTCGGAC
>NZ_JBEZDE010000054.1:0-31971 GCF_040648115.1 Nocardia sp. NPDC049190
TCGCCGGCAAAGGCATCGAATCCTCCCAGCGCCTCGGCCGCCACCGGTGGGTGATCGAACGCACGATATCCTGGCTGACCGGCTACCACCACCTCGACATCCGTTACGACCGCAAGACCACCCACTTCCTCGCGTTCCTCACCCTCGCCGCGACACTGACCTGCTACAAGAAACTCGCGAAATCAACCACATAAGACACGGTCTTAGCGAGACTTTTCTCGATTCTGGTCCCACTGGGCCGTCGGGGACGATATACGGCAGACGGGCCACCATTGCTGCGCCGGCCCGTTCAAAGCTCCCGCTGGAGCGACGAGGTGGTGCGCATCGGTGGAGTACCGACCCCGCCCCGTGGCTTTTCGCTCCGGGGACTTGCTACGAATCTGTGAGCGTTTCGGGCGTTGCAGACGGGAGCGGTGCTGCGGATCCGTCAGTCAGTTCGATCTTCCCGGCGATGAGCCTGTCGGTTCGGAAATGCAGTGTTCCATTGGCTGTCCCGGACGCGAAAATCGTCGATCTCAGCGGACAGGCGGTGAAGGTTCAGGCGCTGGCGGGCTTTCGAGCCGCACTCGGGGACACGCTGAACCTGCGCCCGCTGGCAGAGGCCTATCGCTAGTGCGACCCGGAGACCGGCTTGCTGTTGACGGTTCGATGATGACGGCGTCGAACGGCCGGGAAGGGCTCCGAGGGTAATCGTCGAAATCCGACGAAGTTCGGGATGTGCTTCGGTAGCGGATGATTCAACGTTACGGATGTTGAGGGTCCGCTCCCGGGCGCAGTTGCGCGTGCAGCCGCTCATACTTCACTATGTCATGTGTCTCTCCCGGTGTGAACGGGGAAAGCTCGCCACCCATCTGCTGATACCGCTGCATCATCGGCCTCAGATCGAACAGGTCCACCGGATCGATATTCCCGCCCGACTGTTCGAGTTTGTCCTGCCACCGTAGGTAGCGATCGCCGCCGGCCGCGACGTCGTAGCCCCACTCCGCCGAGGAGGTGAACAAGTCGTTGTCGAACTCGGCGACCGCGCTCGGCGGCTTACCTGCCTGCTCCAAGATGAAATTCATCAGGACCCGTGAATGTCGACCATGAAACTCGCCCGGCCAGACATGTGCGGAAACGAACCGCTTCTGGAACTCGGCGGCACGCTGGTACGGGTCGAATCCCGGTTGTCTCCTCGCGCTGTTGTACGAGTCGCACAACGACTCGTGGAATTCGCGCATACCGTCCACGCTGCCAAAATGAGGGTAAATGATCATGCCGTGGTCGATGCTGAATTGGATGAGGCCGTATTGGCCGTCGAACCATCCTGGTGGATGATATGCCATCAAAGGATCGTTCTTGATGGCGGCGATTTCCTCGTCCGTGAGTGGTGCGTCCAGCCTGCGTACGTCACGTGCGCCGGGCCGGCCCTCGACTTTTGGTTGGAACACGACTCCATGGGGTTCAGTGCGGAACGGCCCCGGGATATGAGTCAGCAGTGGGTTCTCCTCGATGGCGGCCAACTCGTGCCGTGACAATGGCCGAGGTAGACGACCTATTCCCAGCTTCCAGCCCGCTTGCATCTTCCCGGCAAGCTCCGGATTGTGCCGGATTTGCAGCCTGCGGTGAATCTCCTGTATGAGGTCCATCGAGATCTCACGATCGAGGTGCTTCCTGGCGAACAGCCGGGCATCGAGCCAGCTCGCCCACCCCTTGGGCCCGTCGAAGATCGTTTCCGGTCGCGTCTGTCGGGAGATGAGGGCGATGTCGCGAAACTTGTCCTCCATGAACAGGCTGATTTCGAGTGCCCGGTCGGCGTCGGTCCGGATCCCGTGCGCTTTCTCGAGTCGGCGTATCTGCTCCTCGATGGGCAAGTCGAGAAATCCATCCTCAGCAGTCGGGTCCGGCCCGTGGACCGATCGCCGCACACCTGCGTCGGATTCCGGGTGCCCGGCGCCGGCACTGTGGTGGGTGGGTGCATCAGGAACAATCTTGCCGATCCCGGGTGCGCGCCGCTCGTCTTCGTGCTGGAGCCGACCGAGGCTGTCTCGTATCGCCTGCGGGAATGTATGGTGTGTTTCCGCTATTTCCGGGCCGGCTTTGTCACGAATCGCATTGGTGAGGCGTTTGGCTGCCTCCAGCATTTTCGCGATGATCTTGCCAACGCCCAACCTATCCATCGAGTTTTCTTGACGCGGTGACCGGGCTTTCAGGCAGCGAGATCGAAGGTGGTGAAGTCGACCGCGGTGAGCGCCGGGTCGAACGACCCCGAGCATCGGCGCACATGGTCGACCGCGACCTCGGGGATCTCGCTGCGCGCGCAGAATTGTGGCATCTTCTGCAAACACTTCAGAGTCGCCAGCAGCGAAAACGACGCCTCCGGCCCGCCGATCCGCGTGCGCGCCCAGGCGATCGCCTCCGCCGTGGGAGTGAAGAACACAGGCGCCGGCAGGATAGCCCCTTCGGCTGTTCCGGTAATTCGGCTGGTTGTCATGATGTCCCTCCCCACGAAGATCGCCCGTCTGCCCCCTGCAGTTGGATGGATGCTGAGCTGAACGCCCATACGGAAGAGCTTGATATCAGCCGACTTTGGTGTCGTGATCACGGCACAATGGTGCCGAATCCGTGAACTATTCGCAGCGGTTCGACTGAACGGTCGATTATTCCGGTGGCGGAACAACCGGTGTGACGAGCATTCGTCCGGCGGTGGCCACGGACTCCTCGAGGGCTCGCTGCGTCGTTGCCAAGAGCAGGCTGTTGTCGCGCTGTATCCACAGCACCTTCGTGGTGGCCCACGCGGCATCGCGGGCGCCGGCGATGCTGAAACTGCTCAGGATATGTTTGAGTGTCTCGGCATCCTTGGTGGCCAGCGCGAACAGCGCGGGCTCGTATTCCGCCCGGACCTCCGCCTCGATTTTGGCGAGCAATTCGTTGACTCTGAGGTAGTCGGCATGCACCGGGTCGGTGTCGGGTGTGGTGGCTCGCTCCTTGCAGGTCTTGACCACAGCGATTGCCAAATCGTGGTTGATATGGGCGTTCATGCCCGCCAGCGCGAACTGCAATGGCCACACGGTGCGGTTGGACCGGGAATCGAACACCGGTTTCCAGACCGTGTTGGGTCGCTTGCCGAGCTTGGCGGCGTCGACCGCGTCGAAATACAGCTGTGCGAAGATCACATCGAGACGTTCGACGAATTCGGAGTCCGTGAAGAATCCTTCAGTGATCTGCTGGCCCACCAGTTCGGTGACGCGCAGATACATATTATTGAAGCTCGCGACTCCGTCCCGTGGATCGAGCTCGTCTTTGATGGCGCGCATCCGCCGGATGACCTCGTCGACTGGTCCGGAAATTCGGCTGGTTGTCATGATGTCCTTCCGCCGGGGATCGTTGCGCCTGTCACCCATCATCGGGTGGATGCCGTACCGAACGCGTCTAGTAGGCTGACGCCCTCATCATGCGAAAGGTCTTGGTATCAGCCGAGTTCGATGTCGTCACCATGGCTCAATGGTGCCGGCTCCGCGAACTATCCGCAGCCGTATGACCCTTACCGGTCCGAAACCCCAGACGCCGCGCCCCGCGATGCCGGAGGTGGCGCGCTCGACACCACCTCCGGTGTTTCTCACACCGATTTTCGGTGAGATCGGTGAGCGGAGTTCACGCTGTGCCCGCCTCGGCGTCTCGCCAGAACTCGGTAAGCACGTCGGCGATCTGGGCGAGTCCCGAAGCCACCGTCATCTGCCAGTGCGTAGTCGACACGGCGTGGTTGTGTACCGTGCCGTCGACGATTTCACTCCAGATCGACGCGCCGACGCTACCGGTCGGGTCGTCGAGGGCAGCGGTGAAGTAGATGACGTCGCCACGGTAGGTCGGGGGGTTGTAGGCGCCGCGCAGAATCACCGAATGCACTGCCGCGTCGAGTACTCGACTAACCCGGTCGGCGCCGAAGGAGGCGAACGGTTCCGGAAGCTCGGTGAGCAGCTGGGGGAGTGCGGTCCAATCCACATCCGACACGTTGCCGAGATTGCCGGCCAGCTCGCCGAGCAGCCCACCGATCAGTTCGGCCACCGGCACTTGCCCGGCATCGCTTGCGGCTGTTCCGGGTGGGTCCGCCATATAGCTGTCCATCACAGCGAGCGCCGCGACGTGTTCTCCGGCGCGCTGTAGCTGCACTGCGATTTCGTGTGCGATGACCCCGCCGAACGACCAGGCGAGCAGATGGTATGGCCCGTTCGGTTGTATCGAGCGGATCAGTTCCAGGTACTGAGCTGCCCATTCTTCTATCGAGTCGGGCAGCGTCGCATCCGTGGCAAGCACGGGCGTTTGCACGCCGTATATGGGTCGGTCCGAATCCAGGTAGGCAGCGAGACCTGCGTACGACCAGGAGATTCCTGATACCGGGTGAATACAGAACAGCGGCGCGGCCGAGCCCTTGGTGCGCAGCGGCAAGAGCATATCGAAGGCCGCCTCGGATTCGACCGTACCGTCCGCGCGGCGGGCCAGATCCGCAAGGAACTCGCTGGGAGTCGGTGCGGTGAACACCCGCATCACCGGAACCTTCGTGCCCAGCACCGACGACAGCTGAGCGGACAACTTCGCTGCGATCAGCGAGTTTCCGCCGCGCTCGAAGAAATTGTCGTCCATGCCGAAGCGATCGACGCCGAGCACCTCGGCGAATGCGGTGGCCACGGATGCCTCGACAGGGGTGGTGGGCGCACGGAATCCGCGTGCTCGGAACTCGGGTTCGGGCAGTGCGCGACGGTCGAGTTTGCCATTGGGAGTCAACGGCATGCTGTCGATCACCACGATCGCGGCGGGCACCATGTAGCCGGTCAGGAACTCGGCTACTCGGTCACGCAATTCGGCTGAATCCAACTGTGCGCCGACCGCGGGCACGACGTAGCCGACGAGCTGATCGCCGAGTGCCGCGCTGGCGCGGACCAACGCGACGGCTTGGCGCACGCCGGGGCAGCGCAGCAGCGCTGATTCGATTTCCCCGAGTTCGATTCGAAAACCGCGCAACTGCACCTGCTGGTCGCCGCGCCCGGCGTAGGCGAGCCCGGCTGCACCGTCGAACCGGGCCCAGCGCGCGATGTCACCTGAGCGGTACATCCGTGAGCCGGGCGGACCGAACGGGTTGGCGACGAATCGCGTCGCCGCGAGCCCCGGTCGACCGAGATAGCCCCGGGACAGTTGGTTGCCCGCGACGTATATCTCGCCGGGGGTGCCGAATGGCGCTGGATGCAAACGGATGTCGAGTACATAAGTGTCGAGTCCGGGCAGGGCCCGGCCGATGAGGCTGGCTGATTGATCCGCCAGGCGTTCATCGAGTTCCAAGAAGGATACGTGCACGGTGGTCTCGGTGATGCCGTACATATTGACCAGCCGCGGCGCGTCCACGGGATGACGTTCGTACCAGCGTCGCAACTGCCGTAGATCCAGCGCCTCGCCCCCGAAGATCACATACCGTAGCGCGAATTCTTCGATCGGATTCGAAATATCCCGGTCGGCTGCCACGAGCTGATAGAACGCTGACGGCGTCTGGTTCAGCACCGTCGCCTGCGTGCGGATCAGCAACTCGCGGAACAGTTCCGGGGAGCGTGACACCTCGTAATCGACGACGACGACGCTGCCGCCGGTCGCGAGCGCGCACCATAGTTCCCATACCGAGAAGTCGAATGCGAACGAATGGAACAGCGTCCACACATCGGTCTCGTCGAATTCGAACAGCGACTGAGTATTTGTGAACAGTTGCACTACGGTGCGATGCGTCACCCCGACGCCCTTCGGTACACCCGTGGAGCCCGACGTGTAGATGACATAAGCGAGATTGTCCGGCCGCAGTGGCGCCACCCGGTCAGCGTCGGTGATCGGCCCGTCCGCGAATTCCGCTGCCTGTTCCAGCAGTACCGTCGGCAGTTCGGTGTCCGGGACGGCGGCGCGTTGGTCAGCTGTGGTCAAGACGCACACCGGAGCCGCGTCGGCCAGCACGAACGCCAGTCGCTGTGGCGGGTAGGCGAGATCTATCGGCAGGTACGCCGCTCCCGCGAGGAGCACACCGAGCAACGCGACCGGCAGTTCTTCGGTGCGTGCAACGGCCACGGCCACAATGGATTCCGGTCCGGCTCCGGCCGCTATCAACCCACGGGCGATCTGGTTCGCGCGCCGGTAGAGTGCGCCGAAGCTGAGCGTGGCGTCGTCGAACCGGACGGCTGGCGCGCCCGGACGACGTCTGGCCTGTTCGCCGATCAACTCGGGCAGCGTCGTCGCGGCGCTGGCAACGCAGGGTGACGTACATTCGCGCAGCACGATGGTGCGCTCGGACGGGGTGAGCAGATCGATATCGCCGACGGGCACTGTCGGATCGACGGCGACCGCTGCCAGGATTCGGCCGAACCTATCGGCGAAACTCTGCACGGTCTCGTGATCGAACAAGTCTGTGGCGAACGAGAATTCCGCATACATCCCTGCTTCGGGGAGGGAGTTTTCGTCGGCCTCCCGTGCCGCGGTGTTCTCTCGAATGGACAGTGACAGATCGAATTTTGCGGTCTTCACCTCGTAGTCGATCGCCTCGACCCGCAGGTCGGGCAGTTCGAGGCTCTTCTCGGGCATATTGTCGAAGGTCAACGACACCTGGAACAGCGGGTGCCTGGCGGTCGAGCGCTCCGGGTTGAGCAGTTCCACCAGGCGTTCGAAGGGCAGTTCGGCATGGGCGAATGCCTGAAGGTCCGCGCTCCTGGTCTGGGCGAGCAGTTCCTGGAAGGTCAGCCGCCCCGGCACCTGCGTGCGCAGCACGAGTGTGTTGACGAACATGCCGATCATGTCGTCGAGGTCGGGCTCGCCGCGTCCAGCCACGGGAGCGCCGATGGCGATGTCGTCCGTGCCGGACAGGCGTGCCAGCAGCACCGCAAAGGCCGCGTGCACGACCATGAACAGCGTCACGTTCTGTTCACGGCCCATGGTCCGCAACGCCCGGTACAGGTCGGCGTCCACCGAGAATCGGACGCGCCCCCCGGCGAAGGACTGCATCACTGGCCGGGCTCGGTCGGTCGGGAGTGGCAGTTCCTCGGGCAATCCGGCGAGGGCCGCGCGCCAGTAGCCGATCTGCGCCGAGACGCGACTGTCCGGATCACTTTCGGAGCCGAGCACAGTGCGCTGCCAGAGGCTGTAATCCGCGTACTGGAGTGGCAGTGGTACCCAGTCAGGTGATGCGCCGGCCGCGCGCGACGCGTAAGCGAGCATCACGTCGCGGGTGAGCGGTCGTATCGACCATCCGTCGGCGCTGATGTGGTGCGCGACGAAGACCAGCACGAACTCGGAGTCGGACAGCTGAAACAGGGCGGTGCGGAATGGGAGCTCGATGGTGACGTCGAAACCGTCGGTGAGGATGCGGCGAATCGCGTCGCCGAGATCCGCGGGGATGACCCGGATCGGCCGGAGGTCGATCGGAATGTCGGACGATTCGAGTACTCGCTGGATCGGACCGTCCGGGGTTTGCGGGAAGACGGTTCGCAGTGTCTCGTGTCTGTCCAGAAGGTCGATGACGGCCTGCTGGAGGGCGGATACGTCGAGCCGGCCGGTCAGACGGACCGCGACCGGGATGTTGTCGACCGCGGAGGACGTGTCGAACTGGTTGAGAAACCACATCCGCTGCTGAGCCGGCGACAGCGGAATCTGTTCCGGTCGCGGACCTGCCACCAGCGCGCGGCGGCTGCCGACGCCCACGTGCTGTTCGGCGAGCACCGCGAGCCCGGCGACCGTGGACGCTTCGAACAGGGCGCGCACCGGCACCGTGGTCTCCAGTGCGGCACCGATGCGTGCCGCGACCTGGGTGGCCAACAGCGAGTTGCCGCCGAGAGCGAAGAAGTCGTCGTCGGCGCCGGCACGGTCGACGCCGAGCACCTCGATGTAGATGCCCGCGATGATCTCTTCGATGGGTGTCGAGGGCGCCCGGAATTCCCTGGCCGTGACATCTGGTTCCGGCAGTGCGGCGCGGTCGAGTTTGCCGTTGACGGTCAAAGGCAATGCGTCCAGCACGACAAACGCCGACGGCACCAAGTACGACGGCAGCGCCGCACTCAGCGACGATTTCACTTGTGCCACATCAATACTCGCGGTGCTGTCGGGAGCCACCAGATAGGCGACCAGACGATCACCGGTCCGGGGGTCGGATTGCGCGGTCACGACCGTCTGTGCGATCTCCGGTAGTGCCAGGAGGGCGGCTTCGATCTCGCCGGGCTCGATGCGGAAGCCCCGGATCTTGACCTGGAAGTCGCTACGTCCGCGGTACTCCAGCTCGCCGGTGGCGTTCCACACGGCCAAGTCGCCGGTGCGGTACATGCGTTCGCCGGACCCGAACGGGTCGGCGACGAACCGCCCCGCGGTCAGCTCAACCTGCCCGAAGTACCCACGCGCGACCTGTGCGCCGGTCAGATACAGTTCACCGACGACACCGTCGGGCACCGGCCGTAGCCGACCGTCGAGCACATATGTCCGGCTATTCCATGCGGGTACACCGATCGGGACCACGACCTGGTCGGCTGCGGTGACCCGATGGCTGGTGATGGACACCGCCGCCTCGGTGGGGCCGTAGAGGTTGAACAATTCGATGCGCGGATGCTCCCGCTGGAACCGCTCAGCGAGCGCGATGGGCAGTTCCTCTCCGATGGCCAGGACTCGCCACAGCGAATCGGGCAGACCGGCGGTGAGCAGCCCGTCGAGCATGGACGGTACGGCGTGCAGGGTTGTCACCCATTCCCGCGCCATCAGATCATCGAGGTAGGTCGGATCACGGTGCCCGTCCGGGGCGGCGATCACCAGCCGACCACCGCAGGCCGCGGCGGTCCAGAACTCCCACACCGACAGATCGAAGGTGGCGGCGGTTTTCAGCAGCACCGCATCGGCGGCGTCGAGGCCGAATTCGGTGATCTTCCAGAGCATTTGGTTTGTGATCGCCGAATGCGAAACGGCTACGCCCTTGGGGTGGCCGGTCGATCCGGATGTGAAGATCACATACGCGGTGTGCTGGGGCAGTAGTGGCGCCGTCCGGTCGGCATCGGTGAGCGGGGCGTCGTCGATCCCGCCGAGGTCGAGATCGTCCAACGACACCAACGGTGCCGATGTCGTGGTGAATTCGGCTCCGGTGTGCGTGAGCACGCACAGCGGAGCCACCGCCGCCATGATGTAGCCGAGGCGTTCGGCAGGCTGATCCGGATCGACCGGCACATACGCACCGCCTGCCTTTGCCACCGCGTACATCGCGATCACCAGATCCACCGAACGCCGCAACGCCAGCGCCACCCGAGATTCCGGACCAACACCGAGCGAAATCAAAAGGCGAGCGAGCCGATTCACCCGGGCATCCAGTTCGCCATAGGTCAGTTCGGTGGTGCCGTCCGGCGTATCGGCGACTACGGCGATGACCTCCGCGGATTTGGCCACAGTGGTGTCGAGCAGCGACACCAGCGTCGCTGCGGTATCGACCTGACGATCGGTGGCGTTGCGCCGGACCACGATGTCCGCGCGCTCGGCTGGGGCCAGGATCTCGATCTCCCCGACCGCGGTCTTGGGGGCCGCCGCGACTGCCTCCAGGAACCGGGAGAATCGGGTCGCGATGGTGTCCGCCGACGAGGAGTCGAAGAGGGCGTCGGCGTAGGTGAGCAACCCACTGATACCTGCCGCCGCGCCCGACTCGTCGTAGTTGTCGGCAACGATCAGGTGCAGGTCGAACTGCGAGAGTCCGGTGTCGAGGCCGACGTCCGACACCACAAGCCCCGGCAATTCCAGGGCGGCTTTGGTCAGGTTCTGGAACGACAACCCGACCTGGAACAGCGGATGCCGCGCGGTGGAGCGGACCGGGTTGAGCACCTCGACCAGCCGCTCGAACGGCACATCGGCGTTGGCGAACGCCTGAATATCACTATCACGCTGGCGGGCCAGGAGTTCGGTGAATGGCTCGCCGGCATCGATCCGCGTGCGGAAGACCAAGGTGTTGACAAACATGCCGATCAGGTCGTCCAGTACTGCCTCGCCGCGGCCTGCGATCGGGGTGCCGATGGCGATGTCGTCGGTCTGCGCGAGTCGCGCAAGCAGTACCGCGAGCGCGGTGTGGACCACCATGAACAAGGTCGCGTTGTGGTCGCGGGCCAGATCGACCAGGGCCTGATGGGTCGCGGCGTCGACGCGCACATCCACTTTGCCGCCTGCGAAGGACTGCACGGCCGGACGCGGCCGGTCGGTCGGCAAGTCCAGCTGATCGGGCAGCCCGGCCAGGCTCCGCTGCCAGTACGCGATCTGCTCGGCGGCCAGGGAATTCGGGTCGCTCTCGTCACCGAGGAGTTCGCGTTGCCAGACGCTGTAGTCGGCATACTGCACCGGCAGCGGCGTCCAGTCCGGCGCCTGCCCCGCCGCCCGCGCGGCATACGCGGTCATCAGGTCCCTGGTCAGCGGCCGGATCGAGGAGCCGTCACCGGAGATGTGGTGCACCACCATGGCCAGCACATACTCGGCGGGCGCCGTGGCGTCTTCCTGGGCGATCCGGAACAGTGCGGCCGCGAGCGGGACTTCGGCCGTGACGTCGAAAGTGGTCGAAATCAGTGTGGTCACCGCGGATTCGACGTCCTCGGGTGTCACGACCTGGTCATCGAACCGCGGTGCCGCCTGCTCGAGCGGGAGGATCACCTGCGCGGGCCCCTGTTCGAACCGGGGGTAGACCGTGCGAAGGATCTCATGCCTGCCCACCACGTCCGTGACGGCGGCACGCAGCGCGGCAACGTCGAGGGCTCCGGTGAGCCGCACAGCGATCGGCACGTTATAGGCCGCCGATCGGGTATCGAACTGGTTGAGGAACCACATCCGCTGCTGTGCCGATGACAACGGAATGTGTTCGGGCCGTCGATGTGCCGTCAGTGGCCTGCGATCTCCCATGTCGGCGTACTCGGACATCCGCGCGGCGAGCGCCGCGACCGTAGACGCTTCGAAAAGCAGCCGAACCGGCAGCTGGGTGTCGAGCGCGGCCCCGAGCCGCGCCGCGACCTGAGTCGCGATCAGTGAGTTCCCGCCGAGCTGGAAGAAGTCGTCGTCGGCGCCGAGCGTCCGGGTGGGGCGGAGCAGTTCGGTGAACACCTCGGCGACAGCCTGTTCGAGACGACCTGACGGCGGTCGGAACCGTGCGGTCTGCAGCCGTGGCTCCGGCAACGCGCGCCGGTCCAGCTTGCCGACCGGCGTCAGCGGGATCTCGTCGAGCACGACGACGGCCGTCGGCAGCATATGCGAGGGCAGTGACCGGCTGAGATCATCGACGATCGCCGCGGTGTCGACAGTCGCATCCGGCGTGGGCAGTACATAGGACACGAGTATCGTCGCGCCGGAACCCGATTCACGCCCGACGGTGACGGCGAAGTCGATATCCGGTCGGGCGGCCAGTGCGGCGTCGATCTCGCCGAGTTCGACGCGGAAACCACGCACCTTGACCTGGAAGTCGTTGCGGCCGAGGTAGTCCAGCACGGTCGACCCATTGATTCGGCGTCGACGCACGAGATCGCCGGTGCGGTAGAGCCGCGCACCTGGCGCACCATAAGGGTCGGCGACAAAGCGAGACGCGGTGAGTGCGGGACGGCTGTGGTACCCGCGAGCCAGCTGGCCGCCACCGAGATAGAGTTCTCCGGCAACACCTTCGGGAACCGGGTGCAGCCTGCCGTCGAGCACCAGCGCGCGCATCCCCCGGATGGGACCGCCGATGGTCACCGGCTCGTCGGGGGACAGCGGATCGCTGATATTGGTCATGATCGTGGTCTCGGTAGGCCCGTAGCCGTTGTAGAACTCGCGGGTCCGCTTGCCGGAGATCGGCTGCACCCAGCGCCGCATCAGTTCCGGCGGGCAGTCCTCACCCCCGGAGATCACCACCCGGAGCCGGTCCAGTCCGGCGGGGTCCATCGAGGCCAGCGCCGCGGGAGTGACAAAGGCATGCGTCACCCGCTCGCGCCGCAGCAGCTCGGTCAAATCGGCACCCCCGTAGACGGTAGGCGCGGCAGCCACCATCGTCGCCGCGCCGCCGACTGCGAGCAGTAACTCCAGGACCGATGCGTCGAAGGACGGAGACGCGAAGTGCAGAGTGCGCGAACTGCTGGTGACCCGATACCGTTCGCGCTGCTCCGTGCAAAAGCTCGACAAACCGGCATGGGTGACCACCACGCCCTTCGGCGTACCTGTGGAGCCCGAGGTGTAGATGACATAAGCCGGATGCTCGGGACGCAGCTGTCGCGGTCGGTCGCGGTCGGTAATCGGTTCCACCTGTTGGGCGTCGAGGTGGCTGGCAAATCCGGGGGTGTCGATCACCAACCAGTCGACCTGATCGGGCAGATCGGCGCGCGCAGCGTCGACGGTCAGACCGAGCACCGCGCGCGAATCCGAGACCAGATGCGCTACCCGATCCGGGGGATAGTTCGGGTCGACCGGGACGAATCCCGCGCCCGTCTTCGCGATCGCCCACACTGCGAGCACCGACTCCAGCGATCGAGCGATCCCCACCGCAACCAGGTCCTCCGGCCCGATTCCGCGCGCGATCAGCAACCGTGCCAGCCGGGTGGATTGCTCGTCGAGATCGATATAGTCCAGCTGCCCCAACGTTGCCGAGCCATCGGCGAAGATCACCGCGACACCGTCGGGATTCTCCTCGACCGCGGCGGTCAGCAGATCCGGCAGCAGTGCGACGCCGGACTGTTCGACCTGGCGCGGTTGTAGGACTGCCGGACCGGTGGAGCGCAGGCGGGCAGCCTCTTCCTCGTCGAGAATATCGATGTCCCACACCGTTTTCGAGGGGTCGGCGGCTACCGCGGACACGATGCGCTCGAACCGTCGTCCGAAGGCACGCACGGTCGATTCGTCGAACAGTGCCGTGGCATACGTGAACACCACGACCAGTTCCGCGGGGGTGCCATCATCGTCGAGCCGCGGCTCGACGATGACCTGCAGGTCGAACTTGGCGGTGATCTCGCCGGTATCCACCGCCGTGACAGACAGCCCCGGTAACTCCAGTGTGGGCTGCTCGATGTTCTGGAACGACAGCATCACGTGGAAGAGCGGGTTGCGCGCTCCGGTGCGCGCGGGATCGATCTCCTCGACCACTCGCTCGAAGGGCAGGTCGGCGTTGGCGAAGGCCGAAAGGCTCGTTTCACGAGCCCGATCGACCACGGCATGGAAGGTCGCCGCGGAATCCACCTCGACGCGCAGGGCCAGCGTATTGACGAACATCCCGACCAGGTCGTCGAGCGCTTGCTCACCGCGCCCGGCGATCGGTGTCCCGACCACGATATCCGTGCCGCCGGACAGGCGTCCCAGCAACACTGCGAGAGCCGCGTGCACCACCATGAACAACGTCGCGTTGTGGTCGCGTGCGATCTGGTGGAGTTGCTCGTGCACTTGCGCCGGGACGGTGACGCCCGTAGACGCGCCGCTCGTTGACAGTGTCGCCGTGCGTGGGCGATCCGTGGGTAACTCAAGCGGTGCGGCGAGTCCGGCCAGCTGTTCGCGCCAATACAACAGTTGTTGTGCGGCAACAGAATCCGCGTCTTCTGCCACGCCGATGGCGGCGCGCTGCCAGATCGCGAAGTCGGCGTACTGCACCGACAATGGCGACCAGGTCGGTGCACTGCCTCCGGTACGGGCGACGTAGGCGGTCACCAGGTCGCGGGCCAGTGGCGCCAGTGATGCTCCGTCGGCAGAAATATGGTGCACCACAATGACGAGTAGATGATCGGCGCCGGAGCTGAACAGGCGCGCGCGCAGAGGCGCGGACGCGGTGACATCGAAGCCGGCTGACATCAGTCCGGCTACGGTGCCCAGGACATTGGTGGTGTCGTATTCGACCGCGAGTCCATCAGGGAGCGCCGCGCCTACCGACAGAATCTCCTGATACGGCAGTTCGTCGTGATCGGCGGGAAACCGGGTGCGTAGCGCTTCGTGGCGCTCGAGCACATCGCAGACTGCGTGTCGTAGCGCGGGCAGGTCGAGTGCGCCGGACAGCCGGATGGCGAACGGCATGTTGTAGGCGGGGGAGTCCGGCTCGATGCGGTTGAGCACCCACATCCGCTGCTGTGCGAGCGAGAGTGGGATGCGGTCGGGCCGTACCGAAGGGACCAGTGGCGCGCGGGTGGTCCCGCCACCGGGAATCGTCCTGGTGGCAAGTGCGGAAACACGGCCTGCCTCGAACAGATCGCGCACGGTGACCTGTGAGTTCAGCGCTTCATTGAGCCTGGCGACGACCCGTGTCGCCAGGAGCGAATTGCCGCCGAGGGCGAAGAAGTCGTCATCGGCGCCGACTTTTTCGATACCGAGTAGATCGGCGAACACCTGGGCGATCGCTTGCTCGACAGGCGTCCGGGCGTGCCGGTACTCCGCGACTTCGAACACCGGCTCTGGCAGCGCTCGACGATCCAGCTTGCCGCTGCTGTTGAGCGGCAGGTCCGACAACATGACCACTGCGGACGGGACCATGTACGCAGGGAGAACCGCGGCTATCGTGTTCAGCAGTTCCTGCTGGTCGACGACCTGCCCCGGTAGTGGGACCACATAAGCCACCAGCCGGTCTCCGACGGACGAGGGCCGTACCGCCGCGACCGCCTGGCTGACCGTGGGGTGCGCGAGCAGCGCGGTCTCGATCTCGCCCAGCTCGATTCGTTGGCCGCGGAACTTCACCTGAAAATCGGTGCGGCCGAGGTAGTCGAGCCGTTGCGGCTTCTCCGCGCTCGGTGCGCGCCAGATCACCAGATCGCCGGTGCGGTACATTCTGGTTCCGCTGTCGAACGGGTTCGCGACGAACCGTCCAGCGGTTTGCGCTGCCTGCCGCACGTAGCCGCGGGCCAACTGATCACCAGCGAGATACAGCTCCCCGGGCGACCCGGCGGGCACCGGCCGCAGACGCGAATCCAACACGTAGACCTGGGTATTCCACTGTGGCCTGCCGATCGGTACTGTCGATCCCTCGGCCGCCCCCGCGGGCCAGTAGGTGACCGAGACCGCGGCCTCGGTGGGACCGTACAGGTTATGCACTTGCGCATCGGTGACGGAGCGGACCGCGCGCACGGTCTCCGGCGGCAGCGCCTCCCCGATCACGAACAGATTCCGCAGTGTCGCAATGGTTCCGGCAGCCACGTTGGCGGCGAGCACCATAAGCATCGAAGGGACGAAATCGGTGACGGTGACACCGTGCGTGGTGATGGTTTCGACGAGGTAGGCCGGGTCGCGGTGCCCGTCGTGGTCGGCGACGACCAGCTTCGCGCCCGCCCGCAGCGGCATGAAGTAGCCCCACAGTGAAACGTCGAATGTGGTCGCGGTCTTCTGGAGGTACACATCTTCCGGACCCATGGGATACTGCGCCAGCATCCACTCGATCTGGTTGTCGATCGCCCGGTGCGAAATCGCCACGCCTTTCGGCCGCCCGGTCGAACCCGAAGTGAAGATCACGTAAGCAGGATGGTCCGGCCGGACCGAGCGCAGCAGTTCGTCGGCACGGATCGGCGCGCCCGACCTCAGGTCTGTCTCGACCGTGTCGAGGTAGAGCACCGCAATGTCGGCCGGTACCGGCACAGCGTCGGCGGTCGTGGTCAGCACACAGACCGGTTGCGCGGTATCGAGGACGTGGGCGATCCGCTCGGCGGGGTGATCCGGGTCCAATGGCACATACGCGCCACCGGCCGTGATGATCGCGTACATGCCGATCACGAGGTCGAACGAACGCCGAACCGCCAATCCCACCAACGATTCCGCGCCGACACCGTTGTCGATCAGCAACCTCGCGAGTTGGTTGACCCGCTCGTCCATTTCGCGATAGGTCAGCTCGGAGTCCGCGTACGCGATCGCGACGACGTCCGGATGCTGCGCCACCGACCGCCGGTAGCCGTCGAGTACCAGACCCGCGGAGATCGGGTGCCGGGTGTTGTTCCAGTCGACCAGGATCGCAGTGCGTTCCGCGGGTTCGAGCAGGTCGATCTCGCCCACCGCACGATCGACCGAATCGGCCAAGGCCGTAAGGATCCGGGACAGCCGTCGGGCGAATCCCGCAACCGTCGCCTCGTCGAAAAGGTCGGTGGCGTAGGTGAACGCAGCTGATATGCCGAGCGGTGTTCGGTCGTCCTCGCGCGGCACCATGGTCAGCTCGAGATCGAACTTGGCCAAGGGCACCGCCAGGTCGAACGCGGAGACGGTCAGCGACGGTAGTTCCAGCGCTGTAGGCGCGAAATTCTGGAAAGTCAGCATCACCTGGAACAGCGGATGATGGGCGCTCGACCGCACCGGGTCGAGTAGTTCCACCAGTCGTTCGAATGGTACGTCGGCGTGGCCGAGCGCTTCGATATCGCGACTGCGCACGTGGTCGAGCAGCTCCGCGAAGGTGCGGCCGGGATCGATCTCGGTGCGCAGGGCAAGGGTGTTGACGAACATGCCGATCAGATCGCTCACCGTGGCATCGCCGCGGCCAGCCACGGGCGTACCGATCGTGATGTCGCGGGTGTCGGTCAACCGCCCGAGCAGCAACGCGAATGCAGCGTGTACGACCATGAACAACGTGGCGTCGTGCCGGTGCGCAAGCCGGTTCAGCGCCTCGTGTACCGGCGCGTCGATCTGGAATTCGTACGCGGCGCCGCGGCCGGAGAACACGGAAGGACGTGGGCGGTCGGCGGGCAGGTCCAGTCTCTCCGGGAGATCGGCCAACCGTTCCCGCCAGAACCTGATCTGTCGGGCGAGGAGCGAACTCGGGTCTTGCTCGTCGCCGAGCATCTCGCGTTGCCACAGCGTGTAGTCCGCGTAGTGCAACGGCAGCGGCTTCCAGGTCGGGGCCGAACCGGTCACCCTCGCCGAGTAGGCGGCCATCAGGTCGCGGCTCAGTGGGCTCATGGAGGATCCGTCTCCGGCGATGTGATGGACCACGCACACCAACACATGCTCGGTCTCGCTCGAGCGCAGCAATTGCAGCCGGATCGGCGGCGCGGCCGTGACATCGAAGCCCTCGATCACCGCAGCCACGGTGCGTGCGGGTAGCTCGTACGGGGTGACATCGAATACTGGAAGTTCTGGCACCGCGTCCGGGTCGGAAACGGAGTGCACCCATTGGCTGCCTGCGCCGTCGTACTCCGGGTAACTGGTCCGCAGCACCTCATGCCGTCCGACCAGATCCCGGATCGCTGCGCGTAGTGCCGCTACGTCCAGCTGTCCGCTGAGCCGTATCGCCAGCGGAATGTTGTTGTTCGCGCTGGTCGGGTCGAATCGATTCAGGAACCACATTCGTTGTTGGGCATACGACAGCGGCACCCGCGCCGGTCTCGCCATCGGCCGCGGGGCAGTGTCGGCCGAATCTGTCAGCTCATGCAGGCGGGCGGCCAGTTTCGCCACCGTCGGCGCCTCGAAGAGCAGAGCGACCGGAACACGCACACGCAGCGCGGCGCCGAGCTGGGCTGTGGCTTGCGTCGCGATCAGCGAATTGCCGCCGAGTTCGAAGAAATCGTCGTCTGTGCCCACCCGGTCGGTGTCGTCGTCGCCGGCCGGTAGCAACAGCGCGGCGAAGGTGTCGGCGACCAAACGCTCGGTCGGTGTCGTAGGTGCGTGGAACTCGCGGGCGGTGAGCACCGGTTCCGGCAACGCGGTGCGATCCAGTTTGCCGACCGACGTGAGCGGAAGCTCGTCGAGTACCGTGATCGCGGCCGGAATCATGTACGTGGGTAGGGTCTTCGCGAGGAATTCGGACAGTTCGGTGGTGTCCAGCGGCACCCGGCCGCTGTCGGGGTCCGCAGTGGACTCGACTCGGGGCAGCACGTATGACACCAGTGCCTCGATGCCGGAGGGCAACGTCGTTCCCAGAGTGGCGGCGTAGTCGACGTCGGGATGACCGGTCAGGGCGTTGTCGATCTCGTCGAGTTCGATCCGCAGGCCTCGGATCTTCACCTGGAAGTCGACCCTGCCGTGGTACTCCAGAACTCCGGCCGAGGTGCGCCGCACCAAGTCGCCGGTGCGATACATGCGTGTGTTGGTACCGCCCGTCGCCTGACCGAACGGATTGGCAACGAACCGTTCGGCAGTCAATCCGGGGCGGCTGAGGTACCCCTGCGCGAGCGCGGGGCCGGACAGATACAGCTCGCCGATCACGCCAACCGGCACAGTCCGCAACCGTGAGTCGAGCACATAGGTGCCCATGCCCGGCACCGCGGTGCCGATGTGCGTCGGCTCGCCAGGAGGCAGCGCATCGGTAACAGTCGCGAAGATCGTAGTCTCGGTCGGGCCGTACACATTGTTGACGGACCGATCCTCGTGCGCCCACCGGGAGACCAGGTCGGGACCCAACCGCTCACCGCCGCACAGGATGGCCCGCAAGTCGTCCAGCCCGGCCGGGTCGACCGATTCCAATGCGCCAGGCGTGATGCACAGGTGTGTGACTCGCTCACGTCGCAACAGATCGGCCAGCTCGACGCCGCCGAACACCGTGGGAGGCGCCACGACCAGCGCCGCACCGGCGGAGAACGCGAGCAGCATCTCGATCACGGAGAAATCGAAGCTCGGCGTGCACAGGTGGGTGACTCGGGACTCTCGCGTCACCGCACGGCGGGCGATCTCGGACTTGACCAGTCCCGCCAGGCCCGCGTGGGTCACCGTCACGCCCTTCGGCCTACCTGTCGAACCGGAGGTGTAGATGACGTACGCGATGTGCTGGTCGGTCAGCGGGCGGAGCCGATCCAGATAGGAGACCGGGTGCGCGGGCGCGGCGGCGATCCGTTCCCGGTGTACCGGATCATCGAGCTCGATCCAATCGATCGCGGTGGCCGGCAGAGCGGGTCGGTGCGCGGAGGTGGTGACCCCGAGCGCGACGCCGGAGTCCGAGATCATGTGCGCGATGCGGTCCGCCGGGTAGGTCGGATCGACCGGGACATAGGCGGCGCCCGTCTTCGCGACGGCCCACACCGTCAACACCGACTCGACCGACCGGGTGATGGCCACCGCGACGTAATCTCCTGGGCCGACGCCGTACCCGATCAAGTGACGGGCCAGCCGCGAGGATTCATCGTCCAGCTCGCGGTAGCTGAGTTCGCGCTGATCGGCGGGATCGCCGGTCGGATTGAACCGGAGCGCGACCGAGTCGAAGGACGTGTCGACGGCTGCGGTGAGCAACTGGCAGAACAGCAGATTGCGTGATCGGGAATGCTGGGCGCGACGTGCGGAACGACGTGTGGCGGTCATGCGGTGGCGAGTTCACTCTCTGGCTCGATCATCTTCAACTCGGCAATGGAGCCAGAAGCGGTGCCGCATATGTGAGAACCATGACCCGAGCGTCTACGGACCTTAGCGAATAGTGATCCGAAGGGTGCGCCCCGGTTGGGAAAAGGTCTGCAGAGTACCCATCTTGCGCCGCGGTTATGCAGTTCTGTGCGGAAGGCAACATCACCCGAAGCCGGGCCGCGTGGCCGAGGTGCCCGGTCGCCGCCGATTCGGCGGCGTCGGTTCCGTGCCTACGGCCGCGACCAACACCCGTCGGCGACCGCCGGACGCACAGCACGACGATGCCGGGGCCGACCGGGCTCGATCGACGCAGGGGGAAGTCGAACACCTTGCTATAGGCGGCGAGGAATTGCGCGTTACAGGAGACCGGGAATGCCACCGCCAGTACTTCTGCGCACGGCAAAGGATTCGATGGCGAACCGACGACATGCCATACCGTGGTCGGTTGCGCTGGTGGTCGCACTGCCGTTCCGATCGATCGGAGAGCTGGCGACGGGCGCGACACCGTGCCTACGACCAGGTCCTCGCCCTCGCATCCGCCTCGAAGACTTGTGGACGCAAGCGTTCTGGCCAGTACGCGCGGTCGATCCTTTCTGCCGATCCGCCCGGTCAAGTTCGTCCGATCGGTATCGGATCCACCGACGATGAAGACGATCCCCGGCGTGACGGCGGGCAACCATGCTCGTCACGGGGTGCGGGGGTTGTTTCGGGTGACAATCAGTGGATCGACCGGAGTGAACGGCAGCTCCGGCAACTCGTCGAGCGCGATACCGAAGGTCGCCGCAAGCACCTTGCGAGAGTAGGCGCTCATCGAGGCGCGGTAGCCGATATCGGCCGGCGTCGGTTGATCGAAGAAGATGAGCAGATGAGTCTGGGGGGAGTCGAGTACCTCGATGTGATGCGGGTAGGCCCTCGGGATGAAGTACACCTCGCCCTCGTTCACGGTATAGGTGTCCAATGACCCGTCCGGATCCATGATCGTCATCCGAGCCGAGCCTTTGTGCACATAGCCCATCTCGGCGGTGACGGGATGCCAATGGGGTTCGCGCATACCGTCCTCCCTGATCCGCAGTGAGTACATCGAGATGTCGTGCAGCGCGGGCCAGAACTGCTCGCGGGCTGTCCGCGCCGATCCGACCGGCGAATCCACCGGCGCCGACATCGCCTCGATAGCGAAATGGTGGGGATCGCCGAAATGCGCTGTCGACGGAACTTCGGGCTCGCCATCGCGCCGCACGACGATCTTGGGTATGGTGCTGCGCCGGATCTTGGCGAAGTCGGCGGCGGGTAGGTCATAGGTATTGCCGAGCACCGAGTCGGTCATCGCCCCCAGCGCCGCACCCAGCCCGAAGTCCTCCGGCCGCTCGTGGCGGAAGGCCAGCACGAATTCTGCGTTGGTGTCGCCGATGTTCTCGATGTGATGCAGGGCGCCGGAATCGATATGGAACAACTCGCCGGCTGTGACGAGAAACGATGAGAAGTTGCTGCCATCGTCCAGTACCGATACCAGCGCCTTGCCCGCCGTGCAGTAGGTCAGTTCGGTGGCGTTGGCGTGCCAATGCGGTTCCCGGATCGCGCCGGGTGTCAATATCAGGCGCTTGATGGAAAGTCCGGTCAGAATCGGAAAGTTGTCGGCAGTCAGCCTGGTCAGGGAGCCGAGCTCGCCCCGATAGACCTCCTCGCCCTCCAGTAACGAGGCGACATGGATCGACGGATTACGCACAGGTCCTCCTTGATCACGGGGTCCGGATCGTTTCGGATCGATCATGCCCTGCGATCGCCCGCGACCCGGCCACATCGCCATGTCGGTGTCCGGTAGCGCCGCCTGCTGCCGGCAATTCACCGCCGACTCGACCTTGATGACACGATTCGTCGAACGTGAAAGCGGTTCTGCGCCACGGGGCTATTCACCCGCCAAGAATTCCGGCGCAGCCATCCGCGCGCCGTCGGTCAGATCATATCGAAATCACAGCGTTGAATTCGCTTCTCCGAAAATTCGGATTTGCTGCGCCGAAAAAAGACCGTCTGTCGATAACGGGCGGGCCGGATTCGTCGAGCGGTTCAGCGCGTGACAGCGCGGTTGCGGGGCACTCCTCTTGCTGTCAGGACGTGGCAATCCCGCGATCGGGAGGACTGAACTCGATCCCATCGAGCACGATGTCGATCACTTGGCGGACAAAGGCGGCATCGATCGGAGCATGACCGTGCAGCAAGCGATGATAGACCGGGCCGTAGAGCATATCCAGCACGATCTCGAGGGGGGTGTCGGCGGGAATCTCGCCGTGACGTATGGCTCGCTGCAGAATCAGGCGCCCTTGTTCGCGACGGTGTTCGAGAAAGCGAGCTCGATATTCCAGGGCGAAATCCGGATCCGACACCACCTCGACGAGCAGACCGGCGATGATCCGGTCGTAGGGGCGCCGTGCCGCGAGTTCGGCCCATGGGCAGAGCAGGGTACGCAGATCCGCGCGCACCGATCCGGTATCAACTGCGGGTGACATCGCTGCCCACTCCTGATACAGCGCGTCCATGGCAAGTGTTTCCTTCGTCGGCCACCATCGATAGATCGTGGCCTTGCTGACCCCTGCGGCTACCGCGACAGCGTCGACGGTCGTCGCGGCCACGCCCCGCTCGAGTAACAGTTCTATGCTGGCGTGCAAAATGGCATCGCGCGCTTTCTCGCTACGCGGGCGGCCACGCCGAGTTGTAGTGAAGTCAGCGCTCACCTCCCCTCCTGACAACAATGTGGTAACGAAATTGCCGATTGAGTGATCTGGCATCCAGGGCCCGATGTGTAGCGAGCGGCGTCTCTCGCTGTCGCCACGGGCCTGTCGGCCTCCGTTCGCCGCCGCCGCTTCGTGGAAAGGGATTGCCGTGGTCGCCGTTGGGTGAAACCGGGATCGTAGGCGCGCCAGTCGATCCCGGTTGATTGCGCAATTCGCGGTCGAGTCAGCACTCGGGTCGGTGGCTTCGATTTCACAGGCGTTCCGGCTGCCACTGCGCCTCCCGGGTTTCGAGTCCCGAACTTTGTACAAAATTACACGCAAGGTTTCGTAATTGTATAGCAGGCATGCCGATGCGAACTGCTGCAAGGAGCAATACTCGATGCGAGCTGTACTTCACGCATGCGTTCGGCACTACGGCCAGTTGTGGAGCTAAACTGAAAAACAAAACTGGCAGTTTCGAAATGAAGGGATCGACATGGACATCGATACCCGGGTTGCGTCGAACTCGCCCGACCTCCTGGATGCGTCTGGTCTGGACCTGTCCGACCAGCCTCGCACACCCGAGGAATGGGCTCGGATGTATCGCGCACAGCTACGTGTGTCCGGAGTACACGCGACAGCCCCTGGGTTCGTAATCCTGCCGCTACATGAGATGGCCGCAGCGAATGTTCCCGAGCCGCTCGGCATTCGAATGCTGGACGAATTGATCTCGCGGGCTGCGCCGGTACCGGTGTTGGCGCAGGGGCAGCGTTGCACCTTTTTGGCGGTGTTCGATCGGTTCCCTGATGCAGATTTGCTGGCGCGACTCGCGCTGCATGGACTGTCGGTGAGTCCGCATCGATCGAATGTCATCCTCCCGACCTGTTGGGGACCCGCGCCGCGGGAGAATGCGCGTTGGATCCGACCGCCACGACCGGACGAACAATGGCCTTCACTGTCGGAGGTGCTCGACAGCGCGAACGCTGTCGTCGGCGTCGACAAAGCGCAATCTGATCGTTCTCGACGCGCGGAGTGACAATGTCCGCGTCGTCGACCGACGGCCGGTCGAGGACAGGACGGTGGCGTAGTACCTCGGCACGAACGGCCACGGCATGTCGACAAGCGGATACCTGGACCGGTCGACACGTACGGGCGGAAGACTGGCGTCGGAGTCTTCGCCCACTCGTCTCGCCCAGTGCCGCGCCGGGCGCCCGTTGATCCGAGTCGAGCCGCGTGTCACTCCGGAGCCACGGGCGGTTCGTCGGTAACCATCGGCGGGGTGACCGCGCCCACGATAGCGCCGACACCTGCACCGACGGCGGCCCCGACCACTGCGGCCGGTGCGGCGATCACCCCGAAGCCGATCGCTGCGCCTAGCACGGGTACGACCACCAGGCCCGCCGGAAGGAATGGAATACCGCAGATGAAGCCCGCGACGGCGCCGACGACCCCGCTCGTTATCGCGAGCGGGCTGACGACAGCCACGCCGATTGCCGCGCCGATCGCGGCACCGGCGAGTGCGCTGTTCGCGATCTGGTCGGGACGCGATTGCTCGACGCTGTCGAGAACCTGCGTCCGGGTGTCGGTGTCGGCTTCACCGCGTTCCGGAATCGGGGGTATTTCGGCACTATCGTTGCGGTCGGGCACGTCCGCGGAGTCCGCGACGGGGGTGTCGGACAGGACCTCAGCGGCGCCCAGGATCGGCGAATTCCAGGACGCAGCGGGCGGGTGGTCGGCGTGGGCCGCCGAATCGGCACCGACAACGACCGCCGGTTCGAACGGGGCCTGCGACAGCCTGGAATGGCCCGGTAGTTGCTGAGCGGCGGCGGGGGATGCGCAGAGCACGGCGAAGGACAGCGGAAGGGCGCCGGCGACGATAAGGGAAGCAGCGCGCCGATAGCTGGGATGAGCCAGAGCTGCGGGCCGAAGAGTGCCCATGGATGACCTCATTCCGATAGACGATGGCTACTTATCTACATTCGCAGCGGGTCACCCCTGCGGATGAAATAGCTGATAGCTGACGAGCAATCCAGCGTGTGGCTGCGTTCACCGTGCGGATTGGGATGCGGCCGCACCGGGGCTCAGTTGTGCGAGCGACAACATGTGCCGGGGAGCGGAATCTATGACGGTCCGAGACCGGATATGCAGCTGACTGTCGACATGCAAAAGCTCACCTGGCGCCAGTGCACGCCATCCGGGTTCCGCATCCATCCGCTCGCTGGCCACGACGACGGCCGGATGCTCCGCCAGTTGGCGGCAGTGTGCGCGCACCGTGCCGGCCCGGCCGACATGGTCGAGATGCCGACCGCCGTGCGCACCACCCGCTGCGCGCTCGAGGACGAACAACTCGTGCGTGTCCGGGTATCGCAGGGCCCATAGTTCGGTCGCGGTCGTGAGCACCAGGTTCAGTGCGTACACGGGTAGTCGGTTCGCGACCCACCGCACCGCGTCGGTGATTCCCGCGGTGACATCGCCGTCGTTACGGTCGGTCCGTTGCGTGATCAACGCGAAGAATCTCTCCGAATCCGTCTCGCCCGCAACAAGTTCGAGATAGTCACCGAGTTCGGCGTCCAACTCCGCCAAACCCTGCAGGACCCCGTTGTGGGCGAACAATCTGCCCCGCTGGGTGAAGGGGTGAGTGTTGCGCAAGTTCAGGCCGCCGGTCGAGGCGTAGCGAATATGTGCGACGAACGTCTGTGACTCGCGTTCCCTGGCCTCGCGCCCGAATTCGGCATCGTGGTATGCGGCGATCGGCTGTTTCTCCACTCGCGCAGACCCGTCGGCCGCAAAGGTACCCAAGCCTGTTCCATCGGGCTCCTGTCGGCTTTGTTGCGCGAGACTGTCCGGTGAGTCCAGCAACCAGAATGTGGCCTTGACCCGACACGGCGCGGCCGAGAGTCCGAACAAGCGACACATGTCATCACCTCCATGATCTTCGGGTGACCCGCGGCAGACCTTCCAGCGACTTGGCGCGGGTGCCCGAGCGGTCAGAAGTTTTCAGACGCGGTACCCATCACCATGGTTTCATCTCGAAACCGCCATGGCTCACTTTCTGCTTCGACCGACGATGTCGGCGGGGAAGGGGGAGGTGCTCAGATGATTCCGCCGTTGGCTCGCAACACTTGACCGTTGACCCAGTGGCCGGGACCGGCGAGAAACGCGACGACTTCAGCGATGTCCTGTGGCGTGCCCAGGCGCTCCAATGGCGGCTGTGCGGCCATCCTCGCGATGGTGGCGTCGTCCTTGCCGTCCAGGAACAAAGACGTAGCGGTCGGGCCCGGGGCGATGGTATTGACGGTGACATCTCGACCACGCAGTTCACGCGCCAGGATCAAGGTGGTCGCCTCGACCGCGCCCTTGGTCGCGGCGTACACGGCATATGTGGGCAGCGCCAAGCCGATAATGGAAGTGGACACGTTGATGATCGCGCCCCCTGACCGCACGCGTCGGACGGCCTGCTGATCGACGATCAAGGTACCGCGAATATTGGTGCGGAGCATCCGGTCCATTGCGTCGAGGTCCAGTTCAGCGAGTGGCGCCAAGACCATGTTTCCTGCGGCGTTCACGACGACGTCGACACCGCCGAAGCTCTCCTCGGTGACGTCGAACAGGTTCTGAACTGCCTTTTCGTCGGCGACGTCGGCTCGGACCGCAATCGCTCGGCCGCCTTCTCCGGTGATGGCCGCGACCGTCGCATCCGCCTCGGCGGTGTTGCCGGCATAGTTGACGACGATCGCGAACCCGTCGGCGGCGAGTCGTTCGGCGCTCGCGCGGCCGATACCGCGCGAGCCGCCGGTGACTATCGCAGCCCGTGTCGAATTGGTGTCCATGACTCTTCGGTCCCTTCGGGTCTACCGCACGGTGCGTCTCCGATACGACTTCGACTGTCTCAGTCGGTGCAGATTACAGCCGACGTGGCACGCACCATGGCGACTCGACCGGGCGGGTCTCCTCGTCGGTCGCGCGTGAGCAGTGTCATGGTGCCGACACCCAGCTCGCGGGGTAAATTCGTGAATTAGCGAAATATCGAAGGACGGTACCCGTGCTCGACGAGTGCAAAGCTCTGGCGAACGAGACCCGACTGCGCATCCTGGAATGGCTGAAGGACCCGGATACGAGTTTTCCAGAAAGGGCCGGCGAGACGGTCGAACTCGGTGTGTGTGTCGGGCTCATCCAGCAGAAGGCGGGAACCTCCGCCTCGACCATGTCGGCACATCTGGCGATCTTGCAGCGCGCGGGATTTCTCCGCGCCACCCGGCGGGGGCAGTGGACGTACTACCGCCGCGATGAAGCATCCATCCGCGCCTTCACCGAGCAACTCCACCGCGTTCTCTGACATATCACGAAAGGTGGCGTCCTATGCCTCCCGCTCTATCCATCCTCGACCTCGCGTCGATCGCACCCGGCCAGACTGCGCGCGACAGTTTCGACAACAGCGTCGCACTCGCCCAGGCAGCCGAGCGCAGTGGCTACCAGCGTGTCTGGTACGCCGAGCACCACAACATGCGCTCGATCGCGTCGAGTGCGACGAGTGTCCTCATCGGCCATGTCGCGGCACATACCGACACCATTCGGCTCGGGGCGGGCGGTATCATGCTGCCCAACCACTCGCCGTTGGTGATCGCGGAGCAATTCGGCACCCTGGAGACGCTCTTTCCCGGGCGGATCGATCTCGGCTTGGGCCGGGCGCCCGGCAGTGATCAGAAGACCATGCTGGCGCTACGACGTAACCCGGCGTCGGCGGAGTCCTTCCCACAGGACGTCCTGGAGTTGCAGGGATACCTGATGGGGCGGTCGCGGGTGTCGGGCGTGCAGGCGATTCCGCGGGCTGAAGGGGTGGTTCCGCTCTACATTCTGGGTTCGTCACTGTTCGGAGCGCAGCTCGCCGCGCAACTGGGTCTGCCCTACGCCTTCGCGTCCCATTTCGCACCGGACGCTCTGCACCAGGCGATCGCGGTCTACCGCGACAGTTTCCGGCCGTCGGAGCAGCTGGCCGAACCGTACGCAATGGCCGGTGTCAACGTGTTCGCCGCCGAGAACCACGCCGAGGCCGCCGCGCAGAAGACGATCGCCTACCGAGCCCGGGCACGAGCGATGGTGACCCGAGCCGCGGCGGATGCCGACTTCACCGACGCGGAAATCGACGCGTTCCTGGCCTCGCCGAACGGCCACCACCTCGCGTCCATGACCCGGTACACCGCCGTCGGCACACCGACCGAAGTCTCGGCGTACCTGGACGACTTCGTCGCCGCCACCGGCGTCGACGAACTCATTCTCGCCCATCACGCGACGAACATCGGTGACCGCGTCCGGTCCGTGGAACTCACGGGTGGCGCCATCGCGGCGACCGCGCCGATTCGGTAGTCGGTCAGCCGATTTCCTCTTCGCCCGCCACCACCACGCTGCCGAGGTGGGTGAATTCCGCGACGATCTGTCGACCGGGCTCGACGGAGACGGCGTCGGTCATCCCACCGGTGAGGACGATCCAACCGGCCTCGAGCGCAATCCCGCGTTCCGCGAGCGTGTTCGCGGCCAGCGCCAGCGCCTCACCTGGGTGCCTTACAGCGGCGTCGGCGGCCGTCGACGACAGTGCCGTCCACCGAGAACACACACGCCTCCAGAGCGAGGTCGAGGTCGCGTGGACCCAGCTCGACACCGCCGGTGATGCCCATCCGCTGTTGTTTGGCCCGGGAGGACAGGCCGAGCTTGATGCCGATCACCTTCTCGCCCTGTGCCATGTTCTCTGCGACGAGTTCCGCCTGCACTCGATAGGCGGTGTCGAGATCGAGTTCGGGCCGGTCTTCGGTAATCGGGGTGTCGGTCGGTTCGGAATGCTTCGGAATGCTTCGGAATGCTTCGGCATCCAGCAGCACCGCAGCGGCCGATCAGACCGTCCACGCGGTCGTGGTGTCAGTACTCATGCGTTGGCGACTTCTTTCTCGGCCGTGCGTTGTGCCGCGAGTTCGATCGCGACGTCGATGATCATGTCCTCTTGGCCGCCGACATAGCCGGCCTGGCCGACACGCGTCAGGATTTCGTGAGCCGGAACGCCGTACCGGTGTGCAGCACGCTCGGCGTGCAACAGGAATGAGTTGTACACGCCGTACTTGCCTTGGACGATCGAGTTCCGGTCCGCCACCGGAAGTCTGGGAATGAACGGTTTCGCGACCTCTTCGGCCACCGCGAGGACGGCATCCGAGTCCACACCGGTGTGGATTCCGAGTCGTTCGAAAGCAACGGCGATAATCTCGGTGGGCGAGTTTCCGGCGCCGGCGCCGAGTGCGCACAGGGTGCCGTCGATCTGTCGCGCTCCGGCGCGAACGCCGGCGATCGAGTTCGCTACTCCGAGTGAGAGGTTTTGGTGTGCGTGCACGCCGACTTGCGCATCGATCCCCAACTCGGCGACCAGCGCGGCGACCCGGTCGGCCACATCATCGGGCAGCAGCGCACCGGCCGAGTCGACGACATAGACGCACTGGCATCCGGCGTCGGCCATGATCCGGGCCTGCCGGGCGAGGTTCTCGGGCGTTGTGCGGTGCGACAGCATCAGGAACCCGACGGTGTCCATGTCGAGATCGCGGGCCGCCCCGAAGTGCTGGATCGACACGTCGGCCTCGGTGCAATGTGTGGCGATCCGCGCTACCGAAGCACCGGCGTCATGAGCACGCCGCAGGTCTGCGACAGTGCCCAATCCGGGAAGCAAGAGCACCGCGATTTTTGCGGTTCTGGCTTCCTCGGCCGCGGCAGCGATCAAGGCGATCTCGTCGGTGCCACTGAACCCGTAGTTGAACGAGGAGCCCGACAGGCCGTCACCGTGGGTGACCTCGATGACCGGGATACCCGCCGCGTCGAGACCGCGGACCACATCACGTACCTGGATTGTGGTGAACTGGTGCGAGACCGCATGACTGCCATCGCGCAAGGTGGTGTCGGTGAGACGGACATTGATCCGATCGATACTCATCGAAGCGTCACTTTCTTGTCGGTGCGGGCGGAGGCGAGCAGCTGCGCCGACCGGGTCGCGGCGGCGGTCATGATGTCGAGATTGCCAGCCCACGGTGGGAGGTAATCGCCGTTGCCCTTCACTTCGAGTAACACCGCTACGCGGGCGTTGCCCCGCCAGGCGGGGATGGGATCATCGAACTGAGGGTCGGCGCGCAGCGTGTATCCGGGCACGTATTGCTGCACGTCGCTGACGATTCGGTGGATCGAGTCGGCGATCGCGTCCTTGTCCGAGTCGGGGGCGATGGCGCAGAACACCGTGTCGCGCATGATCATCGGCGGCTCGACCGGGTTGAGAATGATGATCGCCTTACCCCGCTGTGCGCCACCGACGGATTCGATGGCGTGTGACGTCGTCTCCGTGAACTCATCGATGTTCGCCCGGGTACCCGGTCCGGCAGAGCGCGACGAAATGGAGGCGATGATCTCGGCGTAGGCTACGTCGGTCACTCGAGCTACCGCGTGCACGATCGGAATCGTGGCCTGGCCGCCACAGGTGATCATGTTGACGTTCGTGGCATCCAGGTTGCTACCCAGGTTGACTGCTGGACAGAGGAACGGACCGATCGCGGCAGGGGTCAAGTCGATCGCCGTGATCCCCGCTTCCGAATAGCGCGCCGCGTGTGCCTTGTGCGCGGCGGCGGATGTGGCCTCGAAGACGAAATCCGGCAGCTGAGATCGGGCCAGCAGCCAGTCGACGCCACCGGCACTCGCCTCGACACCGAGGTCGCGCGCACGTCTGAGTCCATCCGAATCCGGGTCGACGCCGACCATGTAGCGGACCTCGAATTCATCGGTGCGCTGGAGTTTGACGAGAAGATCGGTACCGATATTGCCCGGACCGACGATCGCTGCGGTCACCATCAGTTCTCCTTGGATCGAGTAGGTGCTGCGAATGTGGCTGTCACGCTGCCGAGGCCGTTGTCGACCGTCGAAATAGGCTCCGCGACAGTGATTCCCGGGCCAATGAGTGATTCGCCCAAAGGTGATCTCTGGTTCACCTTCGGGCTGATGAATCGGTCGACCGGGATCGGCTGTGATTCGAGAGGGAACATGTCGTCGGCGAGATGTCGGTAGTCGGGCTGATCGACGCCGAGCTGGCGCTGCATCGCCGCTGAGGTCAGGCCGACTTTGTGATCTCGGATCCGTTCGACCGGCACGGACCCGGTGCCGAACCTGCTGCAACTGCACCGCGTACGCATCCGCGAGGAGCATTTCCGGATAGCTATCGGCTAGCGGATCGACTGGGTCACCGGAATCGCACGCCTCGAGAAGGGGCGTCGCGATCAGCGCGGGCTCGAGTTCGGTCATCGGAACCTATTGCTTTCGGGTGCGGGAGTTCAATGCAGGTCTAGCGACAATTGCTACTTGGACTGTGCCGGTCGATCCGGTCATACTCAACGAATGAGTCCCGAAGAACGGAACACTTCGCCTTCGGATCCGACATCGGTGGTGCGACGTATGTCGGACCTGATGTCAGCGTTCGGCCCGACCGACACCGACCTCGGAGTCAACGAACTGGCCCGGCGGACGGGCATTCCGAAAGCGTCGGTGTCGAGGCTGGTCAAGGAGATGGAGGCGGTCGGCCTGTTCGAGCGCCAAGGCACGAAGGTGGGTCTCGGTCTGCGATTGTTCGAATTGGGGGAACGCGCGTCCAGACGGCGTTCGGTCCGTGAGGTCGCCCTCCCCTTCCTGGCTGATCTGCGCGAAGCCACCAGGCAGACAGTGCATTTGGCGATTCTCGACGGGACCGACGTGGTGTATGTCGAGATTTTGCGAGGCCGCGACGCACCGCCGCTTCCGTCGGGGGTGGGTGGCCGACTACCCGCGCACGCGACCGGTGTGGGAAAGGCATTGCTCGCAGGCTCACCTCCCGCCGCGTCCGACGCGGTCATTGCCGCGGGGCTGACCCGGCTCGGGCCGCGGACGATCACCGCGCCTGGTCCGTTGGTCCGCCAACTGCGCCGTATTGTCGCGTCCGGGCTGGCATACGAGTTCGAAGAGTCGGCGCCAGGAGTGGCTTGCGTTGCCAGCGCCATCCGGCTCGACGCCCGCCCCATCGCCGCGGTCTCGGCGTCGGGATGGATAGGCAAGGTCGATATTCGTCGGGTCGGTCCGGCTGTGCACACCACGGCATTGAGCATCACGAGAGCGCTCACAGCTGCCAGGGCATAGTCCGGTGCACCGAATTCGTCGCCGTCATCGAATGGGTCGGTGCAGGGTTCACCCTCGGACTGCTCGATCAGACGACGCTGTTGCCACGGGGCAAGAGTTTCGCGCGGTCCCGATACTGACAATGATGGAAGATCAGCGGCGATACCTCGCCGTGCTGTCGAGGCCCGAGGTCGATAACCTGCCCGACGAAGATCGAGTGGTCGCCGCGATCCCAAGTACCCCACTTCTCGCACACGAACTATGCGAGGCTGTCCGCGATCTACGAGCACGCACCATGCAGGTCCATCTCGACCTGGGCGGAACGCCCAGGGTTGCCCTGCGTAGAGTCGGCCACGTCGCCCTGTGCATTGCGCAGAATGCTGAGACCGAAGTATCCGGCGGTCGCTTCCAGAAGCTGATGCATCCGGCCGGGCTTGTTCACGCTGACGGCACACAGACGGGGATCGAGGGAGACCGGGCAGAAAGAACTCGCTGTCATGCCGTGGACGGTGTCGTCATCGCCGTCGGTGATCGTGATGGCGCTGACGCCGGTCGGAAATGTCGCAGCGCCTGACGGAAGCGGGAGCTTCTTGCCCATACGGAAGCGGGAGCTTCTTGCCCATTCGGGACAAATGTGCTGGTGGGTACAGTGCTCACGGGGGTCACTCCTGCTCGATCAGGATTGAAGTCGACGACCGTCGGAAATCGGTGGGATGATTGCCGGCAATCGTGGAGCGATTGGTGTCGAACCTCCCTGGGGTCAATCCGACCGGAAGCTTCTGGGCCGTCCCCCATAGATGAGGCCGCTCGGTATTAGAGTCCTTGTTTGGCCTGGTGAGGGCCGAGAAGGGACACTGAGGGACATGGCAGGACG
>NZ_JBEZDE010000055.1:0-31391 GCF_040648115.1 Nocardia sp. NPDC049190
CCCAGCGGCCGAAGCGCCCGCGCCGCAGGCGCAAGTCTCGGCCGCTGGGACGCGAGCCACCAAGGGGCCGCGAACACGCAGCGCCGCAGGCGCTGCCAAATCAACACAGCACTGCCGATCAACACGACTACTGTGACAATCATGCTTGCCGAACAGGCCGCCGAGGCGATCGCCGAACGTACGGGAGTGCCGCGCCATCGCGTCGCTGTGGTGTTGGGATCGGGCTGGCAGGACGCGGCCGCGGAGATCGGGTCGCCGCGCGCGTCGGTGCCGATGCCGGAGCTGCCCGGGTTCGCCACGCCGAGCGCACAGGGCCATTTGGGTATGGTCCACTCGGTCGAGGTGAACAACACTTCCGTGCTGCTGCTGATGGGCCGTCAACATCTCTATGAGGGCTACGAGCCCACCGAGGTGGTGCACCCGGTGACCGCCGCTGTCGCGGCGGGCGCGGAAATCATCGTGTTGACCAACGCCGCGGGCGGCATCCGCTCCGGCCTGCAGGTCGGCGAGCCGGTTCTGATCAGCGATCACCTCAATCTGACCGGCCGCACGCCGTTGTCCGGCGCGACGTTCGTCGATCTGGTCGACGCGTGGGATCCCGGATTGCGGGCGCTGGCGCGGGAGGTCGACCCGAGTCTGACCGACGGCGTGTACGCGAGCCTCACCGGTCCGCAGTACGAGACGTCTGCCGAGGTCCGGATGCTGCGCACGCTGGGAGCGGACCTGGTCGGTATGTCGACCGTGCTGGAGGCGATCGCCTGCCGTGCGCTCGGCGCGAAGGTGCTCGGCATCTCACTGGTCACCAACTTGGCCGCGGGCGTCACGGGGGCACACCTGTCGCATGCCGAGGTACTCGCCGAAGGCAATGCCGCTGCGCCGCGGCTCGGCAAACTGCTGCGTGGCGTGCTGGAACGGGTGTAGATGCTGCGCTTCGGCACGGCGGGCCTGCGCGGGCCGCTGCAGGACGGCCCGGACGGCATGAATGTCACCACGGTGACCAGGGCGACCGCCGGGATCGTGGCGTGGCTGCGCGGCCGGTGCCTCGGCGGCGGCGCGGTGATCGTCGGCCGCGACGCGCGGCACGGGTCCACCGAGTTCGCCACGGCGACCGCGGAAATCTTTGCCGCCGCGGGATTTTCGGTGACGATGTTGCCGCGTCCGCTGCCCACCCCGGTGGTCGCGTTCGCGGTGCGCGATATGGGCGCTGTCGCGGGTGTGCAGATCACCGCGTCACACAACCCCGCCACCGATAACGGCTACAAGGTGTATCTCGATGGCGGGGCGCAGCTGATCGCGCCCGCCGACACCGAAATCGAGCGCTGCATCGAGGCGGTCGCCGAGCCGGTCGCTCGCACACCGGTCGCCGCCGCGAACGACGATGTGGTGCGGCGTTATCTGCGGCGGGTCGCCGAACTGCCCGCGTTGCTCGGCGGCCCCGGCGAGCGCGCGCGCATCAGGATCGCGCTCACTCCGCTGCACGGCGTCGGTGGCGACCTCGCGGTGCGGGCACTCGCCTCGGCGGGTTTCACCGACGTCCACGTGGTCGGCGAGCAGTTCGAGCCGGATCCGGACTTCCGCACGGTCGCGTTCCCGAACCCGGAGGAACCGGGTGCCACCGATCTGCTGCTCGCGCTTGCCAGCCGAGTCGGCGCCGATGTCGCGCTCGCGCTCGACCCGGATGCCGATCGTTGCGCGGTCGGCATCCCGCTGCCCGACCGGTCCTGGCGGATGCTGCGCGGCGACGAGACCGGCGTGCTGCTCGGCGCCCGGGTGCTGGGGACCGCGGGTCCCGGCGCGCTGGTGGCGACAACGATCGTGTCGTCGCGGCTGCTGTCCAAGCTGGCTCCCGCGCGCGGCGGGCGCTATGCGGAGACCCTCACCGGCTTCAAATGGCTGGCCCGCGCGGGCGATGGCCTGGTGTACGCCTACGAAGAGGCGATCGGGCACTGTGTCGACCCGGTGACGGTCCGCGACAAGGACGGCATCTCCGCCGCCGTGCTCATCGCCGACCTGGTGGCCGCGGTGAAGGCGGCGGGTCGCACGCTGAGCGACGAACTCGACGACTACGCGATGGAATTCGGCCTGCACTCCGGTGATCAGGTGTCGCTGCGACTGGCGTCGGCCGAAGCCGCCGCCGCGGTGGTCGCCCGGGTGCGGGCGAGTCCACCGGACGATATCGCGGGCGAGCCGGTGAAATACATCGATCAGCTACAGGTGCGCGGCCGAATGCGGACCGACGCGCTGATCTTCGAGGGCAGCTCGTCGCGGCTGGTCATCCGCCCGTCCGGCACCGAGCCGAAATTGAAGTGCTACCTGGAGGTGGTCGAGCCGGTCGGTACCCGGGCCGATCTCGCCGCCGCGCGTGCCGCTGCGCACGTGCGGCTTTCGGCGTTGGGTGATTTCTGCCGAGCACTTTGATCACTCGGCGCCGCGCCGCCGACCCACCGATCAGCGTGGGCCGAACTGCCGATCGCCCGCGTCGCCGAGGCCGGGCACGATGTAGGCGTTCTCGTTCAGTCCCGCGTCGACGGTGGCGGTGACCAGGCGCACCGGGAGGCCCGAGTCCGCCAGCGCCGCAATGCCTTCCGGGGCCGCGACTACGCAGCATGCGGTGATGTCGGTAGCGCCGCGGGCCGCGAGCAATTCCACGGTGTGCCGCATCGAGCCGCCGGTGGCCAACATCGGGTCGAGGACGAAGACGGGACGCCCGGCGAGATCGGCGGGCAGCGATTCCAGGTAGGGAACCGGCTGGTGGGTCTGTTCGTCGCGGGCGATGCCGACGAAACCGACTCTGGCGTCCGGGATCAGTTCGGCGGCCGCGTCGATCATCCCGAGCCCGGCGCGCAGCACGGGAACCAGCAGCGGCGGCGCGGACAGCCGGACGCCTTCGGCGCCCGCGACCGGCGTGACGATCTCGAATCGTTCCACCGGCGCGTCGCGCAGCGCCTCGTAGATCAGGATCCCGGTGAGATCGCGCAGCGCGGAACGGAAGGCCGCGTTGGCCGTTCGTTCGTCCCGCATCGTGGTGAGCAGGGCGGCGGCCAGGGGATGGTCAACGGTGTGGGTGCGCATGAGGGAACGATAAAGTCGGTCGGGGGTGTGCCGCCCGACCTCCACCCAACTTTTTTCCGAACCGGTGGAACCGAATGCGAAGAGCGCGCGTCGAACCAAGTGGATGACGTACTCTGCCTGGGAACAACAGATGGGGGAAGCTCTGATGCGAAAGATGTCGGCGGACACCGAGGGCATCGCAGCCTATGGCGAAACCGCCCATGTCATGGCGGGTGAGATGGCGGCGGCGGGGGTACGTGCGGCGGCGGCCGAGCCCGCGTTGCTCGGCCCGATCATGGGGCTGGTCGGTGGCGACTTCATGGCCGCTTACACCGCGGCGCATGCCGGGCATCTCGCCTCGATCGGTCAGCTCTCGGCGGTGCTCGCCAGCGTGGGTGGCGCGGCCGTCGGCGCGGCCACCGTGCTCACCGAGACCGATACGTCCCGGGCGAGCGCGCTGCGGACCGCGGCCGCCGAACTGGGGTGAGCCGATGATCGACGTGAACGCGCTGGCCACACCGATCCTCGATCTGCTCGCGAGCTTCGGCACCGGGGTGTTGCCGACCGGCGGGCCTTCCGATGCCCTCCGCGACACCTCGAGTTTGCTCGACCAGATCCACCGGACCGGTCGCGACAGCATCAACGGCATGAACGCCGCGTGGGACGGGCGCGCCGCCGACGCCGCCACCGCCAAGGCACTGCGGGTGCAGACCTCCGCGGCGATGATCTCCGACCGCGGCAATGACATGGCGACTGTGGTGAACCAGGCCGCGGCAGAGGTCGAGAAAGGCCAGCAGGACCTCACCGGCATCGCCCAATCGTTCGTGCACACCGCGTCGAGTATGGGCCCGGCACTGGGAACGCCGCAGGGGCTGACGCTGATCGTCGGCTCGGCGATAGACCATCTCGGCCAGGCGCTCACCGTGGTCGGCCGCGTGCAGAACGAACTCACCACGCACACCGCGTCGATGAACGACCTGACCCCGCCACCACCGACCCCGCCGCCCGCCGGCCTGCCCGGTCCGGCTCCTGCCGTACAGCAGCTGGGATCCGGTCTGGTCACCGGCGCGGGCCAGCTGATGAGCACCGCGATGAGCGCACCGCGCCCTTCGCTGCAGTCGCAGCGAAAGCCCGGCACCACCCCGGGTGCGCCCCGGCCCGACACGGGTTCGCCGGGACTGCCCGCCGACGGCAAGGGCGTGCGGATCACGCTGCCCGACGGCAGCGTCGTGGAGGCGCCGAACGAGCAGGCCGCCACGGCGGTCCGGTGCGCGGTCGGCACCGTCGGCACGCCGTACGTCTGGGGTGGAAACAGCCCCGGCTCCGGGCTGGACTGCAGTGGGCTCACCAAGTACGCCTACGGCGAAGCGGGTGTCGACCTGCCCCGGCTCGCGGCAGAGCAGGGCAACGGAGCCACGCCGGTGTCACCTGGTGACCTGATGCCCGGCGACCTCGCGATCTGGGACGGCCATGTTGCCATGGTGATCGGCAACGGGCAGTTCGTCGAGGCAGGTGACCCGGTCCAGATCAGCTCGATTCGAACGGAGAACTCAGGCATGGACTTCTACGGCTTCTACCGGCCCACCGCATGACCGGTCAGGCCGGTAGGCGGCAGCGCAGCGTGACCACGAACGGCCCCGGCCATGCCAGAAAGGACACCGCATGACCGGTCAGGCCGGTAGGCGGCAGCGCAGCGTGACCACGAACGGCCCCGGCCATACCAGAAAGGACACCGCATGACCCGACCCCAGGTCCCCAATGTCACGGTGGCGGGGAGCAGCAATCGTTCAGGCACCATTTCGGTTCGGGCGACCGATCAGGGCATGCCGGTGGAGATCAGGTTCGAGCGCAGCGAATATCGTTACGGCGCGCAATCTCTCGCCAACGAGATCTTGCGGCTCACGCAGCGCTCCGCGATCGCGGCGCGCGCGCGACGACGCGAACTGCTCGCCGAGGCCGGCATGCCCACGGACATCCTCGACCGGCTCGGCCTACCCAGCCGCCAGCAAGCGGTGGACGAGTTGGACCGTATCGACGATGCGGACACGGGACCGACGACCTGGATGAGGCCGGTATGAGTGCGGAAATGGATGCGCTGGTCGCCTCGGCGACCGAGAAGTTGGCGGCACTGGAGGCCGCGCTGCACGGCTTGCAGCAGGTGCGCGGTCGGTTCACCACCGAGGACGGCGCAGTCGGCGTCGAGGTGAACAGCGACGGCGCGCTGGTCGGTCTGAGCTTGTCCGAAGCGGTCACGGCACTGCCGCCCGCCGAGGTCGGACAGCTGATCATCTGGGCCTGCAGGCAGGCCGCCGAGCATGCCGGCACGCAGCGCTCGAAGGTCGTTGCGACACTGAACGAGTCATTCGTTCCCCTCGGGCAGGAGCCCGGAACAACCAAAGCGGGCGGGCCGGATAGTGCCTGACGCAGAAGGTCGATAGGCTTCCGCTCATGGCTTCTGGAGACATCGTCCCGATCGAGCTCGGCCTGACCGACGGCGATCTCGTCACCCTGTGGGCACCGCGCTGGCGAGACGGTGACGACGAGTGGGAGGCATTCCTCGGACATGAGGATTCCCTCTATGGCTTCGAGTCCGTCGCGGAGCTGGCCGCGTTCATCCGCACCAACTCCGATAACGACCTCGTCGACCATCCGGCGTGGAAGGTCGTCGCCGGGCTGTCGGCGGTCGAACTGGAGCCGGAGGAGAACTTCACCTTCGACCTGGTGGCCGTACCGGAACTCGCCGCGGGCGAACCCGATGTGGACACCATCGCCGAGTTGGAGGACACCCTCGGCATGGTGCGCAATATCGGCGAGGTCTGCGAGCTGGAGACGGTGACGAAGTTCTTCGGTTCGCACCCGGTCCTCGGCGCACTGCCCGGCGGGATCAGCGCGTTCGTCGGACGCGACGGCGAGGAGCTGTGGGACCAGATCGGCGCCGCGATCGCCAAGGGCTGGGACGATGTGCTCGACGCCATCGACTCCGTGGTGCGGACCCCGGAGGTCGACGCCGACGCGGTCGCGGTCGCGGAAGCCGAGTTGCTGGCCGCCGAGGAGAACGTCGTCGACGCCGATGACGTGGCCGACAGCGAGGAGGACGAGGAGTTCGAGTCCGTCGACCTCGACGAAGACGAGAAAGACGACGAGGACGAGGACGACGACGAGTCGTTCTGGCACGAAGTCGGCATCGACCCGGTGAAGATCGTCACCTCCGAGGGCAGCTTCTTCACGCTGCGCTGTTACCTCGATGACGAGCCGATCTTCCTCGGCGCCAAGGGCGCGATCACCGTGTTCCCCTCCGAGCGTGCGCTCGCCCGCTACCTCGCCGACGACCACGAGCACGAACTGGCCAGGGTGAGCACGTTCGCCGACGTACAGACCGCGGCGGTCGACGGCTCCCTCGAGGTCGAGGTCACCGACGAGAACGTCTACGTATTGCCCGGCCTGGCCGACGACTTGGCGGAGGGACCGGAGGCGGTCGACATCGAACAGCTCGACTTGGCGGTCGAGTTGTTGACCGACGCCGCCGACTACGCCGACGACGACTCTGTCGAGCAGGCGCTGGCGCAGTCCACTCCGCTCGGCTGGTACGTCTCCTACCTGCTGAACCCGGACCCGACGAGGATGGCGCCCAACCCGCCGTTCACCGCCGAGGCACAGTCCTGGCGGGAGCTGGAACGTGCGCTCGAATCCCGTCTCGACCAGCAGTAGCTAGACCAACCGGATCCAGACCTGTTCGGCCTGCCCGAGTAGGCGGCCGTTCGCGCCATACACCGCTGTCGAGGCGAAAGATTTGCGGCCCTGTTCGCCGTGATTCGCGCCGACCACGACGCACGGCTCACCGATCTCGGGCATGGCATGCACAGTGGCGGTCATGGCGCCGAGGAGGGCGGGACGGTCGACCATGTCCGGCAGCGACCAGCCTCCGGGGCAGTCCATCGCTGCCCACAGCACTGCGGGCCCGGGCGGCAGCGTGTCATCGGGGATCCATGGGGCTGCCACGCAGCCTGCGCCGATCGCGCCGGGCGCGATGCGCAGACCATCCGCACGGCCGCTACCGCACACGAAACAGGACGCGAACATCTCGTTGCTCCGATAAGTAGCCGATGCCGTGGCGGCGTCGTCGAACGAGGTTCGCCGCGGCGCGTCCCGTTCGAAGTCGCCCGCCTTCGCCTCCGCGACCAGAACGGCACCGTCGTACAGCGCCGCAGCACGTAGCTGGAGCGGCCGCTCCAGCGGCGGTGGGCTGCGCAAGATCACCGTCACTGTCGCCTCGTCGCACTGTTGGGCCAGCAGCCCTGCGACGTAGCCGCCGTTGCCCGAGTCGGGTGGTCCGTTGAACCGCCGCGGGATCCGCAGAATCGCCATGTCGGCCACGCTAGCGAACGCGATTCCCGACGTCTGTCCGGTTGGTGCGGGACACCGCCACCGACCGTCGTCAACCGGGCGCGACTGTGCGGAGTGGACAACCGGATCCTGCGGTGACGAAACCCCCGCCGGCCGACGCGCAGCATGGCCCGCCGCCGCCGGCACGGCTCCGCACCGCAGTTTCCCGAGCAGCGCCTTCTATCCGAGCAGCACCGCGTATCCGGGTTTGATGATGTCGTCGATGATGCGCAACCGCTCGGGGAACGGGATGAACGCCGACTTCATGGCGTTGATGGTGAACCGCTCCAAATCGGTCCAGCCGTAGCCGAATGTCTCGACCAATTTCAGCATCTCCTGGCTCATACTGGTGTCGCTCATGAGCCGGTTGTCGGTGTTCACCGTGACGCGGAAGCGCAGCCGGGCCAGCAGGTCGAACGGATGCTTGTCCAGCGCGGGTACGGCACCGGTCTGCACATTCGACGACGGACACAGCTCGAGCGGAATGCGCATGTCCCGCACATACTTCGCGACCAGCCCGAGCCGCGCGTCTTCGATCGCGCCGGGCACGCTGATGTCGTCGGTGATCCGCACGCCGTGGCCGAGCCGGTCGCATCCGCAGAACGCGAGCGCCTCGTGAATGGACGGCAGGCCGAACGCCTCGCCCGCGTGGATCGTGAAGTGCGCGCTGTTGGCACGCATGTACTCGAACGCGTCGAGGTGCCTGCTGGGCGGGAAGCCCGCCTCCGCGCCCGCGATATCGAAACCGCCGACGCCACGGTCACGGAAGCGCACCGCCAGCTCCGCGATCTCCCGTGAGCGGGCCGCATGCCGCATGGCGGTGAGCAGGCAGGTCACCACGATGGTGTGGCCTTGCTCGGCAGCGGATTGCTCGCCTTCGCGGAAACCGGCGAGGGTGTGTTCGACCACTTCGTCCAGCGTCAGCCCGCGCTCCAGGTGCTGCTCCGGAGCGAAACGCACCTCGGCGTACACCACCCCGTCGGCGGCCAGGTCCTCGGCGCATTCGCGGGCGACTCGGCGCAGGCCTTCCGGGGTCTGCATCACGGCGACGGTGTGCGCGAAGGTTTCCAGGTACCGCTCCAACGATCCACTGTCGGCCGCGTCCCGGAACCAATCGCCGAGCGCGGTCGCGTCGGTCGCGGGCAGGTCATCGTAACCGCAGCTCGCGGCCAGCTCGAGCACCGTGGCGGGCCGCAAACCACCGTCGAGATGATCATGCAGCAGTGCTTTGGGCGCTTGGCGGATCGAGGCGAGCACCAAAGGCATCGGTCCAGTCATGTAACGACGGTAGCGGCACCAGGCCGAAACAGCAGCCGACTCTCGGCGTGGCAACCATCTCGTTGCCAGGATGAGCCGGAATGAGGCGGCGCCGTCCGCACCGTCCCACCGGGACTTCCGCCGGCTGCGGCATCGACCTAGGCGACAGATCTGGCTTGCGAATCTGCCGGAATCAGGCCGACCGAGGCGGATCAAACACCGACGCGACCGAGCATCAGCGCGCCGCGTGACAAGGCCGAACCTGCCTCGATGGTGATGGCGGCGCGCAGAGCCGCCGAGGCGCGCCGGAATGCCTCTGGAGTGTCGGTGTGCATGGTGAGCAACGGCTGCCCCGCCGCGACGGAATCGCCGGGTTTGGCGTGCATTTCGACACCGGCGCCGTGCTGTACCGGGTCGCCTTGCCGCGTGCGGCCGGCACCGAGGCGCCAAGCGGCGAGCCCGACGTCCCACGCGTCGAGCCCCGTCAGTAGGCCGTCGCGCTCGGCGAGGACGGTCTCGGTGTGTTGCGCGGTGGGCAGCGGCGCGTCCGGATCGCCGCCTTGGGCACGGACCATCGCGCGCCAGTGATCCATCGCTCGGCCATCGCGCAGTACGTCCGCGGGATCGACATCCAGCCCGGCCAGCGCGACCATCTCACGCGCCAAGGTGACGGTCAACTCGACAACATCCGCGGGGCCGCCGCCCGCGAGCACCTCCACCGACTCCGCGACCTCCAGCGCGTTGCCCGCGGTGCGGCCGAGCGGCGTGTCCATCGCGGTGAGCAGCGCTACCGTCCGCACACCGGCGTCGGTGCCCAATTCGACCATGGCCGTGGCCAGTTCACGCGCGGTGTCGAGGGTCTTCAGAAACGCACCGGAGCCGACCTTGACATCGAGGACCAGCGCCGCGGTGCCTTCCGCGATCTTCTTGCTCATGATCGAACTGGCGATCAGCGGAATCGATTCGACGGTGCCGGTGACATCACGCAGCGCGTAGAGCCGCTTGTCCGCGGGAGCGAGGTCGGCGCCCGCCGCGCAGACCACCGCGCCGATGCCCGGATCCGCCAGGATTTCGCGCATCCGCGACACGGGTACCTCCGCGCGCCAGCCGGCAATGGCCTCCAGCTTGTCCAACGTTCCCCCGGTGTGCCCGAGCCCGCGTCCCGACAACTGCGGCACCGCGGCACCGCATGCGGCGACCAGCGGCGCCAGCGGTAACGTGATCTTGTCGCCGACCCCGCCGGTCGAGTGCTTGTCCACAGTCGGTCGGGGCAGGTCGGTGAAGTCCATCCGCTGCCCGGAGGCGATCATCGCGGCCGTCAACGCTGCCGTCTCGCGCCGTGTCATTCCACGCCATACGATCGCCATGGCCAACGCCGACATCTGCTCGTCGGCGACCTCGCCGCGAGTGAATCCGTCCACCACCCAGTCGATCTGCGCGTCGGACAGCTCCCCGCCGTCACGCTTGGTGGTGATGATCGAAACCGCGTCCAGTGCCGTCACATTCGCAAGTCTGGCATGCGGCGGCGACAGTCCCCGGTTCCGGTCGGCAGTTCGACAACCTTGCGGCGCCCTTCGTTCGGGATGGCGGAGCGGCAGCAGGGGCCGGTGGAGGCGGGCCCACGGTGCACTGAGGCAGACATCGACGCGGTCGAGCGAGTGCTGACGAGCGCGGCTCACCGCTGCCCGGCGTCCAGGTCGTCGGGGCCGAAGGCATCCGGAAGAAGCGTTCGCAGCGAGACCGCTCCGGCCTGGTGATCGACCAGGAGGTCGCCGCCGCCATGCTCGTAGAGCAATTGGCGGCATCGCCCACAGGGCATCAGGATTTCGCCGCGGGAATCGGTCACGGAGACGGCCAACAGACGGCCACCGCCGCCCGAAATCAAGTTGCCGACGAGTACGCACTCGGCGCACAGGGCCAGCCCATAGGAGACATTCTCCACATTGCACCCGACCACCATCCGGTCGGCAGTGATCCCTGCAGCACCGACCGGGAATCGGGAGTAGGGGGCATACGCTTTGGCCATCACCTCATATGCGCTGGTACGAAGCCTGGTCCAGTCGATTTCCACGGTTGGAATAACCTCTCTGAGAGAGTGAACTTCCGGATCAGGGAAGGTCGCACATGACGCCTAGTCGAGCATCTCCGGCCGGATGGATTGCCTCGTCCGGTCCCGCTCGGCCCGGCGTCGCTCAGTTCACGGGTGAGTTCTTCGCTATCGGCCCATGGCCGCGCGAACCCCATCGAGGTCCCGGCCTTGTCGATGCATCGCGTGCTGCGCACCGTCATACACCGAACATGGCACAAAACTCCACAACAGCGGTGGTACTCCGCGAAATCAACTGACCCGATCCGTGGCGTTGCTTCAACTGTGGTCGCGTGTCGTGGCGGAGCGAAGGGTTTCTGTTCGGAGTCGAAAAGCTGCGCCGCCTGCGGGGTTGAGGAAAATATCGGCGTCGGGCGGGATGATGTCGGGGAGTTTGCCGCCGAGCACTGGAATCCACCGGTCGACGTCGACATGCGCCTTTTGTAATTCCGCACTGGCGACGACGACGCAGGGCGTGCGGTCGGGTGCGGTACCGAGTAGTGGCTGGTTGTGCTTATCGCAGCCGATTTCCACGATCGAGTCACAGATGGCTTCGACGAGTTCGGTGCCGAGGTTCTGTCCAGCGGCAATCAGGCGTAGTACGGCGTCGATCGGGTCGGTCGGCACGGTCGGGGCGCTGGGGCTGTAGCCAGGGTTCGGTCGAAACGGTCCGACGCTACCGTCGTCGCGTAGTTCCCAGCCGCCGACGATAACGTCCGCGGGCGGGGAGGCGGTCGGACCGGCCTGATCCCAACCGGGATCGACCAACACGAACCAGTTGTTGTGCCGGATGGCTTCCGGTGGCGGGCTCCCCACAGCTCATCATCCTTACGTCAGTAGTTCCTGTAATGCCACTGTCCCATGATGTCCGCCCGCAGAGCCGGACGAATCGTTGCTCGACGTCGCCGCGAATGGACGAATACCCAATATCGAACCTCGACCTCGACAAGGACACTGCTGGTCGATCACACCGCGCCCTCCGCCATCGACCTGTCTATTGCGCGTCTTACCTTTCTTTACGTAACCTTAGCTATTCTCGCGCGATACCAAGGGACACACCATGAGCGACGTGGTCGGACCGATTCTTCACACGGGGCCAGCGGGAGTCATGCGCGAGGCAACCGAGTTGATCGCACGATCACTCGATGGCGCCGCTGGTTCCATGAGCAGCCGGATCGACAGGTTCGCACACACGCTGAACAACTCCGGAAAAAATGTGAACAACGTCGAAGGGATCGGCGCGGAAGTTATCAACCGTAACAGCTTCTCTTTATACGACCGGGGAAGACTCGAGCATATTCACGATATACGCATCCATCCGCTGATCGATCACGAAGGGAACGTTTTCGGAATTTCCTTCCCGACCCGAAAAGCAGACATAGCGACCGGATTTCCCAGTGACGAGGAATTCTACTCTGAATGGTCCCGGATGCCGAACCGGATGGCTGACAGAGAGTTCGTACCCAAGGAACTCATCACCCCGGCCGACGGGGCCGAGCCTTATTGGGAAGAGAAATCATATTCCCATCCCGCCCCATGGTCCGATGACGCCCGGGACGGGATGCTGTATGTGCAGGCGCACGCAGATACGAACGGCATCCATATCGAGGCCAACCTTGGTACCGACACCCATCCCGACTGGCAAATCAAGGTGATCGACGGGGAGTTCTTCGGCAGAATAGTTGCGGCAAACAAGGATTTCCTAGCCGCTTCTCGCGCAGGACCGGATAAACCGCTGCTCATGCTGGTTTGTTCTGCCGGTGACCCCGTGCATGCACATGCTGAGCGCGTAGCCAGGGCTATTCACCATGTTGGCATGAACCATGACGTTTACGCCACGGTCGATGTCAACGCCGCACGCATCGGTACGGGAAAGGGTACTGCGGAGGTGGTCGTGACAGTGCCAGCCAATATCGCGCCCTCCGACGCCATCACAGTCATCCGAGCGCCGAACCTCCTCCCGGACCTCCTCGACGATTGGTAGCACTTCTTCGCGTCGCCGCTTGCGCGCGGTTACGACGGTAGTGGCTGCCACGGACCAGAGCCTCCGCAGGTGGACGGGCAGGGTGTCGCGCTTCACGCCAACACGTCCGGCGAACAGTAGCGGACGACGGAGTGCCGCATAACGTGCCAGTTCTCGCCCTCCCGAGTGGGGCGCTGGCCGGGCCGGCGGCGGTTCCATTCATCCACGGTTTCGGTGACGAGGTCGCAGCAACGACGACGGGTTCATCCCGTGGGCGGCGGGGTTACCGGCGAACGACGGTGGCCTGCACCTCTGCTTCCTCGGCCGTGCCGCGCAGTTGGCGGCGCGACCGGAGCAGCCTGACGGCAGTACGGAGGCCATGGGCGAGTTGCCCGACGCGGATCGACATGCACACCGCCAATGGGATCGACTTGTTCGCCGGCTCTGGCAGCAGGGACCAGCGCGGCCGCTCCAGCCGACACGTTTGGACTACCTCGACAACCTCACCGTGGGCGAAGCACTCGCGGTGTCGGGGAACTCGACGTTGCAGCAGCGTCCATGGGCTGGAGATCGCCGGGCTCGAGAGCGAGATCGGCCAGTTGGATCGCGAGAAGGACGAGTTGCGAGATCTAGTTTTCGATCTGCGCCAGGTGTCGATGAGGGCACTGCTTCGGCTGGAGGGTACGGCGACGAGGGCAATGGCCGAGATCCAAGCGGTGTTGAACAAGCGGGCCATGCATGTAGTGGCCCGTCCCGGTGTGTCGTCGTCCCGGTTCCGCTGTCGCGGCACGGCGTTACGGTCGCCAGGGGCGCGACGACCGCCACCACACGGCCCTTCAACCCGCTCGAGCGCACGATAGCGGAGGGCGAACGAGCCGCGATCAGTTGTTACCGAGGAGTAGCTTATCGCAGGGCGATTGAGACATTCTCCACATTGCACCCTCGCACAATTCGGCCATCGACACAGCGGGCCGCCGCACCGACCGGAAACCGCGAGTACGGGGCATACGCGTGACGCATAGCTTGAATAGCGTTGTCGCGCAACACATTCCACTGAACTTTCGACACCGCGAACCCCTCCCGAGTCGAGCCGAAAATGGCCGCGCGAAGACCACGACGGAACCCCGCACCGATCAAGAAAGGTAAACCTAACCCCGCCGTCTGTCGCGTAACGCACGCCACGCCGAATTAGTTCCGGGATAGCGAGAGGATTAGAGTCCAAACAGATCGGTTCAGGTTCCCGGCGGCGGGCCGGAGTGCAGCCACCTGGGCATTTGCCCCCCAACGCAGCCGGCGTCGGACCTGCAACCGGGTCCATCAACGACGTTGGAGGCACCGCACTCTATGACCACGATTGCAGCTCCGGCTCAGCCGAAGCGGAAGACGCTGTACCGAGGCGACCCCGGAATGTGGTCGTGGGCACTGCACCGGATCACCGGCGTCGCGATTTTCTTCTTCCTCTTCGTACACGTCCTGGACACCGCGCTGGTGCGCGTCAGCCCGGACACCTACAACGAGGCCATCGAGACCTACAAGAACCCCATCGTCGCGCTGATGGAGATGGGCCTTGTCGCCGTCGTGCTGTTCCACGCGCTCAACGGCGTCCGGGTGATCCTGGTGGACTTCTGGTCCAAGGGCCCGAAGTACCAGCGGACGATGCTCTGGATCATCCTCGCGATCTGGTTCCTGCTCGCGGTTCCCGCGGTCGGGCGCCAGTTCTTCTACCTGTTCACGGAGCACTGACATGAGCGCACCCGTCATCGGCAAGTCCTACGACCGCCCGGCCAGCCTGGATCTGCCTCGGTCGCCCCGGGCGCGCTCGAACAACAACTTCGAGAAATACGCCTGGCTGTTCATGCGCTTCTCCGGTCTGCTGCTGATCGTGCTGGTGTTCGGGCACATGACGATCATGCTGCTGCTCGACGGTGGTGTGAAGCGACTCAACTTCGCCTTTGTCGCCGGTCGCTGGTCCAGCCCGTTCTGGCAGTTCTGGGACCTGACCATGCTGTGGCTCGCGCAGCTGCACGGCGGCAACGGGCTGCGCACCGTGATCGCGGACTACTCCCGCAAGGACTCGACCCGGTTCTGGCTGAACACGCTGCTGGCCATCTCGATGATCCTGATCATGGGCGTGGGCACCTACGTCATCTTCACCTTCGACCCCAACATCAGTTAGGAACAGGCCACCTCCATGAGTGAGCGCAGCGAACGAATCATCGAGTCGGCGTGTTTCGCGCGACGAATCATCGACTCGGCGTGCTTCGCACATGCCGGAGCCGACCGCAACGAGGTGCACGCATGAGTGAATCCCGGGTTCAGGAGCATCGCTACGACGTGGTGATCGTCGGCGCGGGTGGCGCGGGTATGCGTGCCGCGATCGAGGCGGGTCCGCGTGTTCGCACCGCGGTGCTGACCAAGTTGTACCCGACCCGCAGTCACACCGGCGCCGCCCAGGGTGGCATGTGCGCCGCGCTGGCCAACGTCGAAGAGGACAACTGGGAGTGGCACACCTTCGACACCGTCAAGGGTGGTGACTACCTGGTCGACCAGGACGCCGCGGAGATCATGGCCAAGGAGGCCATCGACGCGGTGCTCGACCTGGAGAAGATGGGCCTGCCGTTCAACCGCACGCCCGAGGGCAAGATCGATCAGCGTCGCTTCGGTGGCCACACCCGCGACCACGGCAAGGCCCCGGTCCGCCGGGCCTGCTATGCCGCCGACCGCACCGGCCACATGATCCTGCAGACGCTCTACCAGAACTGCGTCAAGCACGACGTGGAGTTCTACAACGAGTTCTACGTGCTGGATCTGGTGCTCACCGAGAGCGACCGCGGTCCGATCGCCACCGGTGTGGTCGCCTACGAGCTGGCCACCGGCGATATCCACGTCTTCCACGCCAAGTCGATCGTGTTCGCCACGGGCGGCTCGGGCCGGATGTACAAGACCACCTCGAACGCGCACACGCTGACCGGTGACGGCATGGCGATCGTGTTCCGCAAGGGTCTTCCGCTGGAGGACATGGAGTTCCACCAGTTCCATCCGACCGGCTTGGCTGGGCTCGGCATCCTGATCTCCGAGGCCGTCCGCGGCGAGGGCGGCATCCTGCGCAACGCCGACGGCGAGCGCTTCATGGAGCGCTACGCCCCCACCATCAAGGACCTCGCGCCGCGTGACATCGTCGCCCGGTCGATGGTGCTCGAGGTACTGGAGGGCCGTGGCGCCGGGCCGAACAAGGACTACGTCTACATCGACGTGACCCACCTCGGCGAGGACGTGCTCGAGGAGAAGCTGCCCGACATCACCGAGTTCGCCCGCACCTACCTCGGCGTGGACCCGGTGAAAGAACTGGTGCCGGTGTTCCCGACCTGCCACTACGTCATGGGTGGTATCCCGACCCGAATCCGTGGCGAGGTCCTGCGCAACAACTCCGATGTCGTGCCCGGCCTGTACGCGGCGGGCGAGTGCGCGTGCGTCTCGGTGCACGGCGCCAACCGCCTCGGCACGAACTCGCTGCTGGACATCAACGTGTTCGGTCGCCGCGCCGGCATCGCCGCCGCGGAGTACGCGCAGCGCAGCGAGTTCGTCGATATGCCGGAGAACCCGGCACGGATGGTGCAGGACTGGCTCGCACTGATCCTGTCCGAGCACGGCAACGAGCGGGTGGCCGACATCCGCACCGAACTGCAGCGCTCGATGGACAACAACGCCTCGGTGTTCCGCACCGAGGACACGCTCAAGCAGGCCCTCACCGATATCCACGCGCTCAAGGAGCGTTACACGCGGATCACGGTGCAGGACAAGGGCAAGCGGTACAACAGTGACCTGCTCGAAGCCGTCGAACTCGGCTTCCTGCTCGAACTGGCCGAGGTCACCGTGGTCGGTGCGCTCAACCGCAGGGAAACCCGTGGCGGCCACGCCCGCGAGGACTACCCGAACCGCGACGACGTGAACTTCATGCGGCACACGATGGCCTACAAGGAAATCGAAGCGGGATCTCCTGCCGAACTCATCTCCGAGATCCGCCTCGACCACAAGCCGGTGGTGCAGACCCGTTACGAGCCGATGGAGCGTAAGTACTGATGACTGCTGTAGCCGAAGCACCCGCACCGCAGGCACCCGCACCGGTCCCCGAGGGGTCGGTGATGGTCACCGTCAAGGTCGCGCGTTTCAACCCGGAGGACGACAAGGGTGCGCACTGGGAGTCGTTCCAGGTACCGGTCCTGTCGACCGACCGCTTCCTGAACGTGCTCATCTACATCAAGTCCTACCTGGACGGCACGCTCACCTTCCGTCGCTCGTGCGCGCATGGCGTCTGTGGTTCGGACGCCATGCGGATCAACGGAGTGAACCGGCTGGCCTGCAAGGTGCTGATGAAGGACATGCTGCCCAAGGACGGCAAGCCGGTCACCGTCACCGTCGAGCCGATCCGCGGCCTGCCCGTGGAGAAGGACCTCGTGGTGGACATGGAGCCGTTCTTCGACGCGTTCCGCGCGGTCAAGCCGTACCTGATGACCTCGGGCAACGAACCGACCCGTGAGCGCATCCAGAGCCAGGCCGATCGCGCCAGGTTCGACGACACCACCAAGTGCATCCTGTGCGCCTGCTGCACCACCTCCTGCCCCGTGTATTGGAGTGACGGCAGCTACTTCGGCCCGGCCGCGATCGTGAACGCCCACCGCTTCATCTTCGACAGCCGCGACGAAGGCGCCCGCGAGCGCCTCGACATCCTCAACGACGTCGAAGGCGTCTGGCGCTGCCGCACCACCTTCAACTGCACCGATGCCTGCCCGCGCGGCATCGAGGTCACGAAGGCCATCCAGGAAGTCAAGCGAGCCCTGCTCTTCACTCGCTGAAATCGGGCCACCACACGAAGGCCGCCTTCCTCGTTCGAGGAAGGCGGCCTTCGCTGTTATCGTCGATTGCCCGTGCGGCAGCTTCCGGTCAGGGCGCCGGATACCCCGGTGCGCTGGCCCATGCCTCACCCGCTATCACCACATGGTCGAGGAATCGCAAACCCACCGTGTGGGCGGCTTCAGCCAGTAGTGTGGTGGCGCGACGGTCGTCCACGCTGGGCGTGGGGTCGCCGGAGGGGTGGTTGTGCACCACGGCGAAGGCGCGACCGTCGTGCCGTAGCACCGTGTTCATGATCTCCCGGACCGGGACGGCGACCTGATCGACAGCTCCCTGCGCGACGAATACCTGCTGCCGTAGTTGGTTCTGCGCATCGCACACCAGCACCAGCAGTCGCTCGACCCGCGTACCCGCGAACTGCGGTCGCGCAGCGCAGGCGACGTCGACCGCACTGCGGAGCCGGATCGTCGCATCCGGACCGCCGCGCGCCCGTGCGCCGAGGTGGAACGCGGCAATGAGCGCCGACGCCTTGGCCACCCCGATCCCGGCCCGACGCGACAACTCCTCCGGACGCGCCGACGCCAACCCGGTCAGCCCACCGTGCTCGACCAGCAATTCCGCCGCCAGCTCCAGCACGCTCGCACCGCGCCTGCCGTGCCGCAACAACAGCGCGAGCAGCTCCACATCGCTGAGTGCCTGCGGCCCGAGCGCCAGCAACCGTTCGCGCGGTCGCTGTCCGACCGGCAGATCAATAAGAGAGACCGCCATGTTTCCACCCCTCGGCACACCAACAGTCCCACGAATTCTGCCAGCACCCACCGACAGGGCTCGGGCGCACGACGAGGGTCGCGTGCTCGATGTCCGGCCGATCGCCCCCGACAGGCACACTGCCTGCGAAGCCGGAGGCTTTGCGCCGCGCGACGTGCACGGGCGCACCTCCTCGACCGCACGTCTCCTTTCGTGTACACCGGTCTCGCGTCGACCGGGACGCCGCGAGCAGGGGACGGCGACTATCGGTCGACGACTGCGACCTCCGACTCGGGCAGCGGGAACAAGGCGGTCGCGGCCAGCTTCTCCAGATGATGCAGCTGACGCTCGTGCACGACGATTCGGCGCAAGGCCTCGTTGACGGTGGCCTCGCTCGTCGAGGTGCCCATGATCGCGGCGGCCGCGTCGAGCAATTTCTGGTCGAGATCGATCCGCACGGATTTCATGCGTCCTCCTTAATACATTCGTTATCTTGCGCCATGATGCCCGCTCATGTGCGGCAAATCGCGAACTCGGTCCGGGCAATATACTGTACGGGGGTATTGTTTATCGGAGGGAACGCAGGCACGGCCCGCCCGACGAAGACCTCACGGCTGCCACACCGGCGACGCATGCCACCGCGCGACGGTCCGCAAGTACCGGCCAGTACTCACACTGGCTACCTGGCGGATGGCCGCCACGGCGACGCTGCACTGCCTGATCGGCTGCGGTCTCGGCGAAATTCTGGGCATAGTGATCGGCACTGCCCTGGGCTGGAACAACGGCTCGACAAGGGCGACAGCCGTCGCTGGCCTTTTTTTCGGCTACGCGTTCACCATGCGCGCGGTGCTGAAACCAGGACCGCCACTATCTGCCGCCGTCACCACCGCCCTCGCGGCGGATACCGTGTCGGTCACTGTTATGGAGATCGTGGACAGCGCCGTGATCCCCGCCGTCCCCGGCGCGATGAACGCCCAGCTGGACAGCGTGCCGTTCTGGGCGACCTCGGCGTCCGCGCTGGCGGTGGCGTTCGTGCTGACCACGCCGGTGAACAAGTGGATGATCGGGCGTGGCACCGGGCCACGTCCTGGCGCATTCGCTGTCCGGCCACTGCTCAGAACACCGCCTGCAGCGCCGTCGGGCTGCCGAAAGTACCGTAGAAACCGGGTTCAGCTAGGCATATTGCTAAGCTGGGTGGGCTCTCATTGTCGGCAGCGCCGAGCGGTGCTTGCATCGACGTATGTTCAACGAAGCGCAGCTCTACTCGCCGGTGACCCGCACCGGCGACGGTGATGTGACGGTACACCTGAGCGACGAGCACCCCGGCGTGCGCGACCCGGAATACCGGGCCCGCCGCAATGCCATCGCAGCGCTGGCGCTGAACTACACACCCGGCGGCGCGCTCCCCCACGTCGCTTACACCGAAGAGGAACAACAGGTGTGGCGGATCGTGTCCGCCGAGCTGACGCGCAAGCACCGCAGGTACGCCAGCGCGGAGGTGCTCGCGGCAGCCGAAGCGCTCGCCCTTCCGACCGATTACATCCCGCAACTGGACGAGGTGTCGGCCGCGCTCGCGCCATTGAGTGGGTTCCGTTACGCCCCGGCAGCGGGTCTGGTGCCGCTGCGAGAGTTCTTCGGCTCCTTCGCCGACCGGACCTTCCATTCCACGCAGTACATCCGCCATCACTCCGCACCGCTGTACACGCCGGAGCCCGATGCCATCCACGAGATCATCGGACACGCCAACCAGATCGCCAGCCCCCGGTTCGCGGCCGTCTACGCCGAAGTCGGCGCGGCCGTGGGCAGGTTGAGCACCGAGGACGCGCTGAAGTTCCTCGCCAACGTGTTCTGGTTCTCGATGGAATTCGGTGTCGTCCGCGAGGGTGACGAGATCCGTTGCTACGGTGCGGGTCTGCTGTCGTCGTATGGCGAGATCGAAGAGTTCCGGCACGCCGATCTACGCCCGCTCGACGTCGGCGCGATGGGCGCCGCGGTCTACGACATCACCCACTACCAGCCGATCCTCTATTGCGCACGGTCGATCACCGAGATCGAAGACGTAATCGGAGGCTTCTTCGCCACCATGGACGACGACACCCCCGAACGGCTGCGGCAGTCGAGTGCCGCCGGGGCGGCATAGGTTCACGCAATCCCGCTGGGCTGGACTGGTTCGATCGTGCGGCGGGACAAGGTCAGTCCCGGCCGGAAGTCGACCCATCTCGCCCTCAGACTTGCCCGGCCTCGCGCGCGGGTCCGAGCGGAAGCCCCGCCGCGAGGAAATCCAACGCGCGACTGATGTTGTCGACATTCATCGGCGTCATCGTCGAGATGGCGAGCGCGGCGCCCGCCAGCGCACCCGAGGCCACCCGTACCTCGAAATCGTCGGCAGCGCGCCCGAGGTGGTCGGCCAGCAGCCCCGCGATCAGATCGATGCTGCGCACGATCTCCAAGCCGATGGCCGAGCGCAGCTCGGGCACGTGATACAGCAGCGCCTGCCGCTCCTGTTCGAACGCCAGCTGGGCGACGGGCAGACTTCCGAAGACCTCGACCACCACGTTGCGGAGGGCGATCATCGGCGCGACGTCGCGCGGCTGGCGGCGCAGCGCGTCGATCATCATTGGATCCAGGTCGTCGGCGAGTACCAGCTGTTCCTTGGTCGGGAAGTAGCGGAAGAAGGTGCTCGGCGATACTTCGGCGGCCGCGGCGATCTGCTCGACGGTGGTCTCGGCGTAGCCCTGTTCGCGGAACAGCCGGAACGCCTCGAGCCGGATCGTCCGGCGTGTCCGTTCTTTCTTCCGCTCGCGCAGACCCTTCACCGTACCGTCCGCGGGTAGCTCATCCGACATGAGTTGATTCTGCCGCACCAGGCTCGGGCACCTCGGCCGGCCGCTTCGAGCGGACGAACGCCACGGTCACCATCGAGGCGAGCAGACACAGTGCCGCGCAGACCCCCAGCATCGCACCCATTCCGCCGACGAACGCGCTCTGCACCTGGTGCAGCATCGACGGATCGCCCAGCTTGCGCGCGGTCGCGACACCCGCGTTGACACCGTCGGCGACCGGATCGCGATTGAACTCCCCCAGTTCGGACCGGTACCGGGTCGACAGGACGGTACCGAGCACCGCGACGCCGATCGTGCCGCCGGCTTGGCGCAGCGCCTGCAACAGCGCGGAACCGGACCCCGAGCGCTCCGCGGTCAGCTCACCCATCGCCAAGCCCGTGGACGCGGGCAGTACCAAGCCCATACCCGCGCCGAGCAGCGTGATCCACAGCGCGGTGTACCCGTAGCCGCTGTCCACTCCGGTTCCCGAACCCAGGGCAAGCGAGCCCGCGAGCAGCCCGAACCCCGCGGTGAGCACCACGCGGACGCTCAGCTTCAGCAGCAACTTGTCCACCAGCCTGCTCCCGACCAGCAGGCCACCGATCAGGGGAAGCAGCCGCAGTCCACTGCCGAGCGCGTCCACACCGAGCACCGCCTGGAAATACTGCGGGACAGTGAAGAACATGCCGAACAGGGCGAAGTTCACCACGATGGAAAAGGCCGTGCCCCACCGGAACCCGTCGGAGGCGAAGAGCGCGAAGTCGATCAACGGCTGAGTGGCCCTGCGCTGCCACACGCCGAACGCGCCGAGCAGCAGCGCTCCAGCCAGGACAGCCGCCCAGGCGGGGCCGTCTCCCCAACCCCGCTCGCCGATCCGGATGAATCCGTAGGTGAGGCCGAGCATGCCCGCGGCCGACAGCACGACACCGGGCAGGTCGAGGCGGAAGCGATGAGCGCTCCGCGATTCCGGAACCAGCGCGGCGACGGCGGCCGCGCCGATCACCGCCATCGGAACGTTGATCAGGAACACCGAGCCCCACCAGAAGTTGCGCAGCAGCCAGCCGCCCACGATCGGGCCCAGCGGCAATCCGATCGCGGTCGACGTGATCCAGATGGTGAGGGCGCGCTGCCGCTCGACCGGTTCCGGAAACATCGCCGGCAACACCGACATCGACAGCGGCATCATCGCCGCCGCCGCGATACCGAGCACGACACGCGCGGCGATGAGCTGATCAGCCGAGGTGGACCCGGCACAGGCGAGCGAAGCGGCTCCGAACAGCAGTAGCGCGGCGAGCAGGAACTTCTTGCGTCCGTAGCGGTCGCCGAGCGCGCCGGCGGGCAGCATCACGGCGGCCAGCGCCAGCGTGTATGCGCTGCTGAACCATTGCAGCCCGGCGGTATCGGCATTCAGGTCGACAGCGAGGGTGGGCAGCGCCACGGTCAGCACAGTGACATCCAGCCCGATGGTCAGCATCGCCACCGCGAGCGCGCCGAGGGCCAGCCAGCGGCGGGTCGAGTCGAACTGCATCGGTCCTCCACGAAATAGAAGTAACAACCTTTTGATAGAATCTTTCACTTGAGTGAGTATGTCAATATAGAATCGGCGCTCGGGTTCACGTTCGGCCCCCAGGCGCAACGATCGCTAGGCTCGGTGCCGATGAAGATCAGGGAGTTCCGCCGCCGCGCCGCGCTCTGCGTCGGCGCCGTGCTGGCAGGCGCCGCGATCGGGGCTACGGCCGCGCCATCGCTCGCCGTGCCGAGCACGACCACGCCGTTCACCACCCCGAATACCGACAGCTGCCCGCAGAAGACGCAGCCGCCCGCGCCGATCGACTTATCCGAAGTCCCCGCGCCGGGACAATCCGCGCCGGCGCCGCTGCCGATCTCGACACCCCCGGTCGGCGGCGACCGGCTCGGCGAGTGCGGCATGGTGCTGCCCCAGAACGCACCGCCTGCGCCGCAGGATATTTCGGCGACCGCGTGGCTGCTCGCCGACCTGGACAGCGGCGAGGTGCTTGCCGCGAAGGACCCGCACGGTCGCTACCGCCCGGCCAGCACGATCAAAGTGCTGCTGGCCACGGTCGCGCTGCGCACACTGGATCTGAACACAGTGGTGATCGGCACCCAGGAGGACGCCGACAGCGACGGCACCAGAGTCGGCATCGGTCCGGGCGGCCACTACACCAACCGGCAGCTGATGCAGGCATTGATCATGGCCTCGGGCAACGACGCCGCACATGCCATCGCCGCCCAACTCGGTGGCGACGCGGCCGCGGTCGCGAAGATGAACGAACTGGCGAAGTCCCTGCACGCCTTGGACACTCGCGCGGCCAGCCCCTCGGGCCTGGACGGCCCCGGCATGAGCACCTCGGCCTACGACCTCGCCGTGCTGTTCCGCGAGGCCATGACGATTCCGCTGTTCGCCGAGCTGATCCACACCGAACAGGTGGACTTCCCCGGCTATCCGGCGAATCCGGCGATCCCCGGGGACACCGACCACCCCGGCTTCCCCATCGGCAACGACAACCACCTGCTCTACGACTACGACGGCGCCCTCGGCGGCAAGACCGGCTTCACCGACGACGCCAGGCAGACGTTCGTCGCCGCCGCGCAGCGCGACGGCCGACGGCTTGCCGTCACCTTGCTGAAAGGCGATGTCCGGCCGCTGCGCCCCTGGGAGCAGGCGGCCCGGTTGCTCGACTACGGCTTCGCGCTCCCGCGCGGCTCGGCGATCGGCAACCTGCCCGATGCCACCGCGGACGCTCCGCAGACCGAAGTCGCTCTCGCCGCGCCTCCGGTGCGCGGCGCCGGCCATTCCGCCGCGGCTCCACTGGACGTAGACCGACCTGCCAGCACCCGGACCGTCCTGATCGTCGGCGGCGTCATCGCGATCGCGGCCCTGTTGGTCGGCGCGCGAAGGGCCAACCGCCGACGCTAGTTCGGAGCATCCCGAGGCGTCAGCGTCGACCAGGTAGTCGACGCAGTTCCGACAGCGCCAGGACAGCAAGGGCGCCCATACCGAAGAACGCGGCGCCGACACCCAGGGATACGTCGCGGGCGCCGACCCGCGGCGCGATCACCGCGGGGCCGGGCGCGGGGATCTCGGCTTCCGGCTCGTTCTCGGTGGCGGTGGCGGCCCAGGCGGTGGCGAACAGGATGATGCGATAGGTCACGTAGATGAACACCATCAGACCGATGATCGACCCGAACGCAGCGCCCGCGGGGCTACTCAACACGGAACGCAGATAGATCGAAGCGACGACCTTGAACGCCTCGAACGCCACCGCGGCCAGCGCCGCCGCCTTGGCCGCGCTGGCCAGCGTGACCGGTTCCCGCGGCAGCCGGGCGATGACCCAGGCGAAGACCGCCCAGGAGGCGAGGAACCCGAGCACGGTCGACACCAGTGCCAGCAGTAGCCGGGCACCGGGCAGCTGGGCAAGACCGACCGCGCTGATCAGCCGGGCCCCGAGGGTGCTCGACGCCAACGCCGACAGACCCAGCGAGACCACGAACGCGAGGCCGAGCCCGATCAGCGCGCCGAGATCGGAGAGCTTGGTGACCAGCCAGTTGCCGTCCGGGTGCTGCTGTTCCCACTGCTCGGTGAGCGCGGCGCGCAGGTTGGCCATCCAGCCGAGGCCGGTGTAGACACCGGCAAGCAGCCCGAGCGTGCCGACCGTGCCCCGCGAATCGACCGCGCGATCGACCAAGTCGTTCAACTGGGCGCCGAGCGACCCCGAGATATTGTCGACGATCTTGGTCCGCAGCTCCTCCAGCAGCTCCGGATTGCTGGACAGCACGATACCGGCGATCGAGAAGGCCACCATCAACAGCGGAAACAGTGACAGGACGGTGAAATATGTGACACCCGCGGCGTAGCAGTCCCCGCGCTGTCGCTGATATCGACCACCCGCCCGGACCAGATGGTCCAGCCACGGCTGCGCCTGGATCCGGCGTTCGATCCCGGCCTTGATGTTGTCGACCACCTGCACCACGCGCCCCTTCGACCGAGAGACCCCGCAGGCGCCGCCTAGCGGGCCAGTAGGCCGACCCGGTCGTAAACCTGTGCGAGGGTGTTGCCGGCGATCTCTCGCGCCCGCTCGGCTCCGCCGGCGAGGATACGGTCGAGTTCGCCTTGATCCGACATGTACTCTTGCACCTTCGCGCGCAACGGTGTGACAAATTCGACCAGCGCGTCGGCGACGTCGGCCTTCAGGTCGCCGTAACCCTTGCCCGCGAAATCCCTCTCCAGCGTCACGATCGGCGCACCGGTGAGCGAACTGAGAATCACCAGTAGGTTACTGACACCAGGCTTCTGCTCCGGGTCGTAGCGGATCTCGCGTTCGGTGTCGGTCACCGCCGACCGCACCTTCTTCGCGGTGAGCTTCGGATCGTCGAGCAGGTTGATCAAGCCCGCGTCGGTGGAGGCCGACTTGCTCATCTTCGAGGTCGGGTCCTGCAGGTCGTAGATCTTCGCGGTGCCTTTGACGATGTGCGCTTCCGGCACCACGAAGGTCTTCTTGAATCGAGTGTTGAAGCGCTGGGCCAGGTTTCGGGTCAGCTCCAAATGCTGACGCTGATCCTCGCCGACCGGCACCTGATGGGCGCGGTAGAGCAGGATATCCGCGGCCATCAGCACCGGATAGGTGAACAGGCCGACGGTCGCGTTATCAGCGCCCTGCTTGACCGATTTGTCCTTGAACTGGGTCATCCGGCTGGCCTCACCGAAACCGGTGAGGCAGTTGAGCACCCAGGTGAGTTCGGCGTGCTCGGGCACCTGACTCTGCGCGAACAGCGTGGACTTCTTCGGATCGATGCCGAGCGCGAGCAGCTGCGCGGCGGCGGCCTTGGTGCGCGTCTGCAACTGTTTGGGATCCTGCGGCACCGTGATGGCGTGCAGGTTCGGGATGAAGTACAACGCGTCATAGTCATCCTGCATGGTCACCCAGTACTGCAGCGCGCCAAGGTAGTTTCCGAGATGGAACGACGAGCTGGTCGGCTGGATCCCGGACAGGACTCGCTGCTTGCGTTCGGCGGCCGGGGCGGGCGCAGGACTGGACATACCCCGATCTTCGCATGGGACTCAAGCCGAATTTCGCCGCACCCGATTGCGCGGATCGATACCGGGCATACTCGGCCGACCGGTACCGACCAATCGATGTTCGCGTTTCGAGATCAGCCGGTAGACCGGCGCGCTCGGCCCGGCCAGGGTGCCGCGCAGCACCGGCGGCACCAGTGGCACCGACGCGTGGGCAGTGCGGACCGCGTGCGCCAGCGCCCGATAGGCGACCTCGTCGGCGATACACCAGTGCATGCCGTACATCCGGCGAATCCGGGACGGCAGGCTGCCCTGCACGAGGAGATAGAACGCCGAGGTGACCTGCTGCAGCGGCACCCCTTGCGGGTAGGGCACGCGCTGCCCGGCCAGGTAGGAACCGACCATCCGCGCCTCATCGGTGAGGAACAGTTCGTCGGAGGCGAGGTAGCCGTCGAAGTAGGCGCGGAACTCCCGGTAGCTGCGGGGCGCCGCGTCCACCGGCATGCCGAACAACTCGCCCCAGCGCACGTAATCCTGGTAGAGGGCCTCGCGTTCGCCGTCGGTCATGGTGCGCACCAGCAGGTCGTACATCACCTCGGCCGAGTCGAAGGTGAAGGCCATCGTCATGAACATCAGGTGCGGGTCGAGCGCGGAGTAGCCGGTGCCCGCCGGGTGCCGGACACCCGCATCCTCGGGCAGCACACCCCGCACCCTGACGTGCTTGTTCGTGGTGAACGCCAGCGCCCGATCGGCCTCGTCCTTGCTGCCCAGGAATACCGCCTCGAACAGGCGCCCGGTCAGCGCGAGCCTGGTATACGGGGTCATCCGATGCTCGGTGTGCTCCGCGGTACCGACGTAGAGCAGCGGATGCACCGCGCCGACGACCAGGGCACGCAGGCCATAGCTGAGACCGACCGCGCGCTTGCTCATGACCCGTCGAATCATGGAGTGGTCACTGAAGTAGCCGGGTTGGGCCATCGCCGCCTCCTCATCGAGAACATCCGACAACAGCATCCACCAGAATCAGCCATTCTGGCAATAGCCCCTACCAGAATCGCGGCGCGAATCCACCCTGACCACCCCACCCTGGCAGTTGCCATCGACCGCCACCCCGCGGCGAACACGTAGCGTCGCCGTCACGACAACAACCGAACCCGCATACCTCAACGATCTGGTGCACAGAAACCCTGGCCCGCGCGCCCGACGACCGCTCGACATCAGCCACGCCACACGGTCCGGACGCCGGGCCACCAACCCACGCAAGCCACCGGTCCACGCAACCGCATTGGCTCACTCCCCTTTCTCGAGCGATTGGAAGTGGCGGTTGAACTGGTTCGTAGCGGTGTTGTGCGGTTGGGGGCGGGCTGTATTCGTTCAGCAGCGCATGAGAGGTAGTGGAGTTGCGGCCAATTCTGGGGTTTCGCCGTGAACGGGAGAGCTCGATCTCGTCAGCAAAGCCAGACCAAACACTTTCCAACACCCCAGACACTGCCGAACAAACTCACCTCACCCACCCCAACCAGCTCAACCCCACATTCCGAGCGAAGCGAGACCTAGCATTGCCCGTTCGCGGCCCGGCTCGCGTCCGAGTGGCCGCTGCGCCCGCGACGAGGTCGCAAGCAGCGGTCGCTCGGACGCGAGCCACACAGGGGCCGCGAACCCGCAGCGCCGCAGGCGCTGCAAATCGAACACTGCCAGAATCGAACCGTGACCGCGCAACGGACCTATGGGGGCATCTCCGCGCAGGCGCGTCGGGCGCAGCGACGTGTTGCGTTGTTGGCGGCCGCGTTGGAGATCGTCGGTACTGAGGGATTCGCGAAGCTGACGGTGTCCGGGCTGTGTGCGCGGGCCGGGCTGAACGAGCGGTACTACTACGAGAACTTCGACAGTCGCGACGCGGTGCTCGCGGCGTTGATCGATGGGATCGCGGGAGAACTCGCGGATGCGATTCTCGCGGCCGTGCGTACCGCCCCGCCGGACACCCGCGCGACCGCCCATGCGGCGATTACCGCGGGCGTGCACTTGCTCACCGATGACCCGCGTAAGGCGAAGGTCGTCTTGATCGCGGGTATGGCGACGCCGGAGCTGCGCGCCCGCACCACCGAAACGGTGCGGGTGTTCGCGCGAATGGTGGCCGCGGAGGGGATCGACTTCTATCGGATGAGTGCTGCGGCCCCGGATCCCGCGATCGATTTCCGCGCGTTGTACCTGGTCGGTGGTCTGGTCCAGACGCTGACCGCCTGGCTGCAGGGCGATCTGGACCTCACCCGCGACGAACTGATCGAACACACCGTCGACGTGTTCGTGCTACTCGGCGAGGACTTGGCCGACAAGCTGGGGTGAGCGCTGGAAGTCACAGCCGCAGCAACACATCCCGGATGTCGGGCGCGTCACCCTGCAGCACCACGCGGAAGAGCACCTCGTGCCGGGCCCAGTAGGCCGCGCAGTCACCCATGGCCTCGGCGAACCAGTCCCGCTCGACCGGCTCGTCGGTGAGCAGCTCGGCCGAATCGCGGATCGCGGCCACATATCCGGCTGCGTCGCCCACGAAATCGTCGAGGTCACGCAGGCATTCGTCGAACGCGTCCTTGTTGTCGCCGAAGTAGTACGGGAACTGGAACGCGGCGGCGAACTCGTCGAAAACGCCGGCGGTTGTCCGCATTTTCGCGCCGCGCAGCTCGCGCACCAGATATCCGGAGGGCACCTTGTACCGTAGTCCGCTGAACTCGGCGGCGTCGACCGCGAGGGCGCCGAGCGTGGGTGGCGGCTGCGCCGCGGCGGGCGCCGCGTGCGTGGCATCGTAGTCCACGGGACGGGCTAGCAATCGCGACAGCGGGACCGACTGTGACATCAGCGCATCCTCGTGAAGGTCTTGTAGTGGTCGCCGGTATACCAGGCCGAGCCGTCACTGCCGGTGACGATGCGTTCGGCGTCGCGGGATCGACCAGGTTGCTTCGGATTGACGTCCCACTCCTGGTAGGTCATCGCGTTACCGGAGGCGTCCTCGACCGGCAGGTCGCGACCGCGGTTCATCCAGCGCTCGCCGCCCTTGGTGCCCGGGGAGTTCGCCGAGTCCGGCCATCGGCCCGCGTCGATCTCGCGCAGCGTCAGATAGGCGCGGTCCGGGACACCGGGCGCCTGGGTGACCGGCGACATGGTGGATCCGTCGCGCGACATGGTGGATCCGTCGTGCGGTGCGGTGCCGCGCGGCGCCACGGTGTGCGCCGTGGTGGCATGGGCAGTCGCGGTGGATGCGGGGGTGTTGTCGTCGCCGGCGCGCAATGCGAGCACCGCGACGACCACCAGTGCGAGCGCGACCGCGCCGACTACGGTGAGGGCGCGGATCAGCTTCGGAGTGGCGTTCATCGATACTGCACCGTGACGGGCGCGTGGTCGGACCAGCGCTGGTCGTAGGTGGCGGCGCGTTCCACCACCGCGTGCTTGGCGCGGGTGGCGAGGTCGCCGCGGACGAGTTGATAGTCGATCCGCCAGCCCGAGTCGTTGTCGAACGCGCGTCCACGGTACGACCACCAACTGTAGGGGCCGGCGACCTCTGGATGCAGGCGACGCACCACATCGACATAGCCCGCGGCGAGTAGCTCGTCGATCCAGGCGCGTTCCTCGGGCAGGAACCCGGCCGATTTCCGGTTGCCCTTCCAGTTCTTCAGATCGAACTCGGTGTGCGCGATATTCCAGTCTCCGCTCACCACGACATCGCCGGTGCGTGTGGTCAGGTGGGCGCCGAGCTCGGCCATGAAGCGGTATTTCTCCTCCTGGCGTACGGTGCCCGCCTCGCCGGAGTGCACATACACGCTGGCGACGGTGACCTCATCGAAATCGGCCTCGAGATAGCGGCCGGAGGCGTCGAACTCGCTGCTGCCGAATCCGATTCGCACCACACTCGGCGCCCGTCTGGACAAAATGCCCACTCCGGCACGCCCTTTGGACTCCGGCTCGGCATGCGACAGCCACCACCCGGCATCGAGCGCCGGCGCCAGCACCGCCCTGGTCTGCTCGTCGGTGGCGCGGGTTTCCTGCACGCAGACGATGTCGGCTTCGGTCGCCGCGAGCCAGGCGAGCATGCCCTTGCCCGTGGCCGCGCGGACACCATTCACGTTCACGGTCGAGATGATGTATGGCACTTCACGACCGTACAATGCTGGACAGATGAACTCCCCCGGACACCGCCGTCCAGGAAGGGGTGATGACGATGTCGTCTGACACCTCCCAATCGTCCGCCGCCGATCGCTCCGGCACCACCCCGCGAAAAACCGTCGCGCCCGCGAACAAAGCCCAACCGATCAAGGCGCTACACGTGGGTTCCGGCGATCCGCTGCTGTTGTTACACGGTTTCATGATGTCGCCGCACTGCTGGGAACACACCGCCACCCGGCTGTCGACGCAGTGCGAGGTATTCGCACCCGCGTTCGCCGGTCACTGGGGCGGCGCGCCCGCGGACAACCGGTCGGTCGACGTACACACACTCGCCGATCGGGTCGAGGAACAACTCGACGATCTCGGTTGGCGCACCTGCCATATCGCGGGAAACTCGCTCGGCGGCCAAGTCGGCGTCGAACTGGCCCGCCGGGGCCGGGCCCGCACGCTGACGCTGATCGCACCAGCGGGCGGCTGGCACGCGGCCTCGTTCACCCAACTGCGGATCAGCACGAAATTCCTCGCGCTGGCCGCGCTCGTGGAAATCGGCAAGCGCCTAGGCGAATTCGCGGTCGACAACCCGATAGCCCAGCGTGTCGCGCTGCTCGCGCTGAGCAAGAACGCCGCCGCGGTGTCCCGGCGGGACGCGGCGGCCGCCATCACCGCCGCACTGCATTGCCCGGCCACGCTCCCGATGATCTTCGGCAATATCCGTGCGCCGGAGCAAGAAGACCTGTCCACACTGCAGACGCCGGTCCGGCTGCTGCTGTCGGAATACGACCGAATCATCCCCAACCGCGTCTACGCCCGCCGCTACTTGAAAGAACTGCCCGAGTCCGCCGACCGCATCCTGGTCAACGGCGTCGGTCACGTGCCGATGCTCGAGGCACCGGATCGGATCGCCACCCTCATCGCCGAACACGTGTACGCCAGCCGCAACCGGCTGCGTGCTGTGTAGTTGGCCGCGCGGGCGCGGCGGGTTCGCGGCCCTTTTGTGGCTCGCGTCCGAGCGACCGCTGCTTGCGACTTCGTCGCGTGCGC
>NZ_JBEZDE010000056.1:0-30339 GCF_040648115.1 Nocardia sp. NPDC049190
GGCGCGCGGCGGGCCACCCCCTGCCCGGCCTCGGTCAGGATCGCCACGGCATCCTCGTCGCCGACGGTGGCCGAGCGCTCGATGTGATGCGCCCGTGCGCCGAGCGAGGCCCCACGGCGGGCCAGCGCGTGTGCTGCCCGGTGATGGGCGCCGATCCGCCAGCCGGGCATCGCACCGTCGTACACCACGCGCCGCACGATCGGATGTCGGAACCGGAACCACCCTGCCAGGTCGGCCACCCGGATGAGGTCGGCCGCGGCGAGCGCGTCGAGGCATCCCAACACCGAATGCTTGTCGGTACCCGCGATCTCGGCCACCAGATCCAGATCGAATGGATCGCCCGCTACCGCGGCGGCCTGAAGCACCCTGAGCGTATGGCGAGGCAGGACCGCCAGCTCCTGGGCCAACGTTGTGCGTACCGCGGCCGGGATACCGGTCTCATGGTTCCTGCCGGCCCACGCCGCGGGCCGTGGAGCCGCTGGATCGTTGCGGGCCATCCGTGCCAGTTGCTCGAGGTAAAACGGGTTTCCGCCGCTCTCGGCGTGCAATTCGCGCACGAGTGATGAGCCTGGTCGTTGCCCCAGCAGAGCAGCCGCCTCACCGATCGTCAGCGGCGCCAACTCGATTTCACGCAGAAGATGGTCGCGTATCGCTTGCTCGACCGCGCTGAGCAGCAGGCGCGGCGCCTGCCGTGGGCGGTAGCCCAGAGCCAGCACCATGCCGGGCACCGGACGCCGTAGTAGGTGACCGATCAGCTCCACGGAGGCGGGGTCGGCCCAGTGCACGTCATCGAGCGCCACCAACAGTGGACGGTCGCGGACAAGCAGCTCGAACGTGGCTCGTACCGCGCGGTGGAACTCGAATCGCTCCACTTCCAGTCGACTCATGAGCCGGCCACCGAGTCGCGACAGCGACGGCAGTACGGCAGCGAGTTCCGTGACTCTGTTGCGCCCCAAATCCTCGATGATCTCGGTCTCGAGCGCCCGGAATCGCTCGTCGAGGGCTTCGACCACCAAACCGTAGGGAATCTCACGCTCGAATTCGGATCCACGTCCGGCCAACACATCGAAACCTGTAGCAACGCTACGTTCGCACAGCTCACCGAGCATGCGCGTCTTGCCGATCCCCGGTTCGCCCACGACGGCCACTACGCCCACCGACCCCGCCAGACCAGCTGCCAGCACCTGTTGCAAGTTCAGCAGTTCCGGTACCCTGCCTATTAGCTTCGCGCCCGGGAAACTCATCGCCATCGGGGATTTCGAGCGACATCGTAATGCAATGGAATGGCCGCGACCGAGCCTTTCAGCGTTCCTGATATACCGACGCTGGTCCGAAACCCTGTGGCCCGAACCGTGGCACGTCGACATTCCTCATTCTTTGTTGCACCTTACGCTGCGCCGCGCCGGTAGCGCGCACATGGGTGGCGACAATGCGGCGCCGAACGGTACCTCGGCCCGAACCCGCGGCGCTCGGGTAGTCGAAGCCACCCGACTGAGATGTCGACGGCGCCGGCCGAGCACAGGTCGCATCGGCACAGCCGCGCGCCCCGAGTCGTGAACAGCGCTGGAAGGCCGTGATACAAGTCGCCGAGTCGGGTCTCCCGCGAACGCGAATGGTCAGCTTGCGCAATGACCTCGACTGGAAACGCCGGTGGACTTGCCTCTCGCACCGGAGAATCTCTCTCCTGACACGGGCTCGATCAAGGACCGGGCTCGCCGAGGCGATGAAAGTCGAGACCGAGTATCTGTTCGACCAGATCGAAAACGGCGTCGACGACTTCGCCACGGTGCCGGACTTCGAAGTCGTCAGAGGCATGGTACTTCTGTCCGATGCTCTCGGTTACCCGGTGGAAGCCGATGGTGCCGTAGGGCCGATGGCAGCCCGCAAAACGCACACTTCTGATGTCGATTCGCCGACCTTCTGCTCCCACGTCTTCCGGGCTTCCTCGCACCGGGTTCTCGCAGTCGACGTTTGGGAGCAGACGCACGTCGAAACTTCGGTGTCAACCGAGCGCCGCCGCCGGGGCGGTGATCGATCTACCGATCGCCGATTCTGTCGACAAGTACTGAGAACATCAATAGATCCGAGAAAATCTTCATGATCGTCATCATCGGGCTCGTCATCCTCATCGTCACCGTGCTCATCGGCGTCGCGGGATTATTCGCTAACGCGGCTGAGGTCCCAGCATGCCGACCCAGTCCTTCGACGCCCGGCTCGGACCATTGTGCTCGACCTTTCCGTCGGCGACCCTGAACGCCTCCCGGGGCGGATTGGCAGATCTATGCCGGTGTAGCGACTACGCGAGTTCCGTCGGCATGGAAGGTGTACTGGACGATGGTGGGAGGTCGATGCGAGCGAAGCGGGCGGTTCGGAACGCTTTTGTCGCATTTCGCTGGTATCGGTGTCGTGTCCTCCGACAATCCGGCGTCGGCTGGCGGCAGGATGCGTCGGGGATCAGGAGTGGCAGTAGGGCGACGACAGGTAACTGATGGACGGTGCCCCGGTCGGGACAGGGTGGCGTTATGGATGCGACCGTTACCTCAATCCGATGGCCCGCAGACTTTGCTTTGGATGCCGTATAGCTGCGTCGTCCGCGGTGACGGTAAGGAACGAATTCGGAAGCGCTAGTTTGTGGATAGTGCGCAGCGCCAACAGATATTGGCGTGGCAGCGGACCGGTGGTGTAGGGAATGTCATACTTGTCGCACAACGTTCGGACACGCCGGGCGATTTCGGCGTAGCGGTTGCTGGGCAGGTCCGGGAACAGATGGTGTTCGATCTGATAGCACAGATTCCCGCTCAGGAACGCCAGCACCGGTCCCGCATCGAAGTTCGCCGTGCCGAGCATCTGCCGCAGATACCACTGTGCCGTGGTCTCCCGCTCCACCGCCGTGGGCGTGAATTTCTCGGCGCCGTCGGGGAAATGGCCGCAGAAGATCACCACATATGCCCAGAGGTTGCGCAGGACGTTGGCTGCCAGATTCGCTGCGAGCGTGCGACGCCAGCGTAGACCATTCAACGCGGGGGCGAGCACGTAGTCCTTCCCAGCTTGTCGGACGATCTTGCCGATCAGCGCTTCGGCTTGCGATCTTCGCTCTGCGCTGGTTGCCACACGCTGCTGCTCGGAGTACAAACCGTGCAGGGCGATCCCCCACTCGAAGGTGACCGCCAACAGTATGTTCTGTAGCGGCTGTAGCAGAAACCGGGGACGCCACGGCTGGTCTCTGGTCACCCGTATCACACCGAAACCGATGTCCTCGTCAAGATCCAGCACGTTCGTGTACACGTGGTGGCGGACGTTGTGCGAGTACCGCCATTGCGAGGACAGCCCGACCATGTCCCATTCCCATGTGCTGGAACAGATTTCCGGATCGTTCATCCAATCCCATTGGCCGTGGCAGACGTTGTGGCCGATTTCCATGTTCTCGATGGTTTTGGCCGTCGCCAATCCCACGGTGCCGAGCACCCAGCCGACTCTGCTGCGGCTGACCGCGATCGTCAGCCGCGACAGGGCATCGAGTGCGCGTTGAAACGCGATCGTGTGCCGGATGTATCGCGCATCCCGCGCTCCGCGCCGGTTCTCGATCTCCCGGCGAATCTCATCGAGCTCACAGCCGAGCGCCTCGACATCGGCGGGGCTCAGATGTGCGTAGGCCCCGACGTCTGTAATTGCCATTCTGAACCACCCCTCCATGTCTGAATGCATCGTCCGCGTGGACAGGCCGGTGAGACTTCAGCGACGGCGCCTGGACGTGAGAAGCGGAATCAGCGCCAGAGACATCTCTTACTATGCCTACGGCGTGTTCGATGGTGGCGCGCACCTGTTTTTCCACAGGTCTCCCGCTCGCCTACGCGCGCCGCCGAGGCCCGATGAGCGCACCATGTAATGCGCGGTGCAGTCCGAACAGCGACATCATGCTCACCAACACCAGCATCGGCGCCAACACGGCGTGGTAGTGCAGGTAGTTGGAGTTCAATCCGGCACCGTCGAGCAGGTCCGCGAACAACCGAGCGTGCACGCGTTCGCCGCGTCCGCCACCGAATTCGTCGAACTCGACCGCGACCAACGCTCTCTTGGCTCGACCAGGCAGTCGGGGGATCACCCACGCGTACGGGTCGGCTTCCTTGTGGTGATAGATCGGCCGATGCGCAAAGTATTCGCGAACCTGCCACCTCGGCCCTCCTCCCCGCAGGAACTGCCCAACACCCGCGACCTCCTAGGTGCCGGTCGTCGTCATAAGGTGCCGCATCGGCGCCCTCGGAAATCCATACGCACGTTATCGCCGCGTAGGAGATCGGCGAGGACGCCGGACAGATTCCCCCGTGGCTCGGGTAGATGCGGCGCGACCGGATCGGTATCGAAGTCACGGCTATCGAATACCCCAAACTGCCGGGGCAATCAGGCCCACTGCGGCCGATCCGCAGCGTTAGACGTTTCGGTTCGAGGCCGACCGGCCGGGGGCCCGATCCCTGTTCGGGTCCCCCACCAGTCGTGGTCGGATAGCTCAGTGTGCGAGCGACGCTGCGGCGGGGCGGTACCCAGTCTTACTGGTCCTTTTCAGCCGTGTGGACCCCACCGGCCGTGTCGGTCGACGCGATGGCGCGCTCAGCCTGCGGCCGGCACAGACTTCGTTTCAGTGCGCGGAAGTATCCGGCCGAGCTCCGGACGGTCGGTGGGTTCGAGCCGCACCAGTTAGAGGTGCCTCGCCGGCGAGTCGTCCGGTTCTGCTGATCCCGAGGACCATCGAGCCCAGACCCAGCAGCACGGCGATGGCGCCGGCGATCACGTTGTTCCAGATCGTCGATGTGGTATCGACGTCGCCGCTGACGATCCAGGGAGCCAGGATCGTCCAGAGGCCGAGCAGTGGAGCAGCCCACACGATGCCGTGGGTCCGGCCATACACCGAGGCGAACCCGAGAGCCAGCGTCGCGAGGGCGGTCCCGACGATGAGGTTGTTGGCGGTCAAGGTCGAAAACCCGTTGAACCCGACAACCCACGGGGAAATCGCGATGTAGAGACCGGTCAAAAACAGTAGGCCGTTGACCGCTTGGGCGTCCGGTGCCTCTGAGGCGCGCTCGTAATTTTCCCGCAACTCCACGATATCGGGATGCCGACTCATCATGGTTTCACTACTCATGTTCTCCACCACCTTTCAGATGTAGTGGCGAATCGAAGCGCTCGGGCCGGTGCGGCCTACGCGCGGTCACGAGGCCCGGGTGCTCGCCACTCACTTATGTATCATCTCATGATATTATCACTCCATGACACATGGTTCCATGTCATCGCCTGAACCCCTCACCGACCAGGAGTACGCGAGGCTGCTGGCGATTCGAGCGGGGCTTCGTCAGCTCCTGCGTTGGAGTGAGCGCCGGGCAGCCGAAGTGGGACTCACCGACACCCAGCACCAGCTGCTGCTGGCGATCCGAGGGCATTCCGATCCCGGCGGGCCGAGCGTCGGAGAAATCGCCGGATATCTGTGCGCCCGCCACCACAGCGTGGTGCAACTGATCGATCGCACCGAGCAACTCGGCCTCGTCGCCCGCACCCGGGAGCAGGGCAAGGACCGCCGCGTCGTGCGCCTCACACTGACCGACGCGGGCAAGGAAATCCTGGCCTCGCTCAGCGCCGCACATCTGGAAGAACTCCAGCGACTGGCCCCCTTGGTCGGCGCCCTGGACCACCACGCCGCCGTGCCGCAAACGGGATGAGAGTGCCGGTCCGGGACGAACCGGATGAGCCATCAACGGTAGATGTCGACGGAGAGCGCGTCACGGCTGAACGCAACGCCGATAACATCGGGGAAGAAGACATCGCCGCCTTTTGTCGCCATGCCCATCTGGACGGGTAGCCGGTGAGCACCGCCTGCTGCAGATCCTTTAGGTTGCGATCGAGCCGGTCCTGAAGTGCATAATCGGCGTGCCGCTGCGTATGCGGGTGTGGCCGGCGACGCGTGCGAGGGTTTCTGCGTCGCCGACCGGCGGGTGATGGAGCAGGGCAGTGGTCCACCACCGGCAAACTGCCGGGCCTGATGCTGTCAGACCGACAGCCCTCCAGTCTCGCGCGTCCGGTTGAGTCCGGCCGCCGTCGGGTCAGACTGTTGCGGTTTCGTTGCTGAATGCGGATGCTCCGGGATGGCCTCGACGACGATGTGAAGCAGGCCAATCAACACTGCGACTGGATGCCGGTGATCGAGTCCGCCGATGGCCGGGAGCAAGCCATCGCCAGGTGGCCACCGACCCGCTGCCCTCGCTGCACGGTGGCGGACCCGATGTCGGCAACCGCGGGTGTCTCGTGGACTGGTGCGTACGTCGACTCCAATGGTGAGCCGTCGGCGGATCTGCGGAGCAATCTCGCCGCCGAGTCGCGTGCCAAGATCGTCTACGAGTACCTCCAGCAGTTCACCGACGATCCCGGAGTGCCGGACAATCTGTCGTTTTTTGATCTCGCGTGAGGTCGCGCATTTCCGGCAGTTCACCGCGGCACTCACGAGCTTCCGGTCAACTTTCCTCCCCGTGCCCTGTTCGGCGACGACGGGTTTGCTGACGGCCAATAGGCGTGTCGGGCGTGGTCGGGGTGCTCGGGACTGCGAGCATGGGTGCCCGTGTCCAGGGCGAACGAGAACAAGACCGCGCGCCGGCGCGCCAAGCAGTCTCGACGCGGCGCGGATGGGGGTGCTGCGCGGCGGGAGGCGGAGTTCATTGCGGCGATGCGGGCCGACATCTGGCATCGCCGGTATCCGCCGGCCTCGGTCATACAGGCGTTGGAAACGCCGTGCGGGCATCCGATGTCCGAGCCGGATATGCGGGTGTTCGTCGGGTTGGACATCATGCTGCGAGTCCGCGGTTGGACGTTTGTCGGTGAATGCTCCGGTCCGGAAGTACTCACCTTCACCTACGGGCCCTCCGAGGCCGGGCCGGAGTATCTGCAGCGCGGACTGGAACCCATCACGACGATCGCGGTCACTCTGGATCGCTCGCTGCCGACCGACACCGTGGCGGACTGCGAGGTCGAAGTCCTTCTCGTCGGCGTCCAGGCCGGGCAGGGCCGCCTGACCGGCCTGGACGGTCTCACACCGAATCTCGGCGTCATCGAGGCACACACCCCCGGTGACGCGACCCCGGTCCCGTACCCCGTAGGCCGCGCCCGTGCGGCCTACCGTGTGAACGGCGCTGCAGCAGGCAGATAGCTGTGTGACCCGTTTCGACACCTCGCATGGCCTGGTTCAACGCCGAATGGGGTCGGGTTCATTGAATTCGACGGGAACGACCGATCGGCGGTTGACTTTGAGCGAACTTCGATGCGGCCCGAGGCCGAGATTGGAGTTATCGGCTTCTGTTCATCGGAAAGGTGGGAGCTGGTCAGCGCGAACTCCGCGACGGGTCACCCCGTGTCAACGCTACAGCGCTGCCCGATCCGGAAAGCCCACCCGGCGCGGCAGATTCGCTGTGCGCGCGCACTGCACAGCCCGCCGAGGGAACGGCCTGGCCAGAGGGCACGGGTGGTTCCCGCATGAACCCCTTTTGGGGCCCCAGGGTTGACGAAGTCACCTTCGTGCACAATGCTCTCATTGGAGAGCATTGCTCTCGTTATGTAAGGGAGAGCGGGCATGTCAGAAATCTGGAAATGGGCCAATCTGACGTTGGCGTTCGCGATTGAGTTGGTCGCACTCGCGGCGTTGGCGCTGTGGGGCTGGAAGACTGCCGACGAAACTCCGGTGAAGGTTGTGCTGGCCGCCGGTATCCTGCTGCTCGCGGCGGTTGCCTGGGGACTCGTCGCGGCGCCGAACGCAACATTCGACCACCCCCTGCTCGCGGTGGCCACCAAGGTCATGGTGTTCGGCTGCGCCGCGGTCGGACTGTGGGCCGTGCACTATCGAGTGGCTGCGGTGGTCTTCGTCGCCGTCTTGGTTGCCAACCTGCTGGTGATCACGCTCGGGCACCTGACTGCGTGAACCCGCTGCGTGGTGTCGACTAGTTCGACGAATGCGCCGACCCGGGGCGATCGTACCGCCGCGGGCCGGCTTCGTGCATGGGGTGACTGCCGTCGGGTGAGTCCCGCGGGACAGTGCGGCCGGTTTCGGCCGCGCCTGCTCGGTGGTGATCCGACGCGACCTTCAGTGGCAGGTGGCAGCCGAGCTGAGTCCGGTCGGGATGGCGATTCAGCTCAGCGTGTCCGAGGGCGGAGCTTTGAATTCCAGCCATCGGCTATCGCTGACAGCGGTCACGCTGTGCAGGACGCCGGCCGGATGCAGCAATGTCTCGCCCTCGGCCAACTCCACTGGCCGCCCGTCGACGGTGCCGCGGAGGTGGCCGCTGAGCAGATAGATGAAGCTGTCGTGATCGTGCCTATGCTCCGGTGAGCCGACGCCGACCGGGTATTCGATCTCGAACAGCAATCCCTGCCGGGAACGGAGCGGTTGTCGGAATCGGCCGGTGCCGCCGAGGAGGGGGAGTCCCTCCACGGCGGTCAGGGGGCGCCAGTCGGCTCGTTCGGCCATGTGTGTGAATCCTCGCTGTAGGTGGTGGGCGACAGCATGCGAACACGTACTGTCAGGGTCTGGATGAGCCGTGAAGGTCTGTGGCTCAGTACCTTCGGTTGGCCAGTACCGGCAGAACCTTTCGTAGTTCTGCGACCCGAGTCGGGTCGATGTCGACGGTCAACAGTTCGGAATCCGCCCCCAGTGCGTCGAGCAGCGTCCCATCGGGAGCGGCCACACAGCTGTGGCCTACGCCGAGGGGAGCGGTCGCGTAGGCATCGGGAACGATGGCCGGAAGCGCTTGATCGCAGGCGGCGACGTAGGCGGTGGAGTCCAAGGCTCGTGCCCGGGTGAGCAGCTGCCACTGTTCGACCTTGCCAGGGCCGTCGCCCCAGGATGCAGGAACGACGATAAGGTCGGCGCCATCGGCGGCCATAGTCTGGAACAACCCCGGGAAGCGCAGATCATAGCATGTCGCGAAACCGACCGGGGTGCCGGCGATCTCGACCCGCAGCGGCTTTTCGCCAGGGGCGACGGTATCGGATTCGGCGAAGCCGAACGCGTCGTAGCGATGAATCTTGTCGTAGTGAGCGTCGACGCCGCCCCCCGTGACGAGCACTGTGTTGTATACCCGACCTGCGTCGGCGGGAGTGAACATGCCGGCGACCACGGTGAGTCCGGCGCGCTCGGCGATGCCCCGGACCGCATCCGCCCACGGGCCGTCGATGGGCTGTGCGATCTCGCCCAGCGGCTCGCCGAAGCAACGCATCATCGCCTCGGGAAACACGACGAGTTGAGCGCCGGCGTCGGCCGCGCGGGTCGCTGCGGTATCAATGACGGCGAGATTCTCGGCGGGGTCCGGGGTGCTGTTCACCTGGGCGAGTGTGATTCGGGTGAGCATCGGGGGAACCTTCCTGGTGGTGTATACATTTTGTATGCATAACGCGGCTCTATCGGGGCGAGAACGGGCCTACAACTACGTCAAGGATCAGGTGCTGACCTCGCTGCCGGCGACCGGCACATTCCTCAATGAGCAGGAACTGGCCGACCGTATCGGAGTGTCGCGTACGCCGGTCCGCGAAGCCTTGCTGATGTTGCAGGCCGAGGGTCTGGTGGAGATGGTGCCCAAGCGTGGCGCGCACGTCCCCGCGATGAGTGGCCGGCAGATCGCGGAGCTCATGGATCTGCGGGGGGTACTCGAAAGGCACGCGGCCAGTAAGACTTTGATATCCGGTAGCGCTCCGATCGCCGCGATGCGGGAGGCGCTGGCACAGCAGGAGATGCTCGCCGAATCCGCGCAGGCGCGAGAATTCATCGTCTGGGACAGTCGATTTCACCAGATCCTCATCGACGCCGCCGGGAGCGAGCTGTTGTCGGGCACGTATGCCGGACTGCAAGCGCGGCAACTGAGGGTCGGGCTCGCCGCACTGTTCGCCACCGCCAACCGGCAGCGTCACGTGTGCGGCGAGCATCAGGCCATCATCGACGCTCTCGACGGCGGCGACGAAGTTCTGGCGCACGCGAAGATCGACGAGCATCTCGAGATCACGTTGCAGATACTGCTGCGGGCGTGAGTTTTTCGGTCAGTTCAGCGTACTGTTCGTCCTCATCCGGATCGGGGTCGCGACCGAGAACGATTCCGAGCAGGGTGGCGGCGGTCACGACGAGGATGTAGACGGCCAGCGGTACCCAGCTGTCGAACCTGCTGAGCAGTGTCGTGAAGATCAACGGTGCCAGGGCGCCGCCGAATACACCGGCGATGGTGTAGGCCAGCGAGGACCCCGTCGAACGTAGATGGATGGTGAACTGCTCGGTGATGAAGGCCGCCTGCGGTCCGTACATGAACGAATGGAACGTCAGGCCGACGACGATCCCGATGATCAGCAGCAGGCGTGAGCCGCCGTCGATCAGCGGGAAGAACACGACCGTCCACACCAATCCGCCGACTGCCGCAATCGCATAGAGCAGACGCCGGTTGATGCGGTCGGACACCGCACCGGCGAGCGGGATCGTCAGCAACTGGCAGCCCGAGCCGATGAGGATGGCGATCAGGACGGTGCTCCGCTCGAAATGCAGAATTTTGGTGCCGTAGGTGATCGTGAAGACGGTGAACAGCGAGTAGATCACGTCCGGGGCCAGTCGGGACAGGATCGCGGCGAGCAACCTGCGTGGGTGAGTGCGCACAACCTCCGAAATCGGCGCGTCGGGACGATCGCCGGATTCCTGCATGGCCTTGAAGATGGGGGTGTCCTCGAGGCGTAGCCGGATCCAGAGCCCGAATCCCACGAGGAGTGCGGAGGCGAGGAATGCCAACCGCCAACCCCAGCTTTCGAACTGGGACTTGCTCAGCGCTGCGGTGAGCAATGCGAGGGCGCCGTTGGCGAGCAGATTGCCTGCCGGCGGCCCGATCTGCGCAGCCGAGGCCCAGAACCCGCGGCGGCGGGGATCGCCGTATTCGCTGGACAGCAGGACTGCGCCACCCCACTCGCCACCGACCGCGACTCCCTGGGCGAACCGCAGCACCACCAGCGCGATCGGTGCGGCGATGCCGATGGTCGAGTAACCGGGGACGAGCCCGATCGCGAACGTCGTCACGCCGATGAGCAGCAGCGTGATCACGAGAAGTTGCTTACGGCCGAGGATGTCGCCGAGCCGGCCGAAGACGAAACCGCCGACCGGCCGGGCGAGGTAGCCGACCGCGTAGGTGGAGAACGCGAGGATTGTCCCGGTGAGTGGATCTGAGCTCGGGAAGAAGACCTGCGGGAACACCAACGCCGAAGCGGCCGAGTAGACCGCGAAGTCGTACCACTCGAGCGCGGTGCCGGTCAGGCTTGCGGTGAACGCCTTGGCCAAGCCGCTGCGGTGGGCGGGCGATGCGGTGTGCGCCGGGGGATCGGCCAACATGACACTCCTCTTTGTAGCGCCGATCGTGACGGGTGAGCGTGTGTTTCTGGCCACGCCGGCTTTTGTACGAGTCATATACTTGCTGTATACAAGATGAATGCGCAAGTCCTTCGGCGTAAACAGCTGATTACCCGCGAAGGCAGTCCCGATCGACAGCTACAGGAGAATCCCGGATGCCACAGCTCACCTTCGCCCTGCCCGACGGCAGCACCGAGCACGTCGAGGTCACGGCGCTCTACAACGCCGGTTACGCCGGGCGTCGCCAGGACGAAGTTGCCGCGCACATCGCGGAGCTGGCCGAACTCGGTGTGCCCGCACCGCAGACAACACCGACGCTGTACCCGATCGCGCACTACCTCGCGCAGCAGACCGACGAGGTGTTCGTGCAGCATCGGCGAACTTCGGGCGAAGCCGAGTGGGCGTTGGTCATTACCGAGCACGAGGTCCTACTGACCGTGGCGTGCGATCACACCGACCGGGCGCTCGAGACGCATGGCGTGGCGTGGAGCAAGAACGCGGCGCCCGACGTGCTCGGCACCCGGGCGTGGCGGCTGTCGGACGTAGCCGACCATCTCGACGACATCACCCTGCGGGCCTGGGTCGGGCACGGCGAGTCCTCGCAGCTCATTCAGCAGGGCACCCTCGGCGATCTGCTCACGCCCGCGTATTGGCTCGGGGTACTGGCCGACCGCGGTGCGGACAAGCCCGGCACCGTGCTGATCTCGGGCACCATCTCGATGCTGCCCGGTGTCGACCAGTTCGGTGACGCATGGCGGGTCGAAATGACCGATCCGGCCACCGCGGACACCATTTCCTGCTTCTACCGCACTGTGTCGATGCCGGAACCGATCGGCTGATCGCGGGAGCCGGGTGGCGGTAATGGTCGGTTGGGATTCCCGGTACCAGGACCGCTGTGGACACCACGTCCTGTGCCGTGGCGGCTCCGCCGCCGTAGCTGCGCCCAACGGTGCGCCGACGCCGGCGGTCACACGGCGTCAGGCTGCGTGGCGGCAGTCCGAGTCGGGTGGGCTGCGGCCGGCGATGTCGGTCGCCCTGGGTGTCGGTTGCACGATCGAGGCCCGTGATTTGCCGGAATGGAACCTGAGGCATCGATCGGCGTCGAGGTCATGCCAACGCCTGCCTACGGGCCATCAAGGGCTGCGGCGGGATGAGTCTGGTCCAGAATTCGTGGCGGACCGCATCCCACAGCCTTGTCAGTTCCGGAAAGAGTTCTCGCGCCTGCGCGAGATCCGGGTAATTGCCGGGGGTGAATGACACCACCGGTGATGCGTCGGACGTGTTGTCCACGGCGACAATCGCGATCAGGTGATGCTCGACCACGTGCCATGTCACACGCACTCCGTTGACTTCCGTTCGGCGCATTTCATCCATCCTCGATACCTCGTCACCGCGCCCACCTCGTGCATTCGGCGACCACTACCCTTCGGCCATACGTGACTCGCCACCAATTCGGCTGGAGCCCTGCCACCATCCCCGGCTGGAGCCTCGGCACCGTCGAGTTCTCGGCCATGTGGATACCTGCTTCGATCGTGACGCCGATGTCGAAAATCCGGGTGAGGTGGTTCACATTGCCTATAACATAAGACATTAGATTTCATAGTTCAAGGGTTCTCCGATTGTGATCGTGTTAAGTCTCGCTACCGATGAGGCGTTTGCGCCTCCTCATGGCAGTTCGGTGATTCGCGGCAGGTAGACCAGGGAATCGGATGGCTCTCGAGGAGGGGTGGAGCGGGCCCCGGTGGTCTGCGGGTGGTGGCGAGACAGCCTGCGCCACCCCGGCGTGCAGCCTTTGGTTCGGGCGGTGATGCGATCGGACGGGGGTCGGTGCCGTCGGAATCTCGATGTGTCGCCGTGCTCGGAGCGGGCTATTCGACACCTGCGGGTTGATGGATCTTCTCTGTGGTGGCATCGCGCCCCAAGGCGTGGCCCGACCGCCAATACCTATAATGTTAGACTTCATAGTTCAAGTGTTCATGGCTAGAATCTCTGTCACGTCCCCGTCATTCGAGGAGTCGCGTTGTCCCACCAGGAGAGCGTCGGACTGACCGCGCTCGGCGCCGTGCTGTCACCGCTCGAGGGTGGCGGTCCGAAGACCGAGGCCGTGGTACAGCGGCTGTCCGCGGCCATCAGTCTGGGGTTGATGGTCGACGGCCAGCAGTTGCCGAGTGAGACCGATCTCGCCTACCAATTGGGTGTGTCGACCATGACCCTGCGGGAGGCGCTGGCCGTTCTCCGGCAGCTGGGAATCGTGCACACCAGGCGCGGGCGTGGGGGTGGCAGCTTCATCTGTGGTTCGACGAAGGTGCTCGAGACCACTTCGCTAGCGCGTTTGCAGCAGATGAGCATCCAGGAGTTGCGCGATCTGGGGGACGAGCACTTCGCCGTCACCGGGGCGGCTGCCGTGTTCGCCGCGCGCCGCGGGTTGCGGGCCGATATTGCCCGGCTCCGTACCCTCGCCGACAGGCTGAAGGACAGCGCCGACAGTGTCGCGGCGCGCCGGGTCGACAGCCGCTTTCATATCGAGATGGCAGTGTGTGCGCAGTCGACCCGCCTGACCCGCGCCGAGGTCGGTCTGCAGGCCGAGCTCTCCGCCTTGCTCTGGCTGCCGCGGTTGAAACTGGATCCGGCGACCGAGGCGATCGCCCATCGTGACCTGGTCGACGCGATCGAACGGGAGGACGACGCCCGGGCGAGAGAACTGGCAGAATTACATACTGAATCACGCATTCGCCGCCTCGTTGCCCTACGTTTGGAGCTTCGTGATCGATGAGGGATACCGATAATTTTTCAGACCAGGTGACCGTCGAGTCGCTCGTTCATGGCGTCACGGAACTGGCCGACGAGGTATATCTGTCGCTGGCAACCATCGGGACCGCACTGATGACCTTGTGGGATGGTTTCCCGGAAAAGCTGCGGTCGGCGCCACGCGCGACCGACCTGGCCCCGCTACGCGGGACCATTTTCGGCGAACTCGAGCAGAGTGGAAAGCTGCTGAATGGCGCAGGTGTTGTGATGGCCGACGGCGTTCTCGCGGATTGCCCGCGGTACCTCGAATGGTGGCTTCCGAACGCGCAACGCGGACCGCAACGCCTCACATTGGAATTGAATCCGACCAGTGAATACTTTTACGACTACACCGGGATGGACTGGTTTGCTATCCCGCGCGATCAAGGTCGGCGATGGGTACAGGGGCCGCTTCTCGATTACGCATGCACCGATCAGTACGTGTGCACATTCGCGATCCCGGTGACAACTACGTCGGGAACTTTTATCGGAATCGCCGGGGCCGATGTGCCGGTTGCCGCGATCGAGGAGATATTGCTTCCTCGATTCCAGGCATTCGGTCAGCGGGTGGTGCTGGTCAACAGCGAGGGTCGAGTCATCATGGGCACCGACCCCGAGTTCACGACCGGATCGAAGACGAGCCGTATGGACCGTTCTGTTCCGGCGGTGCCGATCGATGCGCTGCCGTGGTCGTTACATCCGCTGGGATCCATCGCAGCCAACTGACGCACGATAGTGTCCGCCGCCGCGCGCCGCAGCCCGAAACCGGACACCACAGCGAGTTGTGGCGCAGGCCCGCGCGGTCGAGAATGCAGGGCGATGCGGCGATCGAACGGTCGAACGGTCGAGCATCCGTCTCGATCCGACATCGAGTCGACGCGAGAACGAGAGGCAGGCCCTTGTGCTGATCCGTCGGGTAGGAATCATCGTCGCGGCGGCGGCGATGTCGGTCATGCCGGTAGGTACCGGCCAGGCCGAGCCGGAGGCACACGTGCCCGGCACGGTCGTGCGCGACGAGGCACTGCCCGAACAACTCTGGGTCGCGGGCACCGCAACGGCGCGTCGTGTGACGTACTGGACCCGTACCTCCGACGACCGGCCGGCGCTGTCCACCGGGGTGGTTTTCACCCCCGCGGGCGTCCCGCCGAGTGGTGGCTGGCCGGTGATGTCCTGGGAACACGGCACGGTCGGTCTCGGCGACGAATGTGCACCCTCGACCGCGGGACGCAGCGAGCGCGACCTGGACTACCTGGCCACCTGGATGAAGCAGGGGTATGCCGTCGTCGCCACCGACTACATCGGCCTGGGCACCCCGGGACCGCATGCCTACCTGGACGGCCGCGCCGAGGCGCACGCGGCGATCGACATGGTGCGCGCCGCGCGCGCCGTAGACGATTCGCTGGCCTCGAAGTGGGTGGCCATCGGCCAGTCGCAGGGCGGCGGCGCGACGGTCTTCACCGCATCGCTGGCCACGGCGTACGCACCGGAACTCGACTATCGCGGAGCGGTCGCTACCGGCCCGGCATCCAATGTCGTCGAGGCGGCTTCGCTCATCGGTCCCGGTATACCCCCTATCGAGTCCGCGCACCTCACCGCTTACATCACCTATGTGATGGTCGGCTTGAAGGCTGCCCGTCCCGACTTCGGTATCGACAGCCACCTCACCCCGCTCGGCAGGCAACTGGCCACTGCCGCGGAGACGCTGTGCTTCCAACAGCTGGCCGACCGTGCGAAGGGAATCTCGGTGGGCCAGCTGTTCTCCCGCCCGCTTTCCGACGGTGATTTCGCCGCCAAGGCGCGCCCGGTGCTGGACGTCCCGCTCACCGGGTACGACCGTCCCTTGTTCATCGGCCAGGGCACCAACGACACCGACGTCCCCGCCCCGCTGACCGCGAAGCTGGTCATCGACCTGGAATTGCACGGCGTCCGGCCCGAGGTCCACGTCTACCCGGGCAAGGACCACAGCGGCACGATGGCCGCGTCCCTGCCCGACAGTGTCCCGTTCGTGGCGCGCCGTTTCGCCTGACTGACGTCGTCTCCAGAGCACGCTCTCCCGCCGAGTGTCCGGATGAGGTGCGCCGGCGCCGGCGCCGGCGTCGCCGCGGGGCCGGCACGACGTTTCGACCTGCTGCCCTGTTGACACTTTCCGCTGGCGTGGTTGTCCCCGACGCCGTCGAAACACCCTGTCCCGGGTGTCGAGCCGAGTGCACACCGGATCTCCACAATTGACGACGGTTCTCTCCACAGCCGGTGGCTAGGGTTCCGGTCATGGAACAGAGCACACCGGTCGCATCGCGTCGGATTCTCGTGGTCGATGACGAAGTGACCATCGCCGAATCCGTGGCGGCGCGACTGCGGGCGGAAGGGTTCACCGTGGACCTCGCACACGACGGCCCCTCGGCGGTCGACGCTGTCGCGGCCAGGAAGCCGGACCTGGTGGTTCTCGACGTCATGCTGCCGGGCTTCGACGGGCTCGAAGTCTGCCGCCGCGTTCAGGCGGTCCGGCCGATTCCCGTGCTCATGCTCACCGCGCGCACCGACGAAACCGACCAGCTCATCGGTCTCGGGGTCGGTGCGGACGACTATCTGACGAAGCCGTTCTCGCTGCGTGTGCTCGCGGCCCGGGTGCATGCGCTGCTGCGTCGGGTGGAACGTGCCGCCGACCGGGATGGCGCGACCATCCTGGTCGGTGACCTACGCATCGATGTCGACCAGCGTCGGGTATGGCGCGCCGAGGTCGAGGCGCAGCTCACCCCGCTCGAATTCGACCTTTTGGCCCGCCTGGCCCGTCGACCGCGTGTGGTTCTCGCGCGTGAGCAGCTGCTCGAAGAAGTCTGGGACTGGGCCGACGCCGCCGGCACGCGCGCGGTCGACAGTCACGTCAAGGCGCTGCGCCGCAAGCTCGGTGCCGACCTGATCCGTACCGTACACGGTGTCGGTTACGCGCTGGAGGCTCGATGAGCACCGAGCGCGCGGGGGCTCGGACCGCTCGTGGTGCGCTGTCCCCGCAGTCCGTCGGAGCGGATGATGAGGCCGGCGAACTGGGCCCTACACCAGGTATCGATCCGGCGAGGTCAGGTGCGCTCCCCGACATCGCCTCTGCCACCTGGAGATGGGTGCGCCGGATGGGTGACCGGGCAGCGGCTGAGGCGTTGCCGCGGCCGCTTGACCGGGTGCGGTCGATCAAGCTGAAACTGGCGATTCTCATGCTGGGTTCCGGCGGCGTCGCGTTCGGGTTCTTCCGGTTCCAGATCGGGTGGTTGCCACCCCGCACGACGATCACCGCGATGGTGATCGCGCTGGTGACCTCGCAGTTCCTCGCGCATGGCATCACACGGCCGCTGCGGGAGATGACGGCGGCCGCTCAGCGGATGGCGCACGGCGACTACACCCGCCGGGTACGGGCGACCTCCCGTGACGAGGTCGGACAATTGGCCGCGGCGTTCAACCAGATGGCCGCCGATTTGGCCGCGGCCGACCAGCAGCGCCGCGATCTCATCGCGAATGTGTCGCACGAACTGCGCACGCCCATCACCGCCTTGAACGCGGTGCTGGAAAACTTGGTCGACGGCGTCTGCGTGCCCGACCCGGCGACACTGCGCACGGCGCTGGCGCAAACCGAGCGGCTGAGCCTGCTCGTCTCCGAACTGCTCGACCTGTCCAGCATCGAAGCGGGTGCATTTCCGCTCGACCGGGAAGAGTTTCCGGTCGCGCCGTTGCTGGCCGAGGTCGTTGCCGAGGCGGAAGTCATGACCGCCGCCCTCGGGCGCGGCGTGCGCTTCCGCACCGACGTACAGCCGAGCACCGTGAGCGTGTACGCGGACCGCGCGCGTGTGCATCAGGTGTTACTCAATCTGCTCGACAATGCCGCACGGCACGGTCCGGCCGGCGGCGAAGTCCGCATCGCCGCGTCCGCGCGCCAGAACGACACCGTCATCGACGTGCAGGACGAGGGCCCCGGGATCCCGCTCGCCGAGCGAGCGACCGTCTTCGACCGTTTCACCAGAGGCGGTCGAACGGTAGGTGGCGGCACCGGGCTCGGTCTCGCCATCTCCCGCTGGGTGGTCGACCTGCACGGCGGGACCATCGCCGTCGCCGACCCCGGCTCCCGCATTCGCGTGGTTCTGCCCAACCGCTGAATTTCCAGATCGGACAACCCGGTTCTCCGCGCGGAGGCGCCGGGCGATCCAGCATGCCGACAGGAGAAAACTATGCCCGAAAGATCCGAGCCCGCAGCCGAGACCGAGGGGGTACACGTCCCGGCCTCGATGGCGCGAACACGGCCGCCACGATGGCGGCAGGTCGCTTGCCAGCCCGGTGTGGTGCCGGCGGCCCTGGGTTCCGGGGTGGCCGCCGCGATCCTGATTCCGGTAGACCGACCCGGGATCGGCTGGGTTCTCGCAGGCTCAGTACTCGTGACGGCAGTCTTCTCGATCGACCGCAATGCCCGCCGCGCTGCCGCGAACGTGTCCACCATCGGTGACCCTGCACCGGAGCCTGGGACCGAACGACCCATACGACCGCGGGCATCGGCACGTCGCAGGGAAAATGCGGGACGGCTCTGGTGGGCATTGCTCGCGCTGGCTCTGCTGGGGGTCGGCGCGTTCCGAGCCGCGGGGTGGTTGTTCGCGCTGTGTGTCGTAGCGGCATCTGTCAGCGGGTCACTGGCGGCCGTCGGCCGTCGGTCGGCGCACGGCGTCCTCTACGACATGGTGGCGGTACCGCTCGCGGCGTCCGCCGCGGTGCGGTGGGCGCACGCGGGTATGAGTCGGGTGCACGCGAGTGAAGCGAAGCGGGCGTGGCGGCTCGGGATGTCGCTGGTGGTGACCGTCGCGTTGTTCGCGGTGTTCGTCCCGCTGCTCGGCAGCGCCGACGCGACATTTGCCGCCCTGATCGAGGTCGTGACGCCGGATCTCGATCCACCTTCGGTGTTGCGGTGGATCGGGCTGTTCGGACTGTTCGCGGTCGGCGCGCTCGGCGCGATGTTCCTGCTCGCCGGTCCGCCGGCATCCGCGGCCTCCGACCACGGCGGCCGCCGTGGCCTGCGGCGTCCGGAGTGGGCGCTGCCGGTCGGGGCGCTCGCGATTCTGTTCGCGGCGTTCGTAGCTGCCCAGTTCGTCGCTCTCTTCGGTGGTGGATACGTTCGCCGCACCGCGGGGCTGACCTACGCCGAATATGCGCGCAGTGGGTTCTGGCAATTGTCGGCGGTCACCATCCTGACACTGGTGGTGATCGCGGTCGTGCTGCGCTGGGCGGCTCAGGACACCGCGGCGGATCGGTGGTGGCTTCGCGGACTGCTCACGGCGTTGAGCATGCTCGCCTTGATCATCGTCGCCTCGGCCCTCGGTCGAATGTGGACATACCAGCAGGCGTACGGCTTCACCGTCCTTCGTCTCCTGGTCGAGGTCTGCGAATTGTGGCTGGGCCTGGTCTACCTGCTGGTCACGGCCGCGGTCGCGCGGCTGGAACGTGTGTGGCTGCCGCGCGCTGTGCTCGCAACCGCCGCGGCCACCGTCCTCGCCCTGGCCGTCCTGGACCCGGAACAGCTGATCGCCGACAAGAATATCGACCGCTGGCTGCACGGCAAGCCGTTGGATGCCGACTACCTGGGGGCACTCTCACCGGATATCCTGCCCGCGACCGATCGGCTTCCCGAACCGCTGCGCACGACTGTGCGCAACCGGCTGCGTGCGGGGCTCGACGACGACACCTGGCAGAGCTGGAACCTCTCCCGCGCGATAGCGCGCCGCAGGTGAGGCTCAATGCAATACACTTGTATTATCGCTGATCATGGGTTATAACTGGCCTGAGTGGGCACTGTTGTCGCTCGTGGGGATCGATCCGCACGAGGTATTGCAGGTGCTCATGGGTGCCCGCCGCTGGCCTCGGCGGGCGCGTGGACGGAATGCGTTGACGGTCCTGACGGTGTGGGGCCGTACCGACACCGGCCGGCCACTCGTCGTCGCTGTCCGCCGCACCGAAGGCTGGCAGTGGGACATCCTGGGCGCGGTCGAGATGTCCGACGCCCAGGTGGCTGAACTCGAGCGTTGGGAGCACGCCGATGACTGATTACCCGACAAACCCGACCGACGTCCGGGACTTGCTGTCCGGCCTCGAATACAGCGACGTACCGGTGGATCCGGGCGAGGTGCCGCCATCACTGCGCCCCGAGGACACGGTCACCGTCACCACCTCACTGCGTATCCCGCTCGATCTGCACCAGCGGGTCAAGAAGGCCGCTGAACAGCGCAACGTGAGCATGTCCGCGCTCATCCGCGACTGGATCGAACTAGAATTGGCAACCCTGGAGAACGACCAACCGATCTCCCGCGCCGACGCACTGCGCGCACTTGCCGCACTGCACCCGCTGCGCCGGTCGGCGTAACGAGCCGCCGCATCACCCGTTGTCGCGGCACAGTCCGATCGACCTGTGTGACCAACCGTCGGCGGTGGTGCGGCGAATACTGTCGCGGGATACTTTCACGGGCGTGGCAGCCGTGCCCGCAGAGCGAGGGCATCGCGTGGCGCCATGACCTTCGCGTCGTTGTCGAAATAGGCGAACACGTCGCCGGTTTCGGCCCACACGCGGATTTTCGCTGCCCACTCGTCCAGGGCTTGGTCGGTGTACCCGCTGACGTAGAGTTCGTCGTGCCCATGGAGCCGGATGTACACGAAATCCGCGGTCACCTCCTCGAGCAGCGGATACTTGCCCGCCGCATCGGCGACCACCAGTGCGACGCCGTGCCGCCTGAGCAATTCGGTGCACCTCGGCGTCACGAAGCTGTCGTGCCTGACTTCCAACGCGTGCCGCAGCGGACGATCGGCATCGGTGGCCGCATGGGCGGGGTCGACCCGCTGGTCGTGTCGTCGAGCGACCTCGACGCCCTGCGTGGTGGTACGGGGGAGATGGCTGAGGAACGTGTCGATCACCTGCACGTCGAACGGCAACGTCGGCGGCAACTGCCAGAGGATCGGTCCCAGTTTCGGTCCGAGCGCGAGCGGTCCGGACGCGAGGAAGTTGGCCAGCGGGGCGTCGCCGTCGCGCAGCCGCTTCATGTGGGTGATGTACCTACTGCCCTTCACCGCGAACACGAAATCGTCCGGGGTCTGTTCGGCCCAGGTCCGATAGCTGGACGGGCGTTGCAGCGCGTAGAACGACCCATTGATCTCGACCGAATCGAGGCGTTCGGACAGATAGGCCAGTTCCCGCTTCTGTGTCAGGCCGGCCGGATAAAACGTCCCTCGCCACGGCGGGTACACCCACCCCGACGTGCCGACTCGGATCTGCCCCATCTCTCCATCGTGACAAACCGCTATGCCGGTTTGCGCAGCGTCGTGACCCGCCCGACCAGCCACGCCACCAGGACCGCCGCGCCGAACGACAGCAGCGATGCGCTCATCCACGCCTGCTTGGTGAAATGCACGATCCCCTGCACCCGTATCCAGAAATCGGTCCACTGCCCCGCGTCACCGGGGTTGACCAGCTGGTACACCGTGAGTCCCACCAGCCAGGCCACGATCATTCCCCAGCGGGAGGGGGCATCGTGCGCGGTGTTCCACACACCGTTCGCACGCAGGAAGAAATCGGCGACCAGCACACCGAGCAGTGGCACGAAGACCGACCCGATCAGGCCGAGGAAGCCGAAGTAGTCGGCCATGTCCAACCGCAGCGCAAGCAGTGTGATCAGGGTGCCGAGGCCGATCGACAAGGCGCGGCGGTCGACTCGCGGCGCCAGATTCTGGATCGAGACCGCCGTGGAATAGACGTTGGCGAAGGACTGGTCGGCTTCGCGCAGCACGAACACGAAGAAGAACAGTGCGCCCAGGCTCACCTGGAGGAATGGGGTGTACGGGCCGCTGTCCGCGGTCGTGAGCGCCAGGGCGAACAGTCCCAGGACATAGGCGATGATCTGGGTGACCGCGTAGGCCACACTGGCCGCGCCGAATGCCGAGCGGCTGCTGCGGGCGTGGCGGGTGTAGTCGGCGGCGACCGGCACCCAGGAGATGGAGACGGCGAGGGCGGCATCGGTGGCAATCCAGAACAGGTTCCAGTCGACCCCGAACGGGCCGTCGCCCCGCGGCCCGGGATCGGCCAGCAGGTCGGGTAGTCCGCTGCGGAGGAATTGCACGTAGAACCAGATCAACGCGATGACGACGCCGACCGTCACGAACCGGCGTAGCACTCGGACCGACCCGAGCGGCCAGATGGTCAGGACGGTGGTGAGCACTCCCGCGGCCACCACGTAGAGCCAGTGCGGCCCGCCGTGGAACAGCTCGGCGGCCGCATCGCCGATCACGATCAGTTCGAACGTCCCCCAGCCGATCAGCTGCGCGACGTTCAGCACGGTCGGCAGGTAGCTCAGCTTGGCGCCGAACAGACCACGCAGCAGCACCATCGCGGGCTTGCCGGTGCGCGCGCCGGGGACAGCCGCCGCACCGAGCATCAGCCCGCCCAGCACGGTCCCGATGATCGTCGCGAGGATGCCCGCCGCGATCGAGATCTGTGCTGTGCCCTGTGCGTTCGGCGCCAGCACCGTGTACGCGCCGGAAAACGCGAAGAGGCTGACGCCGAGGTTGGCCCAGAATGCGCTCTGATCCCAGAACGACAGCACTTTCGGTGCGGGCTGCTCGAGCGTGAGCGGGGCTTCGTGGCCGGCATTGTCCAGGGTCGATGATGCCATGACGGAAATGCTCCCTACGCCGGCATTACCCGGACAGGTTCATGCGGTCGGCGAAGCGTAGGGCACGCCCTCTCAGCCCGGCCGAGCCCGAGCTCCCGCGGTGGGTGATTCCGGCGAATAGTACACCCGCACCAGAGTTCGGCATGAGGGAAGACGAGGCCGACCTGCCCCTGTGGTCGCGGCACAGACCCGATGACGCGGGTGGTGCGCGAGTCGGTACGGCCGGGGACGGGCGTCTCGCACCGAGGATGAACTGCACCGGACGACCACTGCTCTGGCGGCCGCAGGCGGGAACCCGCCGCTCGCGGGGCGAGCCTTCCTATGGTTACCGTGCAGCACCCTTACGTCTGCACACCGGAGTTGCCGATCTGGAACAAACCCGGACCGACATGCCGATCCTGCGCTGCCCGATCACGCCGTCTACACCCCTGGACACTGCCGTAGCAGCGGGTGTCGGTGCCCGCTCCACCCGGATCTCGGTGGTCGCGGTCGGCGACCCGACCGAAAGCTGGTATCCGAAAGCCTATTTCGGGTGCGGCAGTCGCCGTAGCGTCGACAACCCGGCGGCGCGCCACCGCCTCGGCCCACTACCAGGACGGCGACGACGCGTGCTGACCTTCTCGGCGGTCGCTCCGATCGGCACGCACGACGTCGGGCGCGATCGCTTGTGCTGCTGGGAAGCCGGGTGGGGCCGCGCCGCTCGATCCGCCGCGATGGCGAACTATCCCATGAGGAACGAGCCCGCGAACCACGCCAGCACCACGAGGACCGCCCCGACCAGCGCGCCGGGAAACAGTGCCCGTCCCTGCTTGGCTGCCCTTCCGGACATCACCGCGCCGACAACGAATCCCGTGATTCCGCCGCCGACCATCACCCAGACACCCGCGCTGATGTCCACCCGACAGCCGGGTTTGGACTCGCACACACCACCCGCCATCAGGAACCAGGGCGCGAGCACCACGGACATCATGGCCAGCGTCGCGGGCAGGAACCACAGCAACGCACTCACGATCAGATCCGCGCTGCCCGGTGGCTCGACCGCGCGGGCTTCGATGCTTTCGCGCGTGGGATAGCCGGAGGGGCTGGCGCCTTGGGACACCTGGTTCAGATAACCGTGCATCGTGTCTCGCTATCGCTCGTCATGGAGTCGGCCGGGCCGATGGATGTTATACACCAGTCGCGTCACCGCCGAACTTGTTGTGCCCCCGTCGATGCGGGGGCCGAGGCACCCGTGACCACCCCACCACCATGCCATCCGGTCCCATCATCGCCGGCATCCCCCGCACGCGGCGTCTCCGGTGCATTGACAGCGAATCCCCGGCATCGCCACCGCTACCGATCGTTGCCGTGGCTCGAGTGGACGGCTTCATGACAGTGGCCGCGCTTCCGGGTGGACCGACAACTGAAACCAGAATGAGAGTGCCCTGAACGACGCCGCCGCGACGGAATCGTCCCATGTCACCAGTGACTACCGATGCCCGTGATCTACCTACTGGGCCATTGTGTCTGTCGGTCCGCCCGGCGGTCGGGATGACGCGTCGAGTCGTCGCGCCGAACATGCTGGACGACAAGCGAGTTGGGACGGCGTGGTGCCGCTCGCCGGATCGCATTCGTCGAATTCACTTCTGATGGGGGAGCCGCACAGTGACTCAGGACCACATCTCTCCAGCGAATGAAAGTGGCGCGCAACAGAGTGCGCATCCACTACTCGGCGACACCGACGCCGAGCGCGCAGCGCTGTACACCGAGAAGTTCGCCGCCGACCCGCATCGCGCCTACCGGGAGATGCGGACCCGGCACGGATCGCTGGTGCCGGTCGAACTGGCGCCGGGAGTGCCCGCGACGTTGGTGATCGGTTACCACGCCGCGGTGCGGATTCTGCACGATCCGGTGCACTTCCCGGCCGACCCCCGCACCTGGCAGGCGAATATTCCCCCGGACTGCCCGGTGCTGCCGGTCATGGAGTGGCGCCCGAACGCGTTGCGGAGCGCGGGCGACGATCACGCCCGCTACCGGCAGGCCAATACCGCGAGCATCAACGCGGTCGACCTGCACGCACTACATGCGACGGTAGAGCGGATCGCCGTCCCCCTGATCAACGATTTCTGCGCGTCGGGCAAGGCCGATCTGGTGTCCCAGTACGCGTTTCCGCTCGCTTTCGAGGCGATCAACGCGATGCTCGGCTGTCCGCGGGAGATCGGGCAGCAGGTCGCCGCCGCGACCGCCGCGGTCTTCGACGGCGTTGATGCCGAGCGGGGCAATCAGATGCTCAGTGTGGCGCTGTTGCGGCTGGTCGAGCTCAAACGCGCCGAGCCGGGCGACGATATCGCGACCCGCCTGATCCAGTATCCGGCGAACCTCGACGACGCGGAACTGATCCACCAGCTGGTGGTCCTCTATGGCGCGGGCATCGAACCGCTACAGAACCTGATCATCAACAGCCTGGTGCTGATCCTCACCGACGACCGATTCGGCGGCGATGTCCTCGGCGGTAGCCTGTCCACCCGGGACGCCCTCGACGAGGTGCTGTTCACCGATCCGCCGATGGCGAACTTCTGCGTCACCTACCCGCGTCAGCCGATCCTGATCGGCGACGTCTGGCTGCCCGCCCACCAGCCGGTCGTGATCAGCATGGCGGGGTGCAACAACGACCCGGCGATCGGCTCCGCCGACAACACCGGCAACCGATCGCACCTGGCCTGGGGCGCCGGTCCACACGCCTGCCCAGCGCGGAGTCCGGCCTATCTGATCGTCCAGGATGCGATCGACCAGCTGCTCGACGCGCTTCCGGAACTTCGGCCCGCGGTAGCCCCGCACGAGTTGACCTGGCGGCAAGGGCCATTCCACCGAGCCCTTGCCGCACTGCCGGTCGTTTTCCCCGAGCTGCCCACCTGGCAGCCTTGACGGCTGGAGCGGTTACCGCTCAGGCCGGGGCGTCCGCGAACCGGGCCATGTTCGCCGGGCGTGCGAAGGTATCCGCGAACGCGTCGGCCAGTGTCGGGTCGTGCTGTGCGGCGAGCATCAACTCCTGCACCGCTGGGGGCGGGTCGAGCACCGTCATGGTCCACAGCGCCGCAGGGTGCGCGATGCCGGTGAGCCACGGCGCGGCTGCCCACTCCATCCAGGCCCGGTCGTAGGGGCCCTCAGGGTTGTGCAGGATCGCCTCGCCATAGCGGATAGCGCAGTGGATGGCGTTATTGGCGCCCTGCGCGCCTCCCGGGTCCATCCGGCAGACTACGTCGCCACCACCGAGTATCGGCGCGCCGGACGGCAGGGTGCCTACCGCCTTGCGCATGGCCGGTGTCACGGCGCCGACCAGGGTCGCTCCGGCGTCGGTCAACTCGGCAGCGCGATACCGATCGGCCAGTTCGGCGGGCAGGTGCCGGTCAAACAGTTTTTTGGCCTGTCGGATGCGTTCGCCGGGCGTGCTGTGCCGATCGAACACATCCAGCGAGCTGCCCGGCCGCGCCTCGAAAAGTACCATCTCACAGCGGCGTTCCTGCCCGGGCGGCCCGGTCAGACCGGGATACGAGATCACTTCTCCATGCTCGGGCAGTGAGATATAGCTACCGAGGTGGTCCGGGTCCGGCTCGACGCCGTCGAGATACAGCACCGCGAGGCGGCGTAGCGGTTCGGCGGGAAGAATCCACGCCGGGTCGGCCTCGAAACAGGCGGCGAGCTCGCCCGAGGCGCGGGTCACGACGGTCAGGTCGTAGTCGGCCGCGGTGCGGTCGAGTTCCGCCACCGACGGTTCGGCGATGCGCAGGTCGCCACCCGCGGCGACGAAATCGGTGAGCCAGTGCGCGAACACCGTCCGCTGATCCACGCTCTGTGCCGGTCGGGTGAAGCGCCCTGCCCAACCTGCGACCACCGTGTGGTCGACGACCATCGCGAGGCGGATACCTTCGATGTTCGGCGCGGCCGAGCGCCAGACGCCCAACCCCGCATGTGATTCGAGGTCCAGGGTCGCCGGGAACTTGACCTGGGTGCTGGTCACGGTGCCCGCGAGCACGGCAGCGGCGTCGCGGTCGGTCACCAGGGTGACCGACTTGCCGCCACGCAGGAGCTGATGGGCGAGGGGTAACCCGCATTCCCCCGCTCCGAGGATTTGTATTTGTGCCACTGCAGGTCCTTTCGGTCGGAGATCGACTGCGGTACAGCGAAATCGTCGGCGAATAGGTGGGTGTGGCACATCGGTAGAGGCCGTCCGCCTCGCGTGCGTACCGGATCTTTGCCGAACCCCCATTCTCCTGCATTCCGTCGCCGTGGCCCGACTACGCTGCATGGGTGTGTCGGTAGAACGTGCGTCGGGTCCAGGTCCTCCACCGGCCACCAGCGATTTCGTCGGCCGCGACCGCGAGTTGGAGAAGATCGGGATATTGCTGCTCGGCTCCACCCGGCTGGTCACCCTGATCGGCGTGGGCGGGATCGGCAAGACTCGGTTGGCGACGGAGGCCGCGCACCGCCTGCACAAGGCACGGCGAGTGCCGGTGCACTGGGTGCGCCTGGCCCGGCTGTCCAGGGGCTCCGATGCCTCGGCGGTCGAAGAGGAACTCGCGCAGTCGCTGGTGGCCGCGGATTTCTCCGGACGGTCGGCGTGGGATGCGGTGATCGCCACGCTCGCCCGAACCGACGCCGTCGGCCGCGCCGTGCAGACGATCCTCGTGATGGACAACTGCGAACACGTCCTGGACGGGGCGGGTCGGGTGATCGCCGACCTGCTCGACGCAGTACCCGGACTCACCGTGCTCGCCACCAGCCGCGAGGCGATCGGCTGGATCGACGAGCAGCTGGTGCCGGTGCCGGCGTTGTCCCAGGAACAGGCACTGACCTTGTTCCGGCAACGCGCGGGCCTGATCGGGCACACCATCGCCGACCGCGATGTCGAACAGACCATTGCGATCTGTCGGCATGTGCACAACCACCCGCTTTACATTCGGTTGGCTGCCGCGCGGCTGCGTCGGCAACCGCTGACGACGATATTGCGCGACCTCAGCGGGGAGGCAGGCGACCGGCGACTGCGCTGGGCGCATGGGCCCCGGGTAGGCGCCGGCGAACGACACCAGGGCATTCGCGACGTCATCGCCTGGTCCTACGACCTGTGCGGGGACAAGGAGCGTCTGCTGTTCGATCGGCTGTCGGTGTTCGCGGCCGGCTACGACGTCGGCCACGAGGACGAGGGCACATCCGGTCTCGACGTGGGCGCCGAGCTGGAGGCGATCGAGGTGGTGTGCGCGGACGACGACCGCGATGGTCTCGCGCGCGCCGATGTCGAGGACCTGCTCGAGCGGCTCGCTGATCAATCGCTGGTCTCGGTCCACCTGACGGCGACCACGGTGCGCTATTCGCTGCTGGAGAGTTTTCGAGTGTTCGCCCAACAGCGACTGCGGGAACGCGGCGACGAAGAAGTCCGGGTGGCGGCTCGGCACCGCCGTTACTACCGGGACAAGGTCGCCGAGGCACAGGCCGAATGGTTCGGACCGGCCGAACAGGATCTGCTGGACTGGGCCCGGGCGGCATGGGACAACTTGGCGTGCGCCATCGAGGGCGGCCTCGGCGCGCCCGGGGAGGCCGCTGTCGGTTTGGAGATCGCGGTCGGGCTCATCGCCTTGCGTATCCCGTTCTTCACAGGGTCGCTACGCGAGCCACGCCGCTGGGCCGAGCGCACCCTCGCCGCCACCCGCGACCTCGACCCACAGCCGGTCGATTTGCAGATCGCCGCGATGTCGCTGATCGGGTGGATCAGCATGTGCCAGGGCGTGCACGAGGACGCCGCGCGCATGCTCGACGAGTGCGTCGCTGTTTGTGTGCCGGATCCGGCGACTCGCGAGGGCTGGCGCGAGCATCCCGAGCGCGATCTCGGGCTGCCCGCGGTGGTGGAATTCACCAGGGGCAGCGAGCTGATGCTCGTCCGGTGCGACTTCCGCGCGATCTCCGTATTCGCCCGGGCACGGGCGAAATTCGCCGCGCTCGGCGACCGCGGCGGCGCGGCGATGAGTGAACTGTTCGAGGCACTGGCCGCCGCGTTTCTCGGCACGGCGGTGCAGGCGCTCGACATCGCCCGGCGGCACCTGGGCAACGCGGAACACTCTGGAGCGCGGTGGGCCGAATCATGGGCCGAATTGGCCTGGGCAATCGCATTGACCAAGCACGGCGATCCGCAACAAGCTCTGGCTGTGGGACGGACGACGCTGGCGAGCCAACTCGCGATGCGTGATCAGTGGGGCGCGGTGTGGGCGATCCACGTCCGGGCGTGGTCGCTGGCGCGCCTGATCGCCGACGCGGGCGCCGAGCGGTCCGACGTCGTGCAGGAGCGGGCCCGCGACATCGCGCGGCTCATCGGAGGCGTTGCCGCACTGCGGCAGCGACTGGGCGTGGATATCGCGAATCTGGGACCGTTCGCCACGGAGACCGCCGCCGCCATCGCGGTCGCCCGCGAGGTACTCGGCGCGGAGGCGTTCGCGGTGGGCGAGCGTGAGGGGACGCTGCTGCGGCCCGAGTTCGAGGTGGCCCAGTTGGCATTGGGCACACTGTCATTGGACCGCTTGCCGGTCGACCATCCGGTGCGGCGGCAGCGCCCGTCGCCATGGCAGGAGTTGTCGACGGCCGAGCAGGAGGTCGCGGTCTTGGCGGCAGCGGGGTGGACCAACACCGCGATCGCCGCGCGGCGTGGCAGTTCCTTCAAGACCGTCGACGCTCAGATGGCCGCGATCCTGCAGAAACTCATGATCGGCTCGCGCGAGGACATCCTGGTTCTTGTTCCCGCCGCCCGGCGAGCCATGGTGGCCGAGGAAGCCGCGCGGCGCCCACGGCGTCCGCGCCGGTCGTGAGGCGGTTGAGACGTATCGGGCGGCAGGAACTCGCGGCGGGGCGGATTCGAGACGACACGTAGCCGGCCCGGGGGCCTACCCCGAATCGTTCGGTACCGGTGGGATCCTGTCGAGGGGGTGGGTCGCCCTGGCAGTCCCGACCAGCTACTCGAGAACATCGAGCCGACAACGGAACTGGCGCGGTTCGAGGAGCAGCGCGATCCCTGCCGACGGTGCTCGCGGTGTGGAGGCTGACCTGTGCTACGCGGGGTATGGCCGCACGGAGCCACTGTGACCTGTTGTGGGCCTTGCCTGTTCGGTGCCACTACCGCGTGAATCCACCCGATGTCGCGCTACCGCACGGACCGGTACTCTGGATGACAAGGCTGCCGCGCCGCGCAAGTTATCCCAAGTTTTCAGATCCATACTCGATGTACACGGCATTTGTGTACCGTATGTTATCGAGTGTTCGCTTCCCCGTGCGGGATCGGGTGGGTTGACAGCTTCGGCTTCGCAGACAAAGGCGCCGTTGTCTCCCATACGAACTCACCCGTTTCAGACGCGCGGAGGACGTCGAGGATGGGTGTGGTCGAATGCGTATTTCTGCTCCGATGACCGTCTCGGCTTTGGTGGTTGCTGGTGTGGTGATGAGTGGTTCGGCGGT